>CANIID010000034.1 GCA_947467315.1 Betaproteobacteria bacterium | reverse complement strand
GCGCGCGTCGCTTCGGCGGCGGCGCGTTTTCCCGCCCGATTCCCGCAGATTCCTCTATCTTGGTGGCACCGCCACGCTCATGGCTGTCCTTGGCCAGCACCGCGTGAACCTACAAACGCATAAAAGCCACGCCGCAGCACAAAAAGGACATTGATTCTTTACTCGAAGTAGTCCTGCTTAGCCCTTGACATCAAAAGACGGCATCACTACACTTTGTGTTACCTTGTAATCCTTGGTGACACCATGAAAACATCTAGCGTTGAAAAGCCCCGCACCGGGTCCGTCACCATCAAACTGGACGACGCTGATCGGGACCGCATTGCGTCTCTAGCCACGGCAAAAAAGCGCACGCCGCACTACCTGATGAAAGAGGCCATCCTTGAATATGTGAAGAAGGAAGAAGCCCGGCAAAACTTCATCGCCGCTGCTGAATCCTCTTTCGAGCACTACAAGGAGACGGGTCTTCACATCACGTTGGATGAGTTCAGTCACTGGGTAGATAAGGTTCAAGAAACCCCTGAAGCCCCCGTTCCTGCATGCCACACGTAAGGCTTTCGGCGCGGGCGCAATCTGACCTGTCCCGTCTGCACACGTTCCTTGTTGGCAAAGAAGTCAACGCGGCCAAGCGAGCGATGCTGGCCATCCGCGAAGCGTTCCGGCCGCTGACCCATGCGCCCAACAGTGGCAGGCTGGTTGAGGACAGCGAAGATTTGCGCGAGTTGGTCATCGACTTTGGTGCCAGCGGCTACTTAGCGCTTTACCGGTTCGAGCCTGCGTTGGATGCAGTAACGATTTTGGCCGTGAAGCATCAACGCGAGGACGACTACCAATAGGCCCGGCTCTTGGTCCAGTCAGGGGGGCTTTACGCCCACGAAATGAGACCTGAGATGCGCAAGTCCGCTGAGCGCCGGATCGCCTGATCCACTGCACCTTGGCTATTGAACTTCTTCACGTAAGCCGTGAAGGTCGCGGTGTTGTTGTTGGGCAGCAGCAACTTGAAGTTCTTCAGTAACCCTGTGACTTGCCACGCGTAGCCCGCCGGGCCGCTTCAATCAGCGCCGGGAAATTCGCAATGTGCAAAAATAAGCCGTTAGCTTTGCGCGGCACAATTTGTTTTAATCCATCCGCCAACCATACGCCCGACCTCATCGAGCGTCCTGGCTGCGTGTTCGTAGCGCCGCGCATCGAGGTGGCGCAGATCCTTGGCGATGCGAAACAAAACACGCAACTTCTCCAAGCCAAGATTTGCCTCGCTCAGCTGACGATCACGGCTACGGCTGTTAGTTGCTTCGATCAACGCTTCGAGCACCGCCAGTGCAATCGACTGAATCCGGTCGCCGAGCATGAATTTCTGACTGCGGGGAAATCCCTCAATGGTCGGCACCAGCCAGAGCAGAAACCGGTGCATCGCTTCGAGTACGGGGCCGGTGGCGCGCGCAGGGTCAGTTTTGATGCTCTTCGCTTATTCAAAAAACGGGGTCGATAAAATCGAAGCACACTCACGCGCGCAAAGCATAAGAGGTAAAGAAGCCAAGACTCATGATTTAATCAGTCCTGGCAACACGGAAACCGCCGAAGTTGCCCCGGACGGCAGTGGAGTCCCAGAGGCGGAAAGCGGCGCGCAAGAACTGAGGATTGAAGAACCAGGAACCGCCGCGCACCACGCGCTGGGAACAGTTACCGGTAACCGACGCACTGCCGTCCGCCGGTGCGCCGCTGTAGTTCTCGTTCCAGCAGTCTTGCGTCCACTCCCACACGTTGCCCAGCAAGTCGTGCAGACCGAAGGCATTGGGGCGGTAACTGCCAACCGGTGCCGTATAGGCGTATCGGTCATTGCAATTGGCTACCACAAACTTGTCAAAACCCGGCACCTGCGCGTGGGCGGTGAGATCAGATCCATTGGCATAGCCACAGGACATATTTCCATCGTCACCCCAAAAACGTGTCGTCGTCGTACCGGCCCGCGCCGCGTATTCCCATTCAGCCTCAGAAAGTAGTCGATAGTTCTTGCCGGTCTTCTGGCTCAGCCAAGTCACATAAGCGCTGGCATCATTCCAACTGACACACGCCGCAGGGTGCGTTTCCTCCTGCACATAGCCGGGGTTACGCCAGTCCTTGGAGAGGTCGTGTTCAAACTTGGCCCCGGTCCAGACAAAACATCCGTCACTGCTGCGGTCCGTTGCCTGAGCAAACGCCCGATACTGGCCTCGCGTGACCTCAAATTTCCCAGCAGAAAAACTCGCCACATCGACCCAGAACTGCGGCTGGCTTCGGTTGCGAAATTGTTCAGGGACTTTTTCTCGCTCTTCCTCGCCCGGCACCTCACCCATCACGAAGCGTCCCGCCGGTATGACCACCATCTCCGGGCAATCGGCGCAGTCTTTGAAAGCTGGCTTCGATGACCCTGTCGCCGGCGGCCTGGGCTTGGCGCCCGGAGGCGACACCGCTTGTTGCGACTTGCCTCGGCACTCGACGCGGTAAGTGAAGCTCTGCGCCAACTCAGCCAGGCGCGCCGTGTCCACGGGCGAACTGCTGACCGCATCGCGAAAAGCCACTTTGTTCTTGGCCAGAAATCCTGCCAGGACGTCGAGCGATATCGCAAAATTGACGTTCTGTGGAATATCGCCGGTAGTGATCGCCGAACGCAGCGCGTCGAGTTTCGCCTGCACCACGCCTATGACCAGACCCGATGCATCGAGCACCGGGCCGCCGCTGTTTCCTGGCTGAACGGGCGCGGTGATCTGAATTTCGCCAGCCGCGTCGCGCAAACCGCGCAGGCCACTCACCAAGCCAGAGGTAAAGTTACCGCCGCTGGTGAGTGAGCCGGCCAGCGGAAATCCAAACACCGCCACCGATTCGCCCAGGCGAACATTGTACGGACGGCGTAAGCGAGCTGTCGATCCCTGGATGCCGGTGACGCGCAACAACGCCAGATCGATGAGATCGTCGGCATCGACCACGGCCCCGGCACGGCGCCCATCCGGCACGATTACATCTACGGAACTGCAGCCATTGATGACGTGATGACTGGTGATCAATAATCCGGAAGCCACCGCAAATGCAGTGCCGGATGAAACCTGAGCCGCCACCTCTGAGCCCAGGCAGATCATGATCAAAGAAACAATCATTCGAAAATAACTTTTCATCCGAATCCGTCCTGTTAGCACTGCCCCCGAAATGTCACTGATTAAGGTCGATTCGGCAAGCACTCGAAAAGAGGCATTATGGGCTATCTGAACGTTAGGGTGAACAGCCGCCCGGCAAAGTCTTTCACATCCACATTCCAAAAATAATAGCTTTGCGCACTCGATGTGCTGACTACCGCCCCGCGAACACCGCCTCCTGCGCCTGCCAATCCAGTGGCATCACCCGGCGCAGCACGGACTCCAGGTTGATCAAAGCATCGGTGTCGGCGAGCAGTTTTTCGATCACCGCCTGCGCGAGCAGCGTCAACCGCAGCAACCGCCGGGCTTGCGTCACATCAATCCCTTCTGCCTTGGCTATGTCGCCAATCCCTGCAATCGGTAGTGATCCAGATAGATGAGCTTGCCCATTACGGCATTCCTAATCGACCGTTATTTACGTTCAGGATTAGTGCGCGTCCCTTCCTTGTCTGTGTACGGATTGCGATTTGGTTTCGTTGACCAATTGTTATTGACGTACTTATCGGCGTTCGATTGCCTATGCGGCGGCACGTAAGCCCCATCTTTGCGCACATGTCCCTTGACACTGTGATTTGCGTTGATGGAGCGGAAAAACATTGTCCAAGACGTTGAGTCTCGCGCGGCCGCGGGTTGTTCCGGCTGTTTGGTGTCTTTGCGGTTAAACATGATGCGCTCGCGTTTTGTATGTTCGGCTTGCACTGCGGCGGTTGATTGACCCATTTGCGCGCTGCCAAAAACATTTCAGCAACAGTATCGCACCGACTCCACACACATTCGATGAGCGAGACAACCAGTAGATTCAGGGGCAACTTTGGGGGCATCCGATCAAACAGCAATAAAAATAAATAAGTAAATTCAATCACTTATTGAAAGTACTCGGTAGTCGCCGCCACCATTTAATAGAAACGCCGCCCTCGCGGTGGCGTTTTTGTTGGCGCGGTGAAGCCAGCCGTGAAGCCGCGTTCTGGTTCGCCCCGGAAAAGTTCCGGAATCAGCGCGTGGCGCCAGACGGCGCCGGTAACGAACTTCCTATTTGATATCGCCGTTCGGGCGGCGTTCCGGCCTCGTAAAGCAACGGCGTCAGCGCGGGAACGGTCACGTTATCGCACACTTTGCGCACACGATACGCCTCGATCGGCGGCCTCCAACTCGTTGTAAATTCGCAGGACACCTCTACACAGGTAATGCTTTTGAGCCAGGCGCATACTTTCATTTCAGAGCCGTCGGCCTTTGTAATTTCGGTCAGGAATCGGGCGCCGGTATAGAAGGGTTGATTGGCGCCACCTTCGGAGCGCACATCCTGCAACAGGGTAAAAAAGCTGCCGTTCAACTCCAGAAATCCCAACGTCTTCTCCATAAATTCGGACAGGTTGGGTGAGTATGAAAAACCGCCAATGACATCGGTAATGACTTGAAATTTTCCGAGTTCCTGTAGCGAATACTCCTGCAAACGTTTGCTGAATAAATACTGCGTCTTATTCGCGCCATGGCTCGCAGCTTCTTGCTGCCATCGGATGGAGCGCCGGTCTTCGATGGATATGGCGACTGACTGCGCCTTGCCCCGTTGTATAAAACCGCCCGGACGCGTGAGATCGTAACCGGGCGTGTGGTAATCCAAAATGGCGTGCCCCTTGCCCGCACCGATATCCAGCCATCGATCCTTCGGACCCAGATTGGCCAACGCATGGTCAAATTCACTTGTTAATCCACGCGTATAGTCCTCAAGCGACCGGTCGATGCTATAGCCTTTTGGCACTTGGTCGCCCGTGCTCTGATAGATACTTTCCTGTCGCGAAATTTCGTTTCGAAACGAAGCATTGGCAGGCGACTGTGCTTGAGACGCGGCCATCCAAAGCGTTTGCAAGACGAGCAGAACGATCAGGGATACACCGGTATTTTTATGAGCCATCATCGAATCACGTATAAAAACGCCAAATTGAACTGGTTGCCTGTTCTCGGGGAAATCTGAATTCATTTCTTTTTCGCGTTAAATATCCTACCACTTCGGATGGCATCGCCAAAACTGGCCCAGGCATAGTCAAATTTTCCGGTCGCAGAAAAACTGAACACGCCCGAAGTGATCGCGCTGACAAAGGTAATTTGCATTTCTTCATTATCGGCCGAGTTGCTGGCAAACAGTTGCATGGGTAACTCCGCTGGATACTGGGCATCTGTGTGTGCCGCACCGGCAATGGAGATTTCAGCCACGCCGTTGCGGATGAATGTATAAAAGTAATCTCGGTCGCGCGTCTGCGAAACCCGCTCGTCAGCGCCGAGCACCAATACCGGCCGGTTAATCTGGCTCAGGAATTTTGGCAAATTCTGCCCGATGCCCGCCGGATCCAGCAAGATACCGCTCGCGGCGGGTGCACCCTCGGCCATCGCAATAGCCGCTGCGGTACCGCCATACGAATGCCCAACCAGAATAATCCGGCTCAC
Source organism: Betaproteobacteria bacterium (assembly GCA_947467315.1). Taxonomy (GTDB): domain Bacteria; phylum Pseudomonadota; class Gammaproteobacteria; order Burkholderiales; family SG8-41; genus UBA5216. Next base: position 19,771 of record CANIID010000034.1, on the reverse strand, counting down.
ATCGATGCGCCGGTCAACCACTTCCGGACGGCGATAAATGTAATCGACAATTCGGGCCAACGTTCTGCCGTTTTCAACCCACGGCCCCTGATTGGGCAGTTGCAGCACCATGCTGTGCATGCCCCACGACGCCACATGCCAAGCCTGATAGGCATGATCGTCCTTCGAGTTGTCCAAGCCATGCAAAAAGATCACCAAAGACGTTTTCTCAGCGGGCGCGGACAAATACAAATCCGCCGCGATGGCTTCGCCGTCAGGAAGGTTTAACGGATAATTTTGTTGCGTCACCACGCCAAACGGGCCGCGCAAACGGAACTCATCCAGCACCGACTTATGGCGCAACAATTGTCCCTGTAGCTCTGCCAGGTTTGTCGGTTTGAGCGTGGTGTGGCCGGTACGTGGCAATCGCGCACAGCCACCGACCAGTACCAGCAGGATAATCGCGAATACGGCAAGTCGTCTAAGCATGGAAGCCACGAACCCGGTGAAGAAAAGAATGGCGGAATTCTACATCGTTACCGGCCCTTTCTCACTGCGGCCGTCATGTGCCTGTTGCCGCGCTTTATTTCAACCGCGGATGGCCGCATAATCAATTTCGCCATCAACCCAACCTTCCCTTCCACAACCCCATGCACAGCGTTGCACATGACGCTCGCGAGCATTCAGCATGTCCTTGACTTCTGACACACCGGTGCTGATCGTGGGCGCTGGCCCCGTGGGATTGTCCCTGGCGCTCGACCTCGGCTGGCGCGGCATCCATGCCCAGTTGATCGAGGCCGGCGACGGGCGTATCGAGCATTCGAAAATCGGCCATATCGCCGTGCGCACGATGGAGTTCTTCAGACGCTGGCATATCGCGTCAGCGGTGCGGGAAGCAGGATTCCCCGACGACTTTCGCATGTCTCGCGTGATCTGCACGGACATCAGCCGGGCGCCGCTGTTTGTAGACGCGCACCCGAGCCTGCGTGATATGCCCGTACCCAGCTACGCCTGCGAGAAAAAACAGCGTTGCCCGCAAAACTGGCTGCAACCGATACTGCAACAGGCGGTAGCGCAACAGCCCACCATCACTGTGCGCAACCACGCCCAACTACTCAAGTTCGAGCAACAAGCTGATTGCGTGCTGGCCACAGTGCGCAACAGCGCCACGCAAGCCGAATCGCACATCCGCGCACGTTATCTGGTTGCTTGCGATGGCGTCGACAGCAGCGTTCGCGAGGCAATGCATATCCCGATGCAGGGCACGCCGAAATTGAGCTACTCGATCGGGATCACCGTGCGCGTGCCGCAGTGGACGCAACACTGCCACTACGGGCAAGCCGAGCGTTTTATTTTTCTCGGCCCCGAAGGCACCTGGGGCAATCTCACTACGGTCGATGGGGCCAATCTGTGGCGGCTGACCGTGCATGGCAACCAGAATAAGCTCGACCTCGCCACCTTTGACCCAGCCTCATGGGTGCGCCGCGCGCTGGGGCACACCGACGTGGATTTTGAAATCATGGCGGTGCTGCCGTGGCGCCGGCGCGAACAAACCGCGGCCCGTTTCGGCGAGGGGCGCATCCTGCTGGCCGGCGACGCCGCGCACGCGATGTCGCCCACCGGGGGCATGGGCATGAACACCGGCGTTGGCGACGCCGTTGATCTCGGCTGGAAACTGGCGGCGATGATTGAAGGCTGGGGTGGACCGCATCTCATCGACAGCTATGAAATCGAACGCAAGCCGGTGGCCATCCGCAATGCCGTGTCATCGACCGACAATTTCAAAGTGCTGACTTCCCCGGCCAATTGCAGCGCAATTCTCGATGACGGCGTGGAGGGCGACAACGCGCGCAGCCGTATCAGCGCGTCGTTCGCCGCAGCCATGCAGGCGCGCTACTGGGACCCTTCGGGCATCCAGATGGGCTACCGTTACGACGACTCCCCCATCTGTATCCCCGACGGCAGCCCCGCGCCACCCGATCAGGCCAAGTATGTGCAGACTGCACGCCCCGGCGCGCGCGCACCGCACGCGTGGCTTGCGGATGGCCGCTCCACTCTCGATCTGTTTGGCCGTGATTTCACTCTGTTACGTTTTCCGGAGGCACGCCAGCAAGCCGTTGATGACCTTGTTGCGGCAGCACACCTGCGCAACGTGCCCTTGTCGGTCCACACCCTGACGGATGCCGGCATCGCGCAACTCTACGCGTCGCCGCTGGTCCTGGTACGCCCCGATGGCCACGTCGCATGGCGCGGCAACGACGTGAACAAAGGTGACGCGATCAGGATCATCGACACCGCGCGCGGCGCCACGAGTTAATCTGAGCGTATCTTTGCGTCGCGGATCAGTTTGCCGAGTTTCTGTGTATCCGACCAGATGACAACCGCAAATTCCTGCGGCGAACTGGCAACCACCTCCGCCCCTGCTTTGAAAAAGCGCTCCTTGATTTCCGGGGTACGTAGCGCGCGCACAAGCCCCTGGTTGATACGTTCAATCACGGCAGCCGGCGTGCGGGCGGGCGCGAACACACCATAGGTGGACACCAATTCATAACCGGGCAATCCTTCGGTGGCGACAGGCGGCACGCCCGGCAGCAACGCGGACGGCTTCGCACTGGTCACTGCCAGCGCGCGTAGCCGCCCCGACTGCACATGACCGCCTGCCGAACCGGTGGACGTGAACGACATCTGCACCTGGCCGCTGATGAGATCGGTCATCGACGCCGCGCCGCCTTTGTAGGCCACGCGCACGAGGTCTACACCCGCCATCACGCGGAACAATTCCGCCGACAGATGCCCGGACGAACCCGCGCCCGCCGTCGAATAATTCAATGCACCCGGCCGTGCCTTGGCCAATGCAATGAGCTGGCGAACTGTTTTCACCGGCAACGCGGGGTTCACCACCAGAATGTTGGGCGAGCTCACCGCCAGCGTGACCGGCATCAAATCCTGCACCGGATCGTAGGGCACCGGCTGCATCAGCGGTAATGTCCACAAACTACCGCTGATACTGAGGAGCGTGAGGCCATCCGGCGCTGCCTTGATCACGGTTTCAGCGGCGACCACACCGCTGGCGCCACCGCGGTTTTCAACGATCACACGCCCGCCACCCTCGTTCGTCAGACCCAGCGCCAGCAGGCGCGCGACATTGTCATTGCCCCCGCCTGCCTCCAAGGTGACGATACGCCTCGGCTTGGACTGGATATCCTGCGCCATAGCCCCGCCTGCGGTGCAGGCAAGCGCGACGATGCCGATAATCGTGAACAGCGATTGAATCACGGTTGTATCACTTTGGTATCATTTGCGTTGCGATGTGTTCTGCCGACAGCGGCGCCGCGGCGTATCTCGCAAGGTCCGCGAATCATTCAGCCCGCTCCTAAAAAAAAGGAAGGTCAACGACCTTCCTTTTCCATTTTCCAGCGAGTGGGGTGGCGTTACTTCTTGGCTGCCGCCTTATCATCTTTCTTATCGTCCTTCTTGTCGTCTTTCTTGGCTTCTTCCTTCTTGGGCGCTTCTTTCTTCGCGTCGGCTTTTTTGGCCGGCGTTTTGTTTTCGATTTCCGTTGCGGTCATGTTGTACTGCACCGTGACTTTGTCGCCCTTTTTGATATTTTTGTCGCCTTTAGTTGACTTGTCGCGGGCGATTTCATGGCGTTCCCCGGCTTTGTCTACTACGATTTTGCTATCGGTGACTTCGAGCACCGGGCCAGTAACCTGATACGCATACGCGGCAGTGCCGAGCATCATCGCTGCAACTACGGCTATCGAACGCTTCAACATTTCTTTTCCTCCGGGTGGGTGGTTAATCAAGCATCGCAACAATAGAGACTTACGGCGCGTTCGGCAATAGCGCGCCGCTCGCGTCACGTAAAAACGCAGTCGCGCTACACTTCGTTTACGCCCATCTTGTTATTTTTAAAATATTCAATAAAAACATATACTTACGGAACACCCATGAATCTAGAACTCAACGGACTCACCGCACTGGTCACCGGTGCGTCACGAGGTATCGGCTTTGCGGTGGCGCAGGCTTTCGCACGCGAAGGTTGCCACCTGCACCTGGCCGCGCGCACTGCGGCAGACCTTGAGACCGCGCGCACGAGTATCCTTGCCGAAAGCAAAGTGAATATCACCTGCCACGCGCTTGATCTCGGCGTCAGCGCCAACATCAACGAACTCGCCAAGCGCTGCGGTGACGTGGATATCCTCGTCAACAACGCCGGCGGCATCCCGTCGGGCCACCTGCTCGATATCGACGAAGCGCGCTGGCGCGCCGCGTGGGAACTCAAAGTGTTTGGCTACATCAATCTCACGCGTGAAATTTATCGCGGCATGTGCGCGCGCAAGCGTGGCGCCATCGTTAACGTGATCGGCGTCGCGGGCGAAAGGCTGCGGCAGGACTACATCACCGGCAGCACCGGCAACGCGGCGCTGATGGCATTCACCAAAAACCTTGGTGGCGAAAGCGTGGATCATCAGGTGCGCGTCGTCGGCATCAACCCCGGCCAGATCGAAACCGACCGCTTGCGTGTGCGTCTCGAAAAACGCGCGCAAAAAGAACTCGGCGACAAAAACCGCTGGCTCGAACTGGTGGAAGACCCGCCTCTGGGGCGACTGGCGCGTCCCGACGAAGTGGCCGATGCCGTGTTATATCTCGCATCGGCGCGTGCGTCCTACATCAGCGGCACCATACTCACCGTTGACGGTGGACGCGCCGTGCGGCATTCGACTTGATGCCGGGTTGAAGTGAGGTCGCCGAGGCGGCTACTCGGGTTTGATGCCCGCCGCCTTCGCCACCTTCGCCCACTTCTCGGTTTCGGCGCGCATGAATGCGCCGAATTCATCCGGCGTGCCGGCCACCACAAAACTGCCATCGGCGGCGAGGCGCTCCGTCACCTCCGGCGCGCGCAGGATAGACACCGTCTCCTTATTCACGCGCGCGATGATGTCACGCGACACGCCCACGGCGGTGGTGACGCCCAGCGCACGCAACCGGCCCACGCGCACTTGCGGGACAGTGCCCAGCATCGACGCCACCGTCACCGGCACATGCCCCGACACCACCGAGATAATCGATTCACCGCCGCCGCGGTACGGCACGTGATACAAGCGTGTGCCGGTCATGTAGAGAAACAACTCCATGCCCATCTGCGGATTCGTGCCGAAACCCGGCGAGGAATAATTGACCGCCCCAGGCTGTTGCTTCGCAATCGCCACCAGCGCCTTGACCGACTTCGCCGGAAACGACGGATGCACCACCAGCAGCAACGCCTGCTTCACCGCCTGCGTGATCGGCGCGAAATCGCGCAAGGCGTCGTACGGCACTTTCCTGAAAGTCGCTGGATTGATAGCGAGCGTACTGATGCCCATCACCAGCGTGTAACCGTCCGGCGCTGCTTTCGCTGCGACTTCATGTCCGATCATCGTGCTCGCCCCCGCGCGGTTTTCGACTACCACTTGCTGGCCAAGACGTTCAGACAAGCCCGGCGCCAGCATGCGCGCGACCGTATCCGCGCCACCGGGTGGCGAGGTGGCTACGATGATGCGGATGGGGCGGGAGGGCCAGGTTTGCGCATCCGCCGCGAGCGACAGTCCCGCGAGTAACAGCGGCAACAGTCCCCCTATGCATTTTGGCATCGCCGACAATTCTCTCACGGCCCCTTCAACCCGGCCGAGCGCGCCACTTCGTCGAAGGTCTTCAGTTGCCCGCGCAGTATCTTGTCGAATTCCTCCGGCGTACTGGGCGAGGGAATGAAGTCGATGGCTTCCATCTGCTTTTTGACATCCGCCATGGCGAGCACGGTCGCCACGTCCTTGCTGATACGGTTGATGATGGCGCGCGGCGTGCCGGTGGGCACGATCAGCGCATGCGCGGCGTCGCGGCGGAAGGTGGGCAGCAATTCATAAAGTGACGGCACATCGGGCAACAGCGGCGAGCGCTGCGGCGTCACCACCGCCAGCGCGACCATCCGTCCGTCGCGGATCATGCCCAGCGCCGGCCCCAGGCCCGGAACACCCCAATGCACGCGCCCTGCCAGAATTTCGATCAGCATTTCCGGTTGGCCCTTAAACGCCACGTGCGTGGCCTTGAAACCGCCAGACATTCGAAAGCGCTCCGCCGTCATATGGATACCACTGCCCGCGCCCGCCGAGCCAAACAATATCTTGCCGGGACGCTCGTTGGAAATGGCGATCAACTCTTTGATCGTCTTGACGCCGAGCGAGGGCGTGGCCACCACCACGCCTGTCGAAATACCGATCTGCGCCACACTCGAAAAATCCTTCAGCGGGTCGTAGCCCTGATTGCCGCGCAGCACGGAGGTAATGGCAAACGACGCGGAGATCACCAATAGCGTATAACCGTCGGGCGTAGCCCTCGCCGCCATCGACGCGGCGATGGCGCCGCCGGCGCCCGTGCGGTTTTCGATCACCACCGGCTGACCCCACGTTTCCGCAAGCTTGGGCGCGATCAGGCGCGCCGTCAGATCTGTTGCGCTGCCCGACGAGAAGCCGACGATCATGCGCACCGGGCGATTGGGCCAGGATTGCGCGCTCGCCCATGGCGACGCTACGGTGAAAAACGACAACAATAAAGCACTGAGTATTCTTGTCACACAACCTCCGTATCCACCTCGCGAAATGCGACGATTCGACGTTTAGTTTAGGCTGCTGAATAGGCCTGTCAATCCCGATAATTACCGGTCATGGGTAAAATAGCGGCATTGAACATTTCCACGTCTTCAATCACCTCAGTAGTCTTTGCACAGGAGGACTCATGCTGCATCGGCAAATGGACTGGCTCATTGCAGTTGGGGCAAGCGTTTTATTCAGCAACGCAGCCCTTGCACAAACCTTCCCCAGCGCACCCATCCGCATCGTCACCTCCGCCATTGGCGGCGGTGTGGACATCGTGGCGCGCATCATCGCGGAAGACCTCGCCCCCAGACTGGGACAACCGGTGGTGGTGGACAATCGTGGCGGCAGTGCGAGCATTCCCGCGCAGATCGTGGCCAAGGCGCCGCCCGACGGTCACACGCTGCTGTTCTATGGCAGCCCCGTGTGGCTGTTGCCGCTGTTGCAGAAGACACCTTACGATCCCATCCGTGATTTCGCACCGATTACGCTGGCCGCCAGTTCACCGAACATTCTGGTGGTACACCCTGTGCTGCCGGTCAAATCGATCAAGGATTTGATTGCCCTCGCCAAGGCACATCCCGGCAAGCTCAATTACTCGGCGGGCGTTGCCGGCTCATCGGCGCACCTTGCGGCTGAATTGTTTAAATCGATGGCGCGCGTTGATATTGTGCGCATCACTTACAAGGGGAGCGCGCCCGCGCTCACGGCCGTGGTGTCCGGCGAGGCGCAACTGAATTTTGCCGTGGCCTCCGGCGTGCCGGGACACGTCAAGGCCGGCCGACTGAAGGCGCTGGCAGTCACCAGCCTGCAGCCCTCGCCGCTCGCGCCGGGCTTGCCCACGATTGCGGAACAGGGTTTGCCCGGCTATGAGGCCATACTCGATCTGGGCGTGTATGCGCCCGCCGCGACGCCGCCTGCGGTGATCGAATTCATCAATCGTGAAATCGCGCGAACGCTTGCCACCGCAAGCGTGAAGGAAAAACTCTTTAAAATCGGCTTTGACGCAGTTGGAAGTCCATCTGCCAGACTGATTGCCGGTGTCAAAGCGGATACCACGAAGTGGAGCACGTTGATCCGGGAAATGAGCATACGCGCCGAGTAAAACGAGCGATAATTTCACTTCACAAGCCGTTCATGTTCCGCATCATGTTTGCGCAATTCAAAAAACGTAACCACAGGACGAGGACAATTCCGTGCCGATCCAACTGGGTAAGGTAAAGATTGTTGATTTTTCGCGGGTACTTTCCGGGCCCTACTCCACGCTGATACTCGGCGATCTGGGCGCCGACATCATCAAGGTCGAAGAACCCACCGAAGGCGACGCCACGCGCGAGAACCGCCCGTTCGTGAACGGGCAAAGTCATTATTTTTTGAGTCTGAATCGCAACAAGCGCAGCCTCGGGCTGAATTTGAAAAGCGAAGAAGGCAAAGCGGTGGCGCTCAAGCTGGTGGCCGAAGCCGACGTGGTAGTTGAAAATTTTCGCCCCGGCAAAATGGCCGCGCTCGGACTCGATTATGAAACCCTCTCCAAGCTCAATCCACGCTTGATCTATTGTTCGATCAGCGGCTTTGGCCAGGACGGTGCGCTCGCGCAAACCCCCGCCTATAACGACGTGGTGCAGGGCTTGAGCGGTGTGATGAGCCTGAACGGCGAGCCGGACGGCATGCCGGTCAAGGTGGGCATTCCGATTGGCGATCTCGCCGCCGGTATGTTCGCCGCCATGGGCATACTCGCCGCGCTCTACGAACGCGAGGGCACCGGCAAAGGCGCGCACATCGATATCTCGATGCTCGATTGCCTGATGGGTATGCTCGGTTATTCCGCCGGCTGGTATTTCGCCACCGGCAAAAGCCCGCATCGCGTGGGCTCGCGGCACCACTCGATTGCGCCGGTGGGCGTGTTCCGTGCGGCCGACGGCAAGGATTTGATACTCGCGGTATTCATCACCAAGTTCTGGCGCCGCTTTTGCGAGGCCGCCGGACGCAACGATCTTGCGACCGACGAACGCTTTGCAGCCGCGCAATCGCGCGTGGAAAATTCCGCCGAGTTGTACCCGATTATTGAAAAACTCGTGGCGAGCAAGCCGCTGGCCGAATGGCTGCGTCTGCTGTCGGTGGGCGATGTGCCGCATGCGCCGGTGCTGTCGGTGGGCGAAGCACTGGAACAAGATTATGTTCAGTATCGCAATATGACGGTTGAAGCCACGCACCCCACCTACGGCCCGGTGAAAATGGTGGGGCCGGTAATCAAAACGCGCGGCCAAGGTCCGGCGGAATGCGCGGCGCCACCGATGCTGGGCGAACACAATGCCGAGATTCTGCGTTCGTGCGGATATTCCGAAGTAGAGATTGCGCGTTTGCGCGACGCCGGTGTGATTTCTAAAACAGCGTAACCGATTTTCAACTATTCGGGTTCGAGAGAACGCCTTGGCATATGTATCTACGCTTCCGGGTTGCACAGTCCCTTCCCCCTGAAGGGGAAGGCGTTTCTTTGATATACCCTATCGTTGGCGCCCGAATAGTTACACCGTTTTTTTAAAGAGAGGAACGTCATGACCGCAGCACCCCAGAAGCAAACGTTTGACCATGTAACCGACGAGGCACTGGCGGAGCTGCGCGCCGAAATCGGTACCGAAATCAAAGGCCCACCCGGCCACATTACCGAAGCCACGCGCGACGGCATCCGCCATTTCGCCATGGGCATTGGTGACGAAAATCCGCTATGGCTGGACGAAAACTACGCGGCCCAATCGCGCTTCGGCGGGCTCACCGCGCCACCGTTCATATTGCTGGCGATGAATAAAACCGCCTGGGGGGCGCGCGGCTTGCGCGGCATCCACTCGATGTTCTCCGGCTCGTCGTTTGAATGGAAGCGTCCGATCAAACTCGGCGACCGTATTACCTCCAAAACGATATTGAAAGATATCGAAATCAAGAAAAGCCAGTTCGCCGGCCGCGCCATCAAGCAAACCCGCGAAGCGGTGTTTCGTGATGCTGCAGGCGAAGTGGTCGCCGTCGCGCGCCCCTACAGCTTTCGCATCGAGCGCGATACCGCCAGCGCGAAGGGCAAGTATGACCATCTGGTGCTGGGCACCTACACTCCTGAGAGCTACGCAAAAATCGCAGCGGATTACGACAAAGAAGTGCGTCGCGGCAACACGCCGCGTTACTGGGAAGACGTCACCATCGGTGAAGCGCTGCCGCACGTCGTCAAAGGTCCGCTGACGGTCACCGACATCATCGTGTTCCTGATGGGTTTCGGCGGACAGTGGCTGCGCGCCCATGGCGACGCCACGCGCTGGTACACGCGCCACCCCAAGGGCGGGGTGCTCAATCGCTTTGGCGCGTTTGAGCCGCCCGAGATCGTACACTGGGATGATGAATTCGCGCGGCGTGTCGGCGTACCCGCCGCTTACGATTACGGCCCGCAACGTCTGGCGTGGCTTGGGCATCTTTGCACCAACTGGATAGGCGATCACGGTTTTCTGTGCGGCATGGATGCCGAGGTGCGGCGCTTTAATCTGGTGGGTGACACCACCTGGTGCCGCGGCACGGTCACGAAGAAGTGGCAGGACAAAGGCCGCAACCTGGTCCAGTGCGATATCTGGGCGGAAGATCAGCGCGGCGATATCACGGCGAAAGGCAATGCCACGATGGAGTTGCCGTCGAAGGCCGCGCCGATAAAATAGCCCGCCATTTTTCCCTGCACACGTCCGGAGCCGAATATGCCGATCACCGAAACCGATGGTTACTATGAAGCGTACTGGCCGCGCGGCGCGCGTCAGGGAAAAATCAAACCGCTGGCGAAGCGTCTCGACACGCTGGCGGGAAAAAAAATCGCCTTTCTGTGGGATTTTCTGTTTCGCGGCGACGAGATATTCAACACCATTGCCGAGACACTGAAGGCGCGTTATCCCGGCGTCACCTTTGTCGATTGGCGCGAGTTCGGCAACATCCACGGCACCGACGAGCGCAAGGTGGTCGCAGCCCTGCCGGAAAAACTCAAGGCACACGGCATCGACGCCGCCATCTCCGGCCTGGGTTGTTGAGGCAGTTGCACGCCCGCCGTGTTGCGGGCCAGTGCCGTTTGCGAACAGGCCGGGATTCCGACCTCCACGCTGGTATGCGAAGGGTTTCTCACGCAATCCAACGCCTGCAGCCTCGGCTTGGGCATGCCGAATATCCCGGTGGCCGAAATACCCAGTCACCCAAATGTCCTTAATAAACAAGATCTTGCTGAAAATACGTTGCGCGTCACCGTTGAACAGGTCATCAGCAACCTGACGCAAACGCCCGCAGTGGCGGGCCAACGCGGCGAGCCGGAGCCGCAGAGTGTGGTGTTCAAAGGCAGCCACGACGAGGTCAACCAGTATTTCTACGACAATGGCTGGAGCGACGGCCTGCCCATCGTGCCGCCCACGCGGCGCAAGATCGAAGCCTTTCTGCACTGCGTGGATATCGACGCCAACGAAAGCCTCGCCACGCTGTTGCCGGAAAATCGCGCTGCAACGATCTGGAGCATCGCGGTGAACGGCGTGATGGCCGGTTGCCGTCCGGAATACATGCCGCTACTGGTGACCATGGTCGAAGCCATGGCAGACCCGAGTTACGGCGTTGAGCACAGCGGCAACACACCCGGCGCGGAAACCCTGCTGATTCTGAATGGCCCCATCGTCAAGGCACTCGGCTTTAACTACACGCAGGGGGCAATGCGCGACGGCTTTATGCCGAACACCTCGGTGGGCCGGTTCTGGCGTTTGTATCTGCGTAACGTCGCCGGCTTCATGCTGCACAAAAACGACAAGGCCACCTTTGGCAACACCTGGCGCGTGGTAGTGGCGGAAAACGAAGACGTGTTGTCAAAGATCGGCTGGCCCACCGTCGGCACCGACATGGGCAATACGCCGGGACAAAACGCACTCACCATTGGACGCTACACTGGCGGCAATGTGGTGATATCCGTCTCCGGTGACGTGCGCGAACACATGCTGCCCTATCTGGCCGACGCGGTGACGCGGCAGATTTCGTGGCAGATCATGTTCGCGGTGGCGCAGGGGCTGGGCAAATTGCGTCCACTGCTGATGCTCTCCCCCATACTCGCGGAAACGATTGCCAAGGCCGGGTTTTCCAAACAGGATGTGAAGCAATATCTGTTCGATCACGCACGGCTGCCGGCGAGCCAGTTCCAGCGCATTCTGCGCGACTGGACGCAAAAGCCGACCTGGGATTTAGCACTGGAAGTCAGCCTCGGAAAAATCCCCAAGGTGTACCACGAGTCCGATGACCCCGAGCGACTCGTTCCACTGGTGTGGAAACCCGACGATTACATGATCGCCGTCACCGGTGATCCGTTGCGCAACAACGCCTATGTGTTTGCGCAGAATGGGCTGCGGGGGTATCCGGTGAGTAGGGCGGTGCGGGCGCATAAAGGTACATAAGACCGTGAAAGCGTGATGGGGTAAAGCACATGCTCCTCGAAACCAACACCGTCATTCCGGCGAAAGCCGGAATCCAGTACGTAACACCGATCCGCAGGATCAAATTTGTAGCAACCCTAGTTGCCGCGCTGCTGGCAACCCCGGCCGCGGCACAAACCTACCCCGCCAAAACCATCCGCATCATTACCGGCCCCACCGCCAGCGGCAGCGATATCGTCGCGCGGCTGGTCGCCACCAGCCTATCTGCCTCCGCCGGGCAACCGGTGGTGGTCGAAAACCGTGCCGGTATCATCGCCGTCGAAACTGCGGCCAAGGCGGCACCCGATGGGTACACGCTGCTGGTATACGGCAGCGTGGTGTGGATGGAGCCGCTGTTGCGATCCAACGTGGCGTGGGACCCGGTTAAAGATTTCGCGCCCATCACCCTCGCGGCACGTTCGCCAAACATACTGGTAGTGCATCCGTCGCTGCCGGTCAAAACGGTGAAGGAGCTGATCGCGCTGGCGAAATCCCGGCCCGGCGAACTGCGCTATGCGTCGGCAGGCTCAGGCACCACGGCACAACTCGCCGCCGAGTTATTCAAATCGATGGCCGGCAAACTCGACATCGTGCATGTGCCGTACAAGGGCCTGACACCGGCGCTGATCGACCTGATGAGCGGCCGGGTGCATCTGAGCTTTGCGGTAGCCGCATCGGTCATGAGGCAAATCAAATCGGGCAAACTCAAAGCACTGGCGGTGACCAGCGCGCAGCCGTCCGTGCTTGCGCCCGGCTTGCCCACCATTGCAGCGTCGGGATTGCCGGGCTACGAATCGGTACTGATTATCGGCGCGTTTGCGCCGGCGAAAACACCAGCAGCCATTCTCACGCGGCTGCATCAGGACATGGTGCAGATTCTGCATACGCCCACGGTGAAAGAGACGCTGCTGGCCACCGGCGCGGAAGTGGTCGGCGGCACGCCGGAACAACTGCTGGCCGCGGGCCAGGCCGACATGGCACGCTGGGGCAAAGTCATCCGCGAGGCGGGGATCAAAAGTGATTAAAATTTTTGTAGTGATCGCGTTGCTGCTATCGCTTCCGGCCATGGCACTGGCACAAACCTTCCCCGCCAAACCCATCCGCATGATCGTGGCGTTCCCGCCCGGCGGCGGCACCGACATCGTAACGCGCATCATCAGTGCAAAACTAAGCGAAGCGTTAAAGCAGCAAATCGTAGTGGACAATCGCGGCGGCGCCGATGGCATCATCGGCACCGACATAGCCGCCAAGGCGAATCCGGACGGGCATGTGATGTTTGTCGGCACCGCAGGCAATCTCGCCATCAATCAAACGCTCTACAGCAAAGTGCCGTTTGATATTGCACGGGATTTCGCGCCCATCACCCAACTGGTGTCGGTGGACATGCTGCTGACGGTACACCCGGCGACGCCGGCCAAAAGCGTCAGAGAATTGATTGCCCTCGCCAAAGCCAAACCGGGCGCGCTCAACTATGCCTCCACCGGCATCGGCGGCATACCGCATCTGGCCGCTGAGTTGTTCAATCATCTGGCCGATCTCAAAATCAACCATGTGCCGTACAAAGGCGGCGGACCGGCGATGGTGGAACTGATCGCCGGACACGTTCAGGTATTCGTGCAAAGCGTGGTGCAAGGCGCCGCGCCGATAAAGGATGGCCGCGTGCGCGCACTGGCGGTGCTCGGCCCCAAGCGCACGCCGGTGCTGCCGGACGTGCCCATTATGGCGGACACCTTGCCCGGCTACGACGCCACCAATTGGTACGGGCTGGTCGTTCCCGCCAAGACGCCGCCTGCCATTCAGCAACGCATCTACCGTGAATTCGTCAAAGCGGTTAAATCGCCCGACATTGAAAACAAAATTCTCGCGCAAGGCGCCGTGCCCGTGATGAGCACGCCTGCGGAGTTCGCTAATTTCCTCAAAGCAGAAACCGCAAAGTGGGCGAACGTGATCAAGAGCGCAAACATTCGTGCCGAGTAAGCAAAAAGAAATTCAACTGCTGGTCGGCTTTAGCCAGGGCAGCGCGTCCAACATCGTTGCGCAAATCATCTGCCCGACGTTGAGCACATACCTCGATCAACCGGTCAGGATAGTTGCAATGCCGGGAGAAAACGGCGCCCTCGCCGCAGAGAGGCTGGCACGCGCCGCGCCTGATGGCCAAACGCTCGGCATTGCGGTACCCACCCACGTGATCGGATCACTGCTCGACGACCCGCCGCGTTACGATCCCATCGCGGATTTTGCCCCGGTTGCGCTATTCGCGAGAAATCCACTCGTGCTGGCCGTCAGCAACGCCCTGGGTGTGAACTCGCTACAGGCATTCATCGCAATCGCGAAATCACGGCCCGGTGAACTCACCTACGGCGCATCCGCGGTCGGCGGCGGCCCGCATCTTGCCGCGCTGCTGTTTTGCGACAAGGCAGGCATCCAACTGCAAATGCGCGTCTACGCTGAAACGAACACGCTGTATGAAGACTTGACCGCAGGCCGCATTGCACTGACCTTCAACAATACGATGTCCGCCTTGCCGCTGGCCCAAGCGGGCAAGCTCACGATACTGGGCTCGACCACGCTCACCCGCAGCCCGGCGAACCCAGCATTGCGCACCCTCGCGGAAACAGCCTTACCCGGTTACGACATCGGAAGCTGGGTCGGCCTGCTGGCGCCTGCCGCCACGCCCGAAGCCATTGTGAGCCGCATCAATGCCGCTGTGACGCGCACAGTCGGAACGCCTGCGGTACGACAACAACTCCAAGCGTTGGGGATTGAGCCGGTGTCCGAGATGCCAGGCTATTTTGCGACGCATCTGCGTTCCGAGTGGGCCCGTTGGGCGCCGTTTGTGCGCGATCACCCGGATGCATTTCCCGGCGCGCGGCGGCGCTAGTACTGCGACACATTAGTTCCACGTCATCGTATCAAAGAAACGCCTTCCCCTTCAGGGGGAAGGGACTTTACATTGGTAACGATGTATCGAAATTAATGTGTCGCAGTACTAATCAGCGCGAAGTACGTCAACACCCACACCGTCATTCCGGCGCAGGCCGGAATCCAGTACGTAAACCCGATCCGAAGGATCAAAACTCAAGATGCTTCGCATCACCATACACACTGGATTCTGGCCTGCGCCGGAATGACGAGTGGAGGGAATTTGCCTATCCGGTAATGCGCCATACGTGACAAAGCGACAGCGGCCAGCCCCATCACCACGGGATGCGTTGCGATCAAATCCGCCAGCTCATCATCGTGACCGAAGCGCCGCCCTCGTCGTCCTCCCACAGCAACATAGTCACATCAGCCCCCTTGCCTACAAGCGCACGACTCTTGCGATACCACACCGAGGTAAATACAGTTTCCTGCGGCTGTAGGTCGATCAGGCCATAGCCCTCGCGGTGCAAATTCATCACCGCCTTTTCAAACTTGTTATTGCCTTGAGACAGCACATTCGCCACAGGTGTGAGCGACATGATTTTCTCCATCACCTGCGCCTTGCGATGCGCAGGAAACGCCTGCATGTGCAGGTGATCGAGAGCGTTTACTTGCGAGATCAATCCGCAATCGCTGCCGTTTACCCCGCTACTCTCGGCCTGGCCCGCAGGCCTGACGCCCCAAGGACCCGCCTCACTTCCATTGAGCGGTCCAATTAAATGCCTAACGCGATGCATCAACAAGGAGAAACGATGCTTGATCGTCTCGCCCGAAGCATCCTGGGGGCGCACGCCCGCATTCTCCGTCGGCACCGGCGCGGATTGTGAAGGCTTTTGCATTTGCTGATCGCTTTGCACGTCCGTCCCTTTTAACCCGACTCTATACGCCCCATGACGTAACTACTTAATCAATATCAATGATGTCACACTACGCTTAAACCCATACAACTACCAATCTTTATTTAGTAGGCGCCGGCGGAGACACTTATTGCCGGCTTCCCGCCCTTTCTTTTCTGCCTGCGGCCAATCGCGTTGCACGTGCGCCTAGAGCTTGATTGCCGCATATTACAACACGCTTAAAAACTATTTAAAAACATATACTTACATTAAATACCCATTACCGAAACCGGGGGCACTTTCGGCACCCTCGGCATTACCACCATCGGCCCCCACTACTGCAACCCGCCCCACCCCCGTTAGATGATCGGCTGCGTCTGATTCAACAGATACGAAATCACCGACGCGCCGCTGCTGTCCGCAGCCACATGGAAGCCAGCCGCATCGTAATCACCCGCCATCGCCACGTTCGCGGTATGCGTGCCGTCGCTCACCGTCAGCAAGCCACCTGTGCCATCCTGGTTCTCAGCAAACGTCAGCGTGGTATCGGCATCCACCAACAGATCAGACAACATCAGGCGATCACCCTCGTTAAAGCCCGACACCGTGCCCGAGTAGTCCGCCGATTGATCGAGCTTCAGCGTGCCATCACCCGTCGCCGCAAACGTGGTGTTCTCGGAAGAAGCCGCACCGAACTCCAGTTGCGCGCTACCTTCAATCACCGCGTAACCACTGCCGTCAACAGTGCCGGCAACCGTGATATTCCCGTTGTTGGCCCACAGCATGCCGTTATTCGACAAATCGCCGTTGATGATCAGCCCGCCGCTGCCGGTGGATTCCATCGTGCCGTCGTTCACCACCAGATTGCTGCCGGTATCAATAACCAGCGCGTGGCTGCCGTTGGCTACAATCGCGCCCTCATTCACCAGCGTCATCTGGCCCGCGCCCAACTGCCCGGCGCCGGTGATGGTGTTGTCCACGTTGGTCAGCACCGTATCCGCGCTGCCGCCGAAGATCACATTGTTGTCGTTATCGGACAACACTACTTGCCCACCGCCTGTCAGCGTTGCGCCCCGGAACAGAATTTCAAGAGATGTTTCGCCGCCAGTGGAATCTAGCGAGATCGTGCCGCTGTTCACTATCGAACCACCGAACGGCATGATCGCGCCGTCGGAGATGGCGATGAGGCCGACATTGACCGTCACCGGATCCACATCGAACTCGAAGTTGCCGGCGCTCAATGCCGCCGCATCCACGCCGCTCAGTGTTACGGTCTGGCCGTTGCTGATGGTAACGACCGCGTTGCCGTTCTCGTCGTTGGCGATGCTCAAATCCGCAAAGGCGGCAACACCCGCGAAACCGATCAAGTCGATCTTGTCCGCCGCCGCGTTGAAACTGTGGATGACGTTGTTGCCAATCGGCTGCGCGAACACGAAGGTATCGTCGCCGCTGCTGCCGGTCAGGTTGTCGTCGCTGGACAACGCAAATATCGGCGCGCCTTGCGCGTAGACTTCCACGTTGATGCGTACGACTTCGCTGTCCACGCCGCCGTCGCCATTGGTCCAGCTATACGTCAGCGGCAGCACCATCGCGCCGGTGTAATCCGCCGGCGTGGTGACCGACAGCGCACCAAGATTGCTGGTATCCACCGTCCAGGTACCGTCGCCGTTGTTGATGCCTTGGCTCAACACCCAGTCAGCAGGCACGCCGGAGATCGTCACCGTTGGCGCACCGTAAACATTCACGTCCGTCAGGCCGAGATTGATGGCGCTGCCAGCCACACCGGCTGGGCCAAGAGTGCTGTCGTAGACAACGATATCCGTGTTGGTTATCGCAGTAACTCCCGCCAACGACGTTACGTTGTTCAGCGTTGCCACCTGCACTCGACCAGCAGTGTTATTCCAATTGTCGTCAAACCAGATTTCACCCTTACCGGTGTCCGAGTTAAATACAATTACATAGGTATTGGTAGCATTACCGCCGTTTGTCCCAGTGATCTGTGCTGTCGTTTGCGCCGCAGAAATTACATCGACCGCATTATCATCATTGTTGTTGATATTGTTGATGCTGTTTCGTGAGATTAAGTCGCTGGCATTAAGCTGCGTCCCTGCCGAACTCGCAACGGTGTTGGTAAAGTTCACGCCTCCCGTCACAGCACCACCGAGGAAACCGATCTTGTCAGCGTTGTCCGTATAGTCGGTGATCGTGTCTGTGCCACCATTGGTCCGCAGACGGAACTGGTCGGCGCCGCCGTTACCGGTCAGCGAGTCGTTGCCAGCCTGGCCGTTGATCGTATCCGCTCCGCCACCGGCAATAATGGTATCGGCCCCGGACGAACCATTGATGTTGAAGCCCTCAGTCTGGTTGGTAAGGGTAAGTGTCAAACCGGATGCAGTCAGCGTCACGTTCTCGATGTTGGCAATCTGACCGTTGCTTGTGCTGGTGAAGCTGGCGCCGACATTGAGCGTATCGGTATTCGCGCCACCATCGAGCAGGGTGTCGTTTTGCGCACCGACTATCGTGTCGTTACCGGCGCCCGCACTGATGGCGTCAGCACCGGACCCACCCGTGATGCTGTCAGCACCGCCCGAACCCGTAATGGTGAACCCTTCGGTCTGATTGGACAGGTCTAACGTCACCGCCGCCGTCAGCACCACGTTCTCGATGTTCGCAATCTGCGCATCGCCGGTGCTGGTCAAGTTGGCGCCTACGTTGAGCGTATCGCCAGCTCCCGCACCACCGTCGAGCAGCGTATCGTTCGCCGCACCGACGATCGTATCGTTGCCGCCGCCTGCATTGATGCTGTCGGCACCCGCGCCGCCGTCAATCGAATCGGAACCGGAACCGCTGGTGATCGTGTCGTTACCGCCCGAACCCGTGATGGCGAACGCCTCAGTCTGATTGGACAGGTTCAACGCTACCGCTGCCGTCAGCACCACGTTTTCGATACTGGCGATCTGTCCGTCGCTGGTGCTGGTGAAGGTGGAACCGACCTGCAGCGTGTCGCCAGTGCCTGTGTTCGTGCCGCCGTCGAGCAGCGTGTCGTTTTGCGCGCCGACAATCGTGTCATTGCCCGAGCCGCCAAATATCCAGTCGGCTGCAGTCCCGCCCGTCAGCGAGTCATCTCCACCAAAACCATACATGGCTGTCGGCGATCCCGCAAGCAGCGCGCTGGCGGTGTTACCGGCACTCGTGCCGAGGTAGAGACCGACTACATCTGCCGTGGCGCCTGCACTGTCCCTCACCTGCAGCGTACCCGTGACGACCGACCCTTGCTCACTGGGTACCAGGTTTGTAGTGGCGCCGCTGGTGATTGTCGGATTGCCGAACGCAGCAGCAAACGGACTCGCCAACGACAGCGTCGCATTATCTACGTCGCTGGCGACAAAACTAATCGTTGTTCCAGTTACAACCAAGCCCGTAACGGTGGGCGCATCATTGGTCCCGGTGATCGTCACACTCACCGTGCGCGGCACGCTGCCGCTGTTGCCATCGAGCACGTTGAAGCTGAAGGTCTCGACTTTGGTTTGACCCGCAGCGAGGAATTCCACCGCCGACGCCGCCACGCTGTAGTTCCACGTCACCACCCCACCCAGGCCCGTGCCGGTGGTGTCGGTACTGACGCTCGCGGTGAGTGTGCCCAGCGCGCCGCCCGAAGGCGTAACCGCGCTGAGACTGTGACTGTCAGTAAGATCAACATCGGTAAACGCGATGGTGCCCGTGTCGGTCAGGCTTCCCACCGGGGTGGTGAGTTCCGTTACCGCGCCAGTCACGTCCGCTACCGCGACAACCGGCCTGTCGTTCTCACCGTTGATGGTGACGTCGATGGTGTTGGTCTGCTCCGCGTCGTCACCCGAGGTGGTTTTGAACGTGATGGTGTAGGTCACGCTCTGGTCGGAGTCGAGGAAGTTGAACGCCCCACGGTCGTAGCTCACTTCACCCGTCG
>CANIID010000033.1 GCA_947467315.1 Betaproteobacteria bacterium | reverse complement strand
TTGACGACGATGTGCGCCAACATGCGCATGTCGGCGGGCACCAATCGCCGTCCGCAATACGCGCTGGTATTTCCGGGCGAGCATCAACTGGTAATGAAAAAAGCCGGCTGGTCGCGCGAAGACGTGCAGAATTATTGTTTTGAAAACGCCAAGTGTTCAATGGCGGAAATCAAGCGCGCCAACATCGCCCCCGGCCCCATCACGCCGGAAGATGAAACCAACAAGATATCCGTGGTCGAAACGCCGCAGGATTTTCTGATCTTCGCGGCGGGCGGCATCGCGGGCGTGCAATCGTCGTACATACCGGGCTGGGGCGGCAAGAATGGCTCGCAAAGCGTGACCAAGGAAATTCGTAGGCCGTGAGACGTGAGACGTGAGGCGTGAGGCGTGAGGCGGCGTGGTTGGGTTTTAATCTGCGTCAATCCGCGTCAAAAGAATTTGATTTTATTAACCAAAGGAGCACGACATCATGACAGTGCAAATTCTTGATCCAACCACCGAAGTGTCGGGGCGGCGCATCGCTTACGCACGACGGCCGCAATCGATGGAGGGCCTGCGCATCGGCCTGATCGACAATACCAAGCACAATTCCGATCAACTGTTGTTGCGTATCGCGGACATACTCGAAAAAGAGCACGGCTCGAAGACGCACATTATCCGCAAGAAAAAAAGCTCGGGCGCCGCACCGCACGCCGAGATCATCGAGGAATACAAGGCCAACTGCGACGTGATCGTCGCGGGCGTCGGGGATTGAGGGTCATGCAGCTCGGGCAGTGTGCTCGACAGCATCGTATTTGAACAGCAAGGTATCCCCTCGGCTTCGATCATTACGCACGTGTTCCGTGCCACCGGCGCGGCCATGGCGCGCACTTGGGGTTTGGAAGGTTTCCGCTTTCTGGAAATGCCGCATCCCATCGCCAATCTGACGCCGGAGCAATTGGACGAGCGCGCGAAAACCATTACGCCGGAAGTGGTGAAGCTGTTGATGGAAGGGCAGGTCGGCTGATCACCAGCGTTTGAACATCGGCCACGACGGGCGCATTGCCTGCCGTGGCCTTTTTTTGTGTCCTGATGCCGTCGCGATTATCTAACCCTTCGTCGGCGACCAGCCATAGGCCTTGACGCAAGCGCCGCCCATCAGCATGGCCCGCTCACTCTCGCTCAGCCGGTCGGTCAGGCGGAAGGGCTCGACGGCCTGCTCGAAGTTGACGACCGCGAAGGCGCGCGTCCAGTCGGTACCCCACAGGCAGCGGTCGAAACCCCACGCATCGAACACGCGGGCGAGCGGATCCCAGATATCCGGGAACGGATACGGTTTGTGAGACAGCGTGCAAGCGCCACTGACCTTAATCACCGCGTTCGCGCGCTTGGCGAGATCAAGCACCTTAGGCAACTCGGCCCACGGCTCCGGCGCTGCGGGCGGCTTGTGCGGCTGCATGATGCCCAGATGGTCAATGATGAATCGCGCATTGGGATGGCGGTCGATCAGCGCCGTGCCCGCATCGAGGTTGCCCCAGAACAGAATGTTGACCGGCATGTCATGCCGCGCAGCGGCTTGCAGGAGCCGGTCGAGGCCAGGATCGGTCGGGGACAGTCCCGACTCCTTGGGCATCATGATGCGGATACCGACCGCGCCCGGCGCTTTCTTCCACTCGGCGATGACATCGGCCACTGCCGGATCGTTCGGGTTGACCGGCTTGACGAGCGCAAAGCGGCCCGGATGCGCGCGTTGCACTTCGACAGCGTAGCTGGCGTCATACTGGTACATGGCAAAGGGCGAGATGAAAATCGCGCCATCGACGCCGACCTTGTCCATGGCCGCCACCATCTCATCGCCCGTGACGTGGTCGGGCCAATTGGGTACTTTGTTCCAGGGCCGTTTCGGCGTGTTGGCCTCGTAGGCGTGAATCTGTGAATCAATAATCATCATCGGGAAGTTCCTCTTTGATAAATGGTTTCAGCGTATTAAATCAGTTCGTGCCGGCCAAGTCCAGAATCGAGCCCGGGGCCTGTCACGGGGCGACGGGGGTGTCTGGACAGGCGAGTCCAAAGTATCGAGAATACGCGCAGCTTGCGCGGTGTTCTTCAGCACCGTGTGATGGCTACCGGACATCGAACATGAAATTGAATATGCGAAATGATATTTTGGCGGCAAGTTTCCTAATCGGCGTGTCCGCAATCGCGCATGCGCAGATGGGCGCGTCGACAGGCTCAGGACAGGCATACCCGGTAAAGCCCCTGCGCATACTCGCCGGCTTCGCGCCCGGCGGATTCTCCGACACGTCCGCGCGCATCGTCGCGCAAAAACTCAGTGCCACCTGGGGGCAGCAGGTGTTGGTTGAAAATCGCACGGGTGCCAACGGTTTGATTGCCGGCGACGTGACAGCGAAGTCGCCGCCGGATGGTTACACGCTGTACATGACATCACCTGGGTTGCTGACCAATCCGATGCTTTATACCAAGCAACCGCGCGACCCGTTGAAAGAATTCACGGCGGTATCCTTGGTCGCCGATATTCCCAATGTGCTGGTGATACATCCGTCGGTGCCGGTCAGGAACGTCAAGGAACTGCTCGCCATCGCCAGGTCGAAGCCCGGTGCGTTTACGCAGGCGACGGCGGGTATGGGATCCCCCGGCCATCTGTCGGGTGAATTGCTGCAGCAGATGGCCAACATCAAGTTTATTCACGTGCCGTACAAAGGTACTGGCGCCGCAATGATTGATTTGCTAAGCGGTCAGATTGACCTGTCGTTTCCATCGATTTCCGCAGTGGTGACGCAGGTGAAGGAAGGCAAGTTGCGCGCGATCGGCGTCACCACGGTAAAACGCGTTCCAATGCTGCCCGATGTGCCGCCGATTGCCGAGACCGTGCCCGGCTACGAAGTGGTGGGCTGGTACGGGCTGGTTGGCCCGGCGGGCATACCCCGCGAGATCACGCAAAAAATCAGCACGGAAATCAGCCGCATGATCGCCACACCAGAAATTCGTGATCGGTTGTTGCGTGAAGGCGCGGGGCCCATCGGCAGCACGCCCGAAGCGTTCTCAGCGTTTCTGGCGCAGGATCAGGCCAAGTGGGCGAGAGTGATCAGGGCCGCGAATATCAAGCCGAGCGAGTAGGGCTGCCACGAGCAAGTAGGGCGGGAGGCATCCCGCCTTCCGCTCTACGCGAGTTTGCCTGCGATGCTGAGTTGATCGTAACGCCGCGTCAGCGCGTTATACAGCGCAGCGGGCAGTTGTTCATCGGCTTCGGTCATGGCGTCGAGCAATTCCGCCATATGCACGTTGTCCTCGGCGCCATCCCAGAACTTTTTGTATTCACCGGTTTTGTAACCGTGATCCTGGCGGAAATGATTAAGCACATTTTTGGAAACGTATTCGCGGAACAGCGCATCGGGCGTCAGTTCGCAGGCGGCGAATAGCTGTGCCAGCAGCGGCAGATGCATGCGCCTGACCGCAGCCAGCGCGGCTAACATTTCCAATTGCTCCCGCATGTCCAGTACAGCGGTCTGGTACGTCACGCCATCGAAACTCAGCGGTGATGCCATGCCCCATTCGGTGGCAATTGCCTCTGCCGCAGCGGGCTTGTCGCCACTGGCACGCAGCAGATATTCCGACAACACAAAATGCCAGATATCGATCAACTCGATGCGCAACTGCGGCATATCGGGAGACTGCTTTTTCCACCATTTCCAGCCGTAATGTTCAAGCGCTTCGGTGGCCTCGACCAGCACGGCCCGCAGATAAGCGTGATGCTTGCTGAGCCAGTCGGCGTCTATTTTTTTGTTCATGCTGTCTTGCAGATCCAGCATCGCCAGCAGCATGCCGGTGTTGGGGGCGTTCATGAGACTCCTTTGATCCTGCATTGAATTGCGGCGATTATCTCTGTTTACCCGAAACGTCACAATTGCGTTACCCTGCGCGGCGATATGAACCCCACACCTGAACGCGAATTACCTGCCGGCATTGCGCGATCCATCTCGCGCGAGGATCTGGCCAACCTGACCGTCAATCGTTACCACGGCCCCGTGCATCTGGTGAGCACATCGCACGAGTTGGCGCAGGCACTGGCGGACATCCGCCAGGAGCGCGTCACTGGCTTCGATACCGAAACGCGCCCGGCGTTTCGCAAGGGCGAAGTGTATCTGCCGTGTCTCGCGCAAGTAGCCACAGCGCGTGCGGTGTATCTGTTTCCGCTGCGGCACACAGAGATGTTTCCCGCGCTGACGGAGTTGTTGACGGAGGCACGCCTTGCAAAAGCAGGTGTGGCGCTGGCAGATGATTTGCGCTCACTGAAGAAATTATTTCCATTCACAGAAAAGCACATCGTTGACCTGGGGCTCGCCGCGCGCCGCTGCGGACTGGAACAGACTGGCGTGCGCAACCTCGCGGCGATATTTCTGGGCTTTCGCATCCCCAAGGGCGCGCGCACCTCAAACTGGGCCGCGCCGCGCCTGACCGAGGCGCAAGTAACCTATGCGGCTACGGATGCGTGGGTATGCAGGGAGCTTTATTTGCGGATGGAAAGTCTCGGCCTATTACCGTCGGCACGTCCTGCACAGGACGCGCCGAACTAAAACTTCTGCACGTTAAACATCGCTTCGCCGCGTGCCCAATGGCCGAAGTTGGCGATGAACATCTCGGCGCAGCGCGGTTCGTTGCCGGTGGAAGCCGAAGCGTTATGCGGCGAGATGATGACGTTGGGCAAATCCCACAGCGGTGAATCGGCAGGCAGCGGTTCCGGCACGTGCGCGTCGAGCGCTGCGCCGCCGAGTTGGCCGCTTTTGAGTGCGGCTATCAGCGCAGCTTGATCGACCACTTCGCCGCGCGCGATGTTGATGAGCTTCGCACCTTTTTTCATGCGCTTGAACGCGTCGGCGTTGATGAGGTTTTCGGTCTCTTTGGTCAGCGGGCAGCACAGCATGATCCAGTCGGCGCGCGGGTAAAGTTCCGGCAGCTTTGAGGGGGGGTGCAATTCGTCTACCGTGTCGTCGGCCTGCTTCGGGGTGCGACGCACGCCGAGGACTTTCAAGCCGAAGGCCTGCGCGTAGACCGCGACCTTTTTGCCGATGGCGCCCACGCCGATCAGCAGCACCGTTTGCCCGCGCAGATCGTTTGGCAGCGCCGCGCCGCGCAGCGGCTTCCACTCGCGCTTGGCCTGTCCGCGGATATGGCTGCCAAAGCCGCGCGCGAGCATCAACAGGCCGGTAATGCCGGTCTGTGCGACCGGCTCGGCATTAGAGCCGGTGGAGCTGGTGGTGATCACGCCCTTGGCGTTGAGTTCGGACACATGCAACTGCTGGCCAATGCCGGAGCTGGTGTAATGCACCCATTTCAGGTTCGGCAGGTTGAGCAAAGCGTCGGTGTAGGCGCCATACAGTTGTTCATCGAAGCGCATGTCGCGGTCGAGGAAAATGAAGTTCACGTGCGCGCGTTCTTCAGAGGATAGCCGCGCGCCTTTTTCGGCGGGCAGTGTCATGAAGGTAACCGGCTTGCCGGCGGCGTCGCCGACGGCATTGAAGGCCACGCCGAACTGCGCGATGAATTCTTTGGAAACGAGTGCGGTAGTCATTTTGGTTTGGAGTGAGGTGTTAGAAGTTAGGAGTTAGGAGCGAGGTGCGGGGTATCGTGTGGCGACAATCTGTCGGAGCGGGTGTTACGCCTAACACCTCACCCCTTACGCCTTACAGCACTAATCGGCTTTCATGCCGCGTTGTTTAATCACGTTGCCCCATTTTTCGATTTCTTTTTTCAGATGCGCGGCGAATTCATCCGGCGTGCTGGCAATAATATCAAGGCCGGAGTCATTGAAGCGCTTGATCTGCTCCGGCGCACTGAGTTGTTTTTTGATGCGTTCGGATAAGGCATTCACGGTCGCGCGCGGTGTGTTCTTCGGCGCAAGCAGACCTTGCCAGGTGGTGAATTCGTAGCCGGGCAGGGTCTCGGCAACCGCCGGCACATCGGGTAACTGCGGCACGCGCTTGAGACTGGTGACGCCGAGCGCGCGCACCTTGCCGGATCGCACATGTGCGAGCGTATCCGGCAGGGCTGGAAATCCAATGCTGATTTCACCCGACAAGGTGGCGATCATCGCCGGGCCGCCGCCCTTGAAGTGGATTGCCGCGACGTTGGTTTTGGCGAGGTAATTAAACAACTCGCCCGCGACATGCGGATTAGTGCCCGCGCCGGCCGAGGCATAGTTGAGCAGGTTGCCGCGCGATCTCGCAAGTTCAACCAGCTCGCGTATCGTTTTTGCCGGCAGCGAGGGATGCACGATGCACGCCGTGGCGGTGCTGGTGAGCAAGGATATCGGCACAAAATCGCGAATCGGGTCGTACGGCACTTTGCTGTAAAGAAACTGATTGGTGACCAGCGGAATGGTGTTGATCACCAGCGTGTAGCCATCGCCCGGAGCGTTGGCGGCGAGCTCCATGCCGATGTTGCCGGAAGCGCCACTGCGGTTATCGATGACGAACGTTTGCCCGTAGCTCTCGGTGAGCCGCGCGGCGATCAGGCGTCCCACGGTATCGACGCTGCCGCCGGGCGGAAACGGTGCGATGATGCGCACGGATTTATTCGGATAGTTTTCGGTGGCGGTTTGTGCCGCACACCATCCGGATAGCGCAAGGCATGACAACACAAGAGTATAGGTAACTATTTGTTTATTAGACATATTTTTATACCCCTAATCAGCTTTGATGCCAGCAGCTTTGACAACTTTGCCCCATTTTTCCAATTCCTGTTTGAGGAACGTATCAAATTCGGCCGGCTTCATGGTGTTGATGTCGAGCGACAGATTGCCCAGTTTGGCGCGCACATCCGGCGCGTGCATCGCGTCGAGCACGGCCTTGTGCAGGACCGCAAGCACATCGGCAGGCAGTCGCGCGGGCGCAAAGGCGCCGAACCAGTTGCTGACAATCATGCCGCTGATATTGTTTTCTTCGAATGTGGGCACATCGGGCAATGCGGGCGAGCGCTTGGCACTGCTGATGCCGAGCGCGCGCAAGCGCCCGGCACGCGCATGCGTGACCACGCCGGGCAGCGTGGGAAACGCCGCGTGCATTTGCCCGCCGAGGACATCGCTGGTGGCGATGCCGATGCTTTTATAGGGGATGTGCACCAGATTGACGCGGGTGGCGAGCTTGAACAACTCCCCCGCGAGATGCGTGATGGCACCGCTGCCGCCGGAGCCGTAATTAAATTTGCCAGGCTGCGCGGTGGCGGCTGCGACAAACTCTTTGACGTTTTGATACGGTAAACCCGGATGCAATACCAGCGCCTGCGGCGCACTCGCCAGCAGGGTAATGGCAGTGAAATCCTTGATCGGATCGTACGGCACATGCTTTAACACATGCACATTGATGGTGTGCGGCGCATCGCCGATCAGCAAGGTGTAGCCGTCGGGCGCTGCCTTGGCGACGATCTCGCGTCCCAATGAACCGGCCGCACCGGGGCGGTTATCGATGACGAATTGCTGCTTGAGATTTTCGCCCAGGCGCTGGCCGACGATGCGGCCCACCGCGTCGGATGAGCCGCCGGGGGAGTAGGGGATGATGACGCGCACCGGGCGCAGCGGATAGCTGAATTGTGCCGCGACTGTGGCACACATAACACTCATGCCCGTGACGGCTGCCGCTTTAAGTATGTTCTGCATCAGGTTACAACCGATCCTCAATCCAGTCGGCAAGATAGTCAATGCCGACCTGCCGGTTGTCCGCCTGCGCGTGGTAATGGCCGCCGTCTTCGGCGTTAAGTATTTTCAGATGCTTGTCTTTCGAGGCCACGGCTTCGTAGAGCTTGTGCGCGTTGGCTAACGGCACCACCGTGTCTTCACTCGCATGCACGATGATGAACGGGCAGGTGATGTTGCCGGCGACCTCGGCGAGCGAGAACTTTTTGGCTTTCTCCAGCGCAGTGTTCGCGCCATCCGGGTCGTCCATGCAGGCCATGATCCAGCGAAAGTGAAACGCCGATTGCGGCGTGCCTTTCGGATCGGCGTCTTGCCGGCGTTTGATGTCGCGCTGCCAGCCATGCAAATCCCAGTGCAGGGCGCTCATCGCGATGCCGCCGCGATAGCGTTTCTCGAAGGCGGCCACGCGCGAGGCGTAGTAGCCACCGAAGCTGTAGCCCATTACAAACACGCGATCGGGATCCACGTCCGCGCGCGCGGCGACGTAATCGTAGGCGGGCGTGCCCGCGCATTCGTAATCGTGGCGCGCATACAGCTCGCGCAGGCGCAGCGATTCGCCTTGCCCCGGTCCGTCGATGGCGAGCGTGTTCCAGCCGCGCGCGGCGAACTCCAGCCCGGCGAACAGCACGCTCATTTCCTTGCAGTTGTCCATGCCGTTGAATACCACGATGGTGGGCGCGCGGGCGGCGTTGGTATTGAGCGCCTTCATGAAAAATGCGGGCAGGGAATTTACTTTTTCATCCGCTGCGAACGGCACCTCCACCCGCTCCACGTTCGGATAGCGCCGCAGAATGCCCTTGGTTTGGCAGTCGATGGCGATGCGGCCCATCTCGCGCTTGTCCGGGCCGGGCTGAATGAAGCGCTCGGCGGTGAAGTAATACATGCCCGCACGCAAATAAAAATTACCCGCGCTCATGCGGTGCCCGGCGGCCTCGGCGGCGTCGGCGCGCTTGTGCAGGCGTGCGGCCATGGCGCCCCATTCCTCCCACCAGGCGTGCGGCTCCGTTTGACGCGCACGCAGCTTCTCGCACACTTGATCGATTTCGCCCAGCGCCACCGCGCCGTACGGCGCCATGCCTTTGGTGACGAGTATGGCGTTCGACCATAGCCCGTTGCCGGGTATATGTTCGATCCAGGGGCCGTTGTTGGTCTTGCCGGTCATGGTTTTGCTTTCGTGAAGTGATTGATTTGGTTAGCGAATATTATCGCCGGCCCACTTGGTTAAAAATGACGCGATGTCGAGATTGTTTTTCTCCAGCATCATCATGTGTCCGTTGCCGTGGATACCGATGGAAGGCAGACGCACAAAATGATTGGCCACACCCGCCTGATTGAGAAACTTCGCGGTGCAATGGTCGTAAGGCGAATGATAGGACGCTTCGCTGACGAGAATCAAAATCGGTGTGCCTTTCAGATTGGGCAACTGGCGCGCGGGCTCGGGTTGCAGCCAGCAGCGCACGAGAGTAGGGGCGTCGGGCGTAGGTTGCTGCACCATGCCCAAATCCTTGGCGGTGGCGGCAGCGGGCTGGAAGTTGACTGCGCCGCGCGTGATGCCCCACGCACGCCCCAACGGGCCGTCTTTATACAACTCCGGCGCCGGCGCGTAGGCGGTTTCATGCAGCGGCGGGCCGTTGGGCTCGATGGCGAGTATGCCTTTTACCAGCTTCGGGCGGTCGTTGGCGAGCACCCAGCCGAAAGGGCCGGACTGCGAATGGGTGAGCAGTATAGCCGGGCCGATTTTATCGAGCAGCGCTACGCCCGCTTCGCGATTGAGCTGCTCGATGATGTTGACGTCGGCGATGTCTTCAACCTGCGACGAAAAGAATTGATCGAAGGTCGGATCACCAGAAACCCCGGTGCCCGGCCATTGCGTGTGCAGTTGTGATTGCGGATAGAGATTCGCGCCCTTGGGGGCGGTAAAGCGGTCGGACATGTATTTTGTCGCCGGCGTGCGTGTGCGTCCGTAGACTTCGGCAAAGAAGCCCGAGCGTGCGCGGCCCGGTTGATCGACGATATACACCGCATAACCCTGCTTCAGGAAATAATCGCCCCAGCCTTCGCGGCCATCCGGCGTGCCCATGAAATTAGTGCCGGTCTGTCCGCCGCCGTGCCACATCACTACGGGATACGGGTGCTTGCGATCCGCCGGTATTTGATACTGCACATACATCTGATTCACGCGTATCTGCTGCCCGGCTTTGTTGGTGACGTATTTGCCGCCGGCGAAAAAGTAGCCTTGTTCCGCGATGGAGAGTTTGCCGATGGGGTAGGCGGCGCAGCCGATGAGAGTTACGGCTACGGCAATGGCTGTAAACAGGTATTGGCAAATGGCTATTGGCTTCATGGACGATTCCTTGGTAAATCGGGCGTTACGAAAATTTCCCCTACTGTCGTTCCCGCGCAGGCGGGAACCCATAAGGCCTCACAAGAGTGATTGTGTTATAGGTTCCCGCCCGCGCGGGAACGACAGGGTTTGATATTGCCGGAGGCGTAAGTCAGACTCAGATTTTACTCAGAATCGCCGCGCCCCTGGCCAGTGTTTCTTCCGACTTCGCAAAACAGAATCGCAGCACCTTGTGCACGGGCGGTTTGCGATAGAACACCGACACCGGTATCGATGCGATGCCGTGTTCTTTGGTCAGTCGGATGGCGAGATCGGTGTCGGCTTCATCGCTGATGGCGCTGTAATCCAGATTCTGGAAAAACGTGCCGCGCGACGGTAGCGGTTTGAAACGTGAGCCTTTGAGGCCGTCGAGAAAGAAATCGCGTTTCTTCTGATAAAACGCGGCGAGCGACAGATAGGCATCCTTGTTCTTCATGTAATCCGCGAACGCGTACTGCACCGGGCTGTTGGAAACGAAGGCATTGAATTGATGCACTTTGCGAAATTCGAGCATGAGATTTTTCGGCGCGATGGCGTAGCCCATTTTCCAGCCGGTGACGGCATAGGTTTTACCGAAGGAGCTGACCACGAAGCTGCGCTCGGCCAGGCCAGGAAAGCGCGCTACGCTTTGATGTTGGTGGCCGTCGAACACCAGGTGTTCATACACTTCGTCACTGGCGACGATGATGCCGGTGTCGCGCAGCAGGCCTTCAAGCACACGCAGGTCTTCGGCGGAGAACACACTCGCCGTCGGATTGTTCGGCGTGTTGAGGATCATCATGCGCGTGCGCGGCGTGATCGCGTTTCTCACCGCCTCCCAGTCGATGCTGTAGTCGGGATACTGCATCTGCACATACACCGGCTTGCCGCCATTGACTTCTACCGCTGGGCCGTAGCTGTCGTAGGCGGGCTCGAACAAAATCACTTCATCGCCGGGGCGTACGAATGCGCTGACGGCGGTGAAAATCGCGTAGGTTGCGCCCGGTGTCACCGTGACCTCATGTTCGGGATCGTACGTCGCGCCGTATAGCGACTGCATTTTTTCCGCAATGGCCTCGCGTAGCCCCATGATGCCGGCGGAGGGCGGATATTGATTCAGCCCCGAGTTGATGTATTTGCAGAACAGCGCCCGCAGCTCCGGCGTGCAATCAAAGTCCGGAAACCCCTGCGACAGATTGATGGCATTGTGGTCGGCGGCGAGTTTCGACATGATGGTGAAGATGGTGGTGCCGACGTTCGGGAGTTTGGAGGTGATCGGGCGTGGATAAGGGCGCATAACTTTAAGTATTTGTTTTTAAAAGAATTTTAGTATGCTGTCGTGCGCTTGGCGGTCAGCGCCTGAATGTCTTCGATATAACCCTGCAACTTGTGCAGCACATGCTCGCGCTGCTGCGGTGTGAGTATGCGTTCGACTTCGAGGTACAGCGCCACGCGCTTTTCATAGGCATCGTTTTGCGCTTTGTCGAATTCGGGCGTGCGGCCTTTTTCCCAATCGATGAGCCACGCTTGCAGTTGCGGCGCGAATGCGGCCTTGTCGTGGCGTAACTTTAGCAGTGCGAGAAATTCTTTTTGCCGGCGTTGACGATCCTGATGGCGTATCGCGTCGGTGGAGGGAATCGCATCGTTCAGCGCCGTGATGCGTTCTTCCTGTGCGTGGGTGAGGGTGCCGGCCCATTCGCGTATTTGCTTGAGGGTGCGTTCCAGGCGCGCGCGCTTGCGGTCGTCGGGAGTACCGTTGAGTTTGTATTCGCGCACGAACTTCTGGTTGACCTTGGCGTACTGTTTTTCCAGTGCGCGCAGGTTCTCCGGCGTCAGGGTCGCCAGAAGATCGGCTGCGTCAGGTCCGGCATACCGCGCAATCGTGCGAAAGCGTGCCTTGGTGCCATCGACCATCCACGCCGCGTCTTCGCGCGTGAACGGGCGCTGGCCGCGTTGTTTGATCTCGGCGAGGAACTTCGCGTATTCGGGGAGTTGCTCCTGACGATGCCATTTCAGCAGGCGATCAATGCGCGTGTTGAAATCCTGCTTTTGCGCCGCGTCGAAATCGAAGTAATCGTCGGCCATCCATGCGAGGAGGGTATCGGCCTGGTTGTAGCCGATGCGGATCGCGCTGCAACCTGCCAGCAAGGTCAACAGCAGAGCGCACGACAGCACGCGCAGGGCTGCGCGCAGTCGGTTGGAGCGTATCCGTACGGCGTTCATAGGAGTTCGGCGCAAACCTTCAAGTAAAAACAGGGCCCCGGTAACGGTGGGCCCTGTTTTCGCGGTGCTGAAACAGCGTCGATCAAAGCGCGCTTGCGCCCGCCTTGGCGCATTGCTCATCCTGATCGCCGGTGACGCCGCTGACACCCACCGCGCCGATGATCTTGCCGCCGACCACGAGCGGTATGCCGCCGGGCGAGCCGATCACGCCGGGCAGGGTCATGAGGGCGTTGCCGCCTTTCGCGATGACATCGACGAAGGCGCGCGTCGGACGGCGGTAGGTGGCCGCGGCTTTCGCCTTGGCCTGCGAGATGGCTACGCTGACAATTTGCGTGTCGTCCATTTTTTCAAAAAACACCAGGTCGCCGTGCGTATCGACCACGGCGACGGCGATGCGCCAACTGTTTTTTGTGCATTCCGCGACGGTAGCTGCCGCGACTTTTTTCGCCACATCAATCGTGACATCGGCGCCGTACGATTGCGCCTGCGCGGCGCCGACGGACAAGGCGAGGGCCAGTGCGCCCGTGATGGCGGAAAGTTTTTTCATTGTAGACATGGAATCCTCCTTGGGGACTGTGGATGGAGATGGAGATGGTAACGATACGAGGGACGCATCACCGAGGCAAACACTACAGCGTGCGCCAATATTCCAGCATGCGCCGGCGCATCGCGGCATCGGGCAGGCGTCCCATGCCGGCCTGCATATTATCTTTGAGATGCGCTACGCGGCGCGTGCCGGGGATCACGCACGTTACTGCGGGATGACCCAGCAGATATTTCAGAAAAAACTGCGCCCATGAGGTGCAATCGAATTCGGTGGCCCACGCGGGCAGCGGCTTGCCTTTAACGCGGCCGAACAGATTGGCCTGCGCGAACGGGCGATTGACGATGACCGCCACGCCGCTATCCAGGCACGTCGGCAGCAGACGTGTTTCGGCTTCGCGTTCGGTCAAGGAATAGTTGAATTGAACGGCATCGTAAGTATTTGTTTTTACAAGAGTTTCTAATTCCGCATGCGCGCCCGCATGATAGTGCGTGATGCCCATGTGGCGGATTTTTCCGCTGGTCTTCCAATCGCGCAGCGTTTGTGTGTGGACATCAAGATCGAGCAGGTTGTGGATCTGCATCAAATCCATGCGGGTAGCGCGCATGAGTTTGAATGATTCTTCCATTTGCCGCACGCCGGCCTGTTTGCCACTGGTCCAGACCTTGGTGGCGAAAAAATATTTGTCGCGATTGTTGAGCTCGCCGGTGAGATCGCCGACCACGCGCTCGGCTTCGCCATACATCGGTGATGAGTCAATGACACTGCCGCCGATTGCGGCGAAGTCGAGTAAAACCTGCTTCAATTCCGCGCGCTCAGGCGCAGCCGGGCCCACGTTGAATGTATCGTAAGTCCCGATGCCGACCACGGGCAACATCTCGCCACTCTTGGGAATTGCTCGTTTAATCATGGGTTTGTTGTAAGGTTGCGCGGAAGGGAGCATGGGTAGAACAGCGGCAATGCCAGAAACCCCAAGACATTTTAACGCGTGGCGGCGATGGCGTGAGGGAGCGGGCATATCCACAATATCCATATTGACGCGCCGACATAGACGCGCGAATCAGGCAATGGTTTCAGCGGTATAGTATCCATGTTCGTGCGTCGGCGCGAAAGTCTTTGAACGCAAAAGCGAAAAAAACAAAAAACAACGGGACCCGCAAAATGGCAGCCTTGATTTCCGATGGTCTTATCGCGTTCGTCAAACGGGCTTGTCCGACTTGTTCGATGATCGAGCCTCAAATGCGCGAGGTGGCCAAAGTGCGCGGCGACTTTCAAGTGGTCACGCAGGACGATGCCACGTTTCCGTCGGGCGTTGCCAATCTGATCGACGATCGCGAGCTGGATCATTCCTATGTGAATCAAATCGAAGCGACGCCCACCTTGATCCGCTACGCCGACGGCAAGGAAGTCGAGCGCGTGATGGGTTGGGATCGCGCCGCGTGGCAGCGGCTTACCGGTATCGCCAGCATCGGCGCCGCATTGCCGCCGCTGGTACCTGGGTGAGGGTCACGCACACTCGAGCCCGGGGTGGCCGAGAGACTGGAAGCAAAACACAACGGCGGCACGTACTTGGCCGCGCGCAAAATAGAGTTTGACGACACCGCCGATGCGGCGGAAGTGTGTTTCGAGCGAGGCTGGAGCGACGGCCTGCCGGTGACGCCGCCGACCGACGCGCGCGTGTTGCGCATGCTCAAAGGCACATCACGCCAGGCGGATGAAGTGATCGGCAAGATTCCGCCGTACCTCGCGCCCTGCACCATCGAAAAAGTCGCGATCAACGCGGTGATGGCCGGCTGCAAGCCCGAGTACATGCCGGTGCTGCTGGCGGTGCTGGAAGCCGCACTCGAACCGGTGTTCACGCTGCACGGCGTGCTGGCGACGACGTATTTTTCCGCGCCGGTGATTATCGTCAACGGGCCTATCGTCAAACAAATCGGCATGAACTGCGGTATCAATGCGCTGGGGCAGGGCAATCGCGCCAACATGACCATCGGCCGCGCGCTGAATTTGATTGTGCGCAATGTCGGCGGCGGCAAACCCGGTGAAGCGGATCGCGCGACGCTGGGGAGTCCCAGCAAAATCGGTTTATGTTTTGCCGAGGATGAATCCGATGCCGAGTGGGAGCCGCTGTCGGTGGCGCGCGGCTTCAAACGCGGTGTTTCCACGGTAACGTTGTTTCAAGGCCACGGCGTCGAAGCCTTTGTCGATCAAAAATCGCGCACGCCGGAAGGCCTGTCTAAATCGTTTGCCACGCACCTGGTGCGCATGGGACATTTGCGTCTGACGCAATCGGCGCGCGTCATCGTGGTGTTGTCGCCGGAACATTATCGTATTTACCAGAAAGCGGGCTGGGGCCGCCGCGAGATCGAAAAAGCGCTGTACGAGGCGACGATACGGCCAGGGCGCGAACTGCTGGCGGGCCTCGATGGCATCGGTGAAGGCGTGCCAGCCAGCCGTGCCGACGAAATGATTCCCAAATTTCACGATGACGGCATCGTCGTTGTACGCGCGGGCGGGCCGGCAGGTTTGTTCTCGGGCGTGCTGCCGGGATGGTTGGCAGGACGAAACAAAGCGGAGCTGCAACTGGTGACGAAGGCCGTACTGCCATGATGGACGATAATGCTCTGCGCAAACGGCATGTTGCAAGCAGTGTAAAATAGATTTTATTCACGATGAATAGACTCGGGTGACATCAGTGACGCCATGACTATTGCAACGATTAACCGCTTCATCACGTTGTTGAGCGGTGCGCTTGAGGGGTTGTCGGCTCGCGTGCCGATCACCGAGATCGAACGGCTCGCCATGCTGATTCATCAATCCATGGATCAGGGGCGCCGCACCTACCACGTATCGACACACGTGTTCGATATGTGTGCGGGCATGAATCCGCGGCAAGTGCTGGCGACACTGTTTCACGACGTGGTGTATTACCAGCTTGACGGCGGATTCCCAGCACAGGCACACCGCTTGCTCATGCACTCCATACGGGTAGAGCAGCAGACGCTGATGATCCGCGCGATCGGCGAGGATGACACGGGTCTCGCGTTGTGTGCGGGTGTGTTCGGTTTCAGACCCGGAGAAATTTTGCCCTTGTATGGCGGCATGAATGAGTTTCTCAGTGCATTGGTGGCGATTCGCTTGCTGGAGCCGCATTTGCCGCCGAGGGAGTTATTGGCGATTGCAGCCTGCATCGAGGCAACGGTGCCTTTTCGCGGCGTCACGGTTGACGGCAGCGGCCCGTATGAACGCCTTGCGGCGCGGCTGGAAAAGGTTGGCTACGCGCTCAATATTACGCTCACGCAGACGGATATCGACGGTATGGTCGCCGATGCGGTGATCATGGCCAATCAGGACGTGGCGAGTTTCGCCGAACCGGATCCCGGCACTTTTTTATCGACCACCTGGCTGTTGATCGAGGAATCCAATGCGCCGCTGTCGGCGGTGGGTATTTATTCCATTCAGGATTACCGTGGCGCGCTGGTGCGCATGGAGAAATTTCTCAGCACACTGAATCCTGATCATGTGTTTCATCAGTATCAAGCTACGCCGGGTGCCGATGAATTTTTAGCGCTGCGTACGGGCGCGCAAAAAAACCTGGCGTTTGCCACGCATTATCTTGGCGCAAAAATCGTCAGTATTTCCGTGATCGAAGCGCTGGCTTTGATGACGGGCGGCAATTGTCCGGTATCCATGCTGCTGGGCGATATTCGAAGCGCGTATGGCAACCCGGATCGCGTCGAGGATTTTTTGCCGCCACCGCCTGGAACCGCCACGGTGAATGAGCAGTTGGTCAGCGTTATGGAACGCGGCCGCAGCAAGGATTCATCAAACGATCTGACTGTATCGCCGTTGACCGCGTTTGTGTATCGTTACCTCGGACACGACGGCACCTTGCGCGCACTGAGTATGGCGAAGCAGATGTTTGCAGGCGATTTGACTGCACAGGATTTTCTGCGCAGTCTGGATCAGAATATGGTGCGCGCGTTAATTCGTGCCTGCGCGCGTATCGCGCTGTCACGCGAGACGCCTTTGCTGGCGCTGGAAAAAACGCTGTAGTGTGTTGATATCCGGCCGCCCGCGCAGTTGAAAAAAATACCTCGGCCCGGCATGGGCGCGCTTGTAACGCTGGTGACGCTGATAGCCGTTGCCGCGACCTACCTGTATGACCCGCCGCCGCTGCGCGTACTGCGCAACGCCGTATTTGATCAATATCAACGCTGG
Organism: Betaproteobacteria bacterium; assembly: GCA_947467315.1. Classification (GTDB taxonomy): domain Bacteria; phylum Pseudomonadota; class Gammaproteobacteria; order Burkholderiales; family SG8-41; genus UBA5216. The sequence goes on along the minus strand of CANIID010000033.1, from coordinate 8,704 downwards.
CAGCCGCGCCCCTATGAACCCGCGCCGGTGCGCGTAGTCGATATCGACGATGAGAGCTTGCGCCGCTTGGGCCAGTGGCCGTGGCCGCGTACCCGCGTTGCCGAGTTGATTGAAAAGCTGCAAGCCCAGGGCGCGGCAGTGATCGGCTTTGACGTGGTTTTTTCCGAGCCGGATCGTACTTCGCCGGCTGCAATGGTGAAGCTGTGGAACCCGCCGGATGATCTGCAGCAGCGGTTGCTGACTATTCCGGATCACGACGAAGTCATGGCGCAAGCCTTGCGCCGGGGCGGCGTTGTGCTCGGCTATGTCGAAGGTGGTGACGCTTTGGTCCGAGGGTTGCCGAAACGGCATTTCAGCGTGGTGAATGCGGGCGGATCGCCGATGCCGTATTTGCGTGACGCGCAAAGCGCGGTGTCGTCGATAGCCCCGCTGGAAGCGGCGGCGCAGGGCAATGGCGCACTGCTGTTTTTCCCCGATGCCGATGGCGTGGTGCGGCGCGTGCCCCTGATGTTGCGCATTGGCGAGCAGGTGATGCCATCGCTGGTGGCGGAATTGCTCAGAGTCGGGCAGGGGCAGCGCAACTATTTCGTCAAGGTATCGGCAAGAGAAGAAGAAGGCATTCAGGAAGTGAAGATCGGTCGCCTGATCGTGCCCACCACAGCGAGTGGCGAGTTGTGGATACATTACACCCCGCGCGTGGACGCCCGTTACGTGCCGGCGTGGAAAGTACTGGCGGGGCAGGCGGCGCCTGGTCAACTCAAGGATCACATCGTGATTGTCGGCACGTCGGCACGGGGCTTGATGGACCAGCGCTCCAGCGCGCTGGGAACCATCATTCCCGGTGTCGAAGCGCATGCGCAGGCGCTGGAACAAATCCTGTTGGGCAAATATCTGCAACGGCCTTTTTGGGCGACGGCCGTGGAGGCTACGATCATCATCGTGGGCGGGTGTTTGCTGGGCTTGGTGGCCTTGTCGACCGGGGCGCTGGTATCCGCCAGTGCCGCCGCACTGGCGCTGGCGGTCATGGCAGCGGTTGCGTGGTTTGCCTTTGCGCGCTACGGCTTGTTGCTGGATCCCGTTACGCCGGGTCTGGCGATGCTGCTCACCTTCCTGGTGGGCAGCGTGATGCATCATCTGGCAAGCGAACGAAAACAGCGCTGGGTGCGCGAGGCGTTTTCGCGCTATGTCTCGCCGAACCGGGTGGATTTTCTGGTGAATAATCCGGGGCAACTGGAACTCAGCGGGAAGCGCCAGCAATGCAGTTTTGTGTTTACGGATTTGCAGGGCTTTACCACGCTTCTGGAAAAAATGGATCCGGGCGACGCCGTGGGATTGCTCAACGCCTATCTCGACCAAATGATCGCCATTGTGTTTCAGCGAGGCGGCACGCTGGATCGCATCGTTGGCGACGCAGTGGTCGTGATGTTTTCGGCGCCCGTGGAACAGCCCGACCACCAGCAGCGCGCCGTCGCCTGCGCGCTGGAAATGCATGCGTTCGCCGCCGCCTATTCTGCGGGGCTGGCTGCGAAGGGCACCCCATTCGGTAAAACCCGTATCGGCGTGCATAGCGGGGAAGTAATCGTGGGCAATTTTGGCGGCAGCACGATGTTCGATTATCGCGCGCTGGGCGATCCCGTGAACACTGCGGCGCGTCTGGAGAGCGTGAACAAGCATCTCGGAACCACCGTGTGTGTGTCCGAAGCCACGCTGTCGGGTTGCAGCGGGGTGGCGGTGCGACCGGTGGGCCGGCTGGTGCTCAAAGGCAAGTCTAAAGCGCTGATGGTGTTTGAGCCGCTGGCCGCGTCCGGCGGAAACGAGTTGACTCAGGATGTGGCTTACGAAGCGGCATTCAGGCGGATGCACGAGCAGCATCCCGATGCGCTGGAGTCGTTTGAGCAGCTTTCGAGGGAGCGGCCGGACGATCCGTTGGTTGCGCTGCATCTGGCGCGGCTGCGCGCCGGGGCGCAGGGGGATGTGATCGTGATGGACGAAAAATAGACAATCCTCGGCATGGCGCCAAGACACAAAAATTTTACAGATCGTAATTGCAGGATAATTATAATGAGCCGATCAAACTAGGGGAGTGGAAACGGAAATGACACTAATGCGCAATCTCTTAATGGGCGTGATGGTTGTGCCATTGGTCGTCGGGTGCGCAACGCCGCCGCCTCCGCCGGCACCGTCACCCAAGTTGGTGGCGTATGCCGTGCTGCTCGATAATGCCGATGGATCGGCAGGCGCGATTACGTTTACCGACGCCAACGGCACGGTTGCCGTTAATCGTTCTAAAAATGCCGTGAACCTTGACGGTGCCACAGCGCCGTACACCGTGGATGACAATACCTTGCAGAAGGATTTCGGCGCCATCATCGCGGCGCGCCCGCAGGCGCCGGCGAGTTTTTTGCTTTATTTTGAATCCGGCGGCACGCAACTGACGGCAGAATCTCAAGCGCTGATTGCCAAAATCGTTGCTGATGCGGCGAAGCGGCCGGCAGCCGATATTTCGGTAATCGGTCATACCGATACCGAGGGCGATGCCAATGAAAAGTTGGGCTTGCAACGGGCACAAGCGGTGTCCGGGTTGATTGCCGGTGCCGGGCTCAAGGCAGTCGAGACCACCGTCACTTCGCACGGCGAGCGTGATCTTTTGGTGAAGACGCCGGATAACACCGCAGAGCCAGAAAACCGGCGCGTCGAAGTGACGGTCCGATAACCACAGGACGATAAACATGAACCCGCATCCGCTCTACAAGCTTGGAGGTAGTATGAAATCAGCGGCACGTATGGCATTGATGGCAACAATGGTGTTTTCAGGCGCCGCGTGGGGACAGGACGCGATTGGCTACGTCAAGACCGTTGCAGGCGACGCCACGGTCACCGATGGCGGCAAGGCGATCAAGGCGGTCGCCGGCACACCGGTTAAACTGAACAGCGTAATGAAAACAGGTGCCAAGGGAACGATGGGCGTGACGTTTAAGGACAATTCCGTGATGTCGTTCGGGCCGGATACCGAGGTCACCGTGGATGAATACCTGTATGCGCCGGCCAAGGGCGATCTGAAATTCGGCGCGAGCATGAGCAAGGGGGCCTTGAATGTGGTGTCCGGTGCCATCGCCAAGCTCAAGCCCGAAGCGGTGTCGCTTAAAACGCCCACCGGAACCATCGGCGTCCGGGGAACCAACTTCGCGGTCAAGATAGAGCCACAGTAAGCGTGGGTATTATGGGGTACGGGCAAGGCAGGTCATGCCCGGCACAGGAGGTAAGACGATGACAGCGATGAACTGGATGCGTGATCCCACGGCGGAAACTACTTCGGTAAAACGCGCGCGTTTGAAGCCACCACCTTCCCTGACCGGCAAAACCGTGGGCCTGTTCGACATCGGCAAGACGCGCACCGACGAGTTTTTCAATCAGGTGGAAACTCGCCTGCACGAGCGCGGCATTAAGACGCAGCGCGTCGGCAAGCCCACCAATGCCAAGGTCGCGACGGCGGAAAACCTGGCGAATATTTCTGCCGAAGTCGATGTGGTGATTATCGGGCTCTCGGACTGAGGCTCCTGCACCTCGTGCAGTCTGCACGACTTGATGAACTTCGACAGCCGGGGCATCCCCGGCGTGTCGGTGGTGACCACCGGCTTTACCGACGCGGTGGACGTGCAATCCAGGGCATTGGGTTTCGAGCCGGCGGTTATTTTTACGCCGCACCCGATTCAAAATCGCACGGCAGATGAGTTGAAAAAAATCGCCGACGATGTGATTGAGCCGGTGCTCAAACTGTTGACGGCAAGTTAAGTGTAGGTGGGACTTCCTGCGTCAACGCTAACCTACCGGCTCCTGCAATCCCGTTAGACGTTACCGATAAACTCCACCATGCGCTTGCGTTGCGCCGCGCTCGGCAGGCGCGTGCGTGCGGCGTCAAGATTGTCGCGCATGTGTTCCACGCGGTCGGTGCCGGGAATCACGAGATTGACTTCTTCCCGGGCGAGCATGTACTTCAAAAAGAACTGGCCCCAGGTCGGCGCGTCGAAATCCGCCGCCCACTCGGGCACCTGCTTGCCTTTGACGGCGTTAAACAAGGCCGCACGCGCGAAGGGCAGATTACACATCAGCGCCGTGCCGGTATCGGCGGCGACCGCGAGGAGCTTGTCCTCGACGCTGCGCTCCGCAAGCGAGTAGTTGACCTGGATGAAGTCGAGTTTTTCTTTTTGCAGCATCTCGATCAGGCGCGGATTGGCCTTGTCCTGATCCTGCGAGTGGGTCACGCCGATATAGCGGCAGAGGCCCTGAGCCTTCCACTCGCGCAGTACGGCCAGATGTTCGGCGGCTTCCGCATGCGGCACGAAGCCGATGTTATGCCGGAGCATCAGTTCGACTTTGTCGGTGCGTAGCCGGCGCAGCGATTCCTTCATTTCCGCGATGGCGCCCTCGCGTCCCGGTGCGCGAAATTTTGTCGAAATGAATACCCGGTCACGGGCTTTCATTTCGGCGAGCAGATCGCCGAGGGTGGCTTCCGCCGGCCCGTAGGAGGGCGCGGTATCGATTGAGCGCGCGCCGGCATCGAGCAGCGTGCGAATGACGGCGATGCGGCTTGCGCGCTTTTCGGTGTCGTTTCCGATATCCAGCACGAACTGGGTGCCCATGCCGATCACGGGCATGAGTTCGCCGGTATGCGGAATCTTGCGCGTCAGCAGGGGCTTGGCGGGCGCGGTTTGCGCATAGGCCGGCAGCACTGTGGCGGCGCCGAATGTGGCGCCGATTTTGAGGATGTCGCGGCGGGTGTAAGTGCGGTAGGTAGGCATGGTGGATAGAATTATAAAATAGTTAATATAAACAATTAGTTATGATATATTCTGGCCGGATGCCTGCGTGGAAGCGGAACGCTTTTCCTGCATCTGGCCAAGCGCCAGCGCCAACGCCAACCACGCGGCGGTGACGGGTACTGTGGCCAATGATATCGCGCCAAGTTCCAGGCCTGCGCCGCGCAAGGCGTTGAACAGCCAACTGAATACCACATCGCTGCCGCGAAATACCACGTTGTCGATGACGTTTTTCGCTTTGTATTTTTCTTCGCGATCGACCACGGTGAACAACACCTCGCGTGCCGGGTTGGAGAGCGCGAAGTTCGCCGCACGTTGCGCTGCCTGAAACGCGAGCACCACCCACAACATCGGCGTTGCCCATAGCGCGATAAAGCCGATGGCGAAAATCATCGGTAAAAAGGCTGCCGCCGGCCCGGCGCCGAAGCGTTTGATGAGTTTGCCGGTGGCGAAAAACTGTACCACGATGGTGAGCAGACCCACCGCGAGATCAATCTGCGCAAAGATCGCGGTGCGTTTGTTGGGGTCGTCGGTCAAGGCGGAAACGATATTCGCTTGCTGAAGATACAAAAAAGTGCCCGCCAGCGACAGCAGTGCCACCCACAGCGCGATGCCCGCCAGATAGGGCGAGCGCGCAATCATGGCGATGCCCGCGATCCAGCTCCCGCCGAGGGCTGCATCCGGTTGGGCCTCGGCGTTGCGCCCGGTTTTGAATGCGGCCGCCGCTGTTTCGAGGCGCATCGCGCAGAATACCGCGCACTCGAGCAATAGCGCTGCAATGATTAACAGGTTGGCGCGGCCGATGGGCACGGCCAGCGTGGCCACAATGGTGGGCCCCAACAATGCGCCCGCCGAACCGCCCGCGGCGATAAAGCCAAAGAGCCGCTTGCCTTGTTCCGAGGCATACAGATCAGCCATGAATGACCAGAACACGGACACCGCGAAGAGGTTGAACACGCTGATCCACACAAAGAAAACCTGTGCGGTAATCGACAGCGCGCCCCCTTTGGGGAGCAGGGTCAGCAACAGCCAGAAGATGAGGATATTGGCGACGAAGAAGTGATACACCAGCGGGATGAAGCGCTGCCGCGGCAGCCGCGCCACCAGCGCGCCGTAAACCGGCGCCACGGCCAGCATAACGAAAAAGGTGGCGGTGAACAGCCACGGCAGATTCTTCACGCCGCTGGCCAGTCCCATTTCATCACGTACCGGGCGCAGTACGTAGTAGCCCGCGAGCAAACAAAAGAAATACGCGAACGACCACAGCAGCGCGCGTGTTTCGCCGGGTTTGACGGCCACGACGCGCGCGAGGAACTTATCGAGTGCGGACTCGTTCATGGAGGTTGCTATCCGCGTTGGTAGCCAAACGATTCCAGATACTTTCTGAAATCGTTGCCCACTTCGGCGTGCGCCTGTCCGATTTCCAGCGTGGCTTGCAGGTAGCCTAGCTTGGAGCCGCAATCGTAGCGCGTGCCTTCGTAGCGATAGGCCAGCACCTGCTGCTCGGTGAGCAGCGCGGCTATCGCATCCGTAAGTTGAATCTCGCCGCCGGTGCCGGGCCGCACGTTTTCCAGGTGATGAAAAATACGCGGCGGGAGAATGTAGCGGCCCACCACCGCCAGGGTGGAGGGCGCAATCTCGGGCTTGGGTTTTTCGACGATGGCGTCAATGGCTTCGATGCGATCCGCCAGCGGCCGCGCGGTGACGATGCCGTAACTGCCGGTGTCGGCGCGCGGCACTTCCTGCACCCCCAGCACCGCGTTGTTGTAGCGTTTATGCACCTCGACCATTTGCAGCGTCACCGCGCGTTGCGCGACGATCAGATCGTCGGCCAGCAAGACCGCAAACGGTTCGTCGCCGACGGCGGGTTTGGCGCAGAGCACGGCGTGGCCCAGGCCGAGCGCTTCGGTTTGACGGATGTAAATGCAATTGACGTGTTTGGGCAGAATATTGCGCACGGCGTCCAGCAGGTCTTTTCGGCCGCGGATGTCGAGCTCGTTTTCCAGCTCGTAGGCTTTGTCGAAGTGATCCTCGATCGCGCGCTTGTTGCGGCCGGTGATAAAAATGAGATCGGTCATGCCGGCCGCGACCGCCTCTTCAACCGCAAACTGGATCAGCGGCTTATCGACGATAGGCATCATCTCTTTCGGACTCGCCTTGGTCGCGGGCAGAAAACGCGTGCCCAATCCGGCTACCGGGAAGACCGCTTTGGTGATGGGTTTCATTTTGTTTGAATTGTTGTGATGTGATGTGGCGTGCGGGCGGGAATTGTACTCCGTGCCTGTGTGGTTCGGATGGCGCGGACAGCTTGGTCGCGCGCGCCGCGGTCGCCGTGCATGGGATTGATATATATCATTGCCCTCCGGTAATGGTATGCTAACTTATTGTTTTTACGAAATAAATAGAATTCACATGCGAACTGGAGTGCGCGGGTTACTGATCGCGGCGGCGCTGCTGATGATAGCCGCCCTGGCGTATGTCGCCACGCGGCCCAAGCCGGTGGCGGTGGACGTGATGATCGCCCAGCGCGAGGACGTGCAGACCGGCGTGGTGGCGAGCGGACGCGTGCTGGCGCCATCGCGCGTCGATATCGGCGCGACCATTACCGGGCGCGTGCTAACCGTCGCGGTGCGCGAAGGCGCGCGGGTCGCCGAGGGGCAGTTGCTGGTGCAACTGGAGCAACCCGAGCTTGCGGCAGCGGTGTCGCAGGCGCGCGCGGCGCGTGATCGCGCCCGCGCCCGCGTGCAATCGGTCGCGACGCTCGCGCTGCCCACCGCGCGCGAGGCGCAAACGCAGGCGGAGTGGAATGTGTCGCTGGCCGAACGCGAGTACAAACGCGCGCAGGACTTGCTGGCCAAGGGTTTTATCAGCCAGTCGCGCGTGGACGAAGCCGAGCGGCAATTGCAGGTGGCGAAGAGCCAGTTGGCTGCGGCGAAGTCTCAAGTCACGGCGCAGAGCAGCCCCGGCGCGGAGGCGCAACAGGCGCGCAGCCAACTGGCCGAGGCCGAGGCCGCGCTGCAACTCGCGCAGGCGCGTCTGGCGCAAACGGAAATCCGCGCGCCCGCCGCCGGCGTGGTGCTCGAGCGCCTGATCGAGCCCGGCGACATCGCGCAGCCCGCGCGGCGCATGATGACCCTGGCGCTCGACGGCCCGGCGCGGCTGATCGTGCAGGTGGATGAAAAAAATCTGCCGCTGCTGCAAGCAGGCAGCAAGGCGCTGGCGGCCGCGGATGCCTTTCCCACCGAGCGCTTCGAGGCGGTGATCGCGTATATCTCGCCGGGCGTGGATGCCGCGCGCGGTTCGGTGGAACTGCGGCTGGATATTCCGCGGGCGCCGGCGTTTCTGAAATCCGACATGACGGTAGCGGTGGATATCACCGGGCCGTTGCTCAAGCAGGCGGTGTTCGCGCCCGCCGACAGCGTGCATCAGTTGCAGTCGGACGCGCCGTACGTGGTGCTGGATCGCGAGGGTGTGGCCGTCAAGGCGCCGGTGCGTCTTGGGGTGCAAATGCAGGGCAAGGTGCAACTGGTGTCGGGCGTGGACGCGGGCGCGCGCCTGGTGCTCACGCGCGAGGTGGAGCCGGGCGCACGGCTGCGTGAGCGGAAGTAGCGCATGGGGCTCCTCGGCTTCGAACTCACGGTGGCCCTGCGCTTTTTGCGCGAAGGCCGCATGCAGACCGCGCTCATCATCGGCGGCGCGGCGGTGGGGGTGGCGGTGATTTATTTCATCACCGCGGTGCTGGTGGGGGTGCAGGCCGATCTCATCAAGCGGGTTACCGGCGCGCAGCCGCATATCGTGCTAAAGCCGCCGGAGGAAACCGTGGCCCCGTTGCTGGCGGCGCGCGCCGAAGCGCCGCGGCTCGCCAGCGTGCAGGCGCGGCCGCAGCG
>CANIID010000032.1 GCA_947467315.1 Betaproteobacteria bacterium | reverse complement strand
GGTTTTTCATGGGGACAATATCCAATCCAGGGTAAAAAATTGATAATACCTGAGACCGGTGTTGTCGCCGCAGTCACACCACAAGCCGCAGCGACACACGTGAATCGCATTTGTGGACGCCGTAAAGTTGTGTAAAGCTACTCGCAGCCGCATGGGCGCGCACACAATAACTCCTTTATTAACAATGGGTTACAATAATGACTCTGCTACGGACAATATACATGGCAATGGCGCTGGCCGCGCTGCACGCGCTCCCGGCATCCGCCGTGCTGACAGAATTCAACATCGCCGCCGTGGAGCCGTTTGCGGAGGGCTCCACCTTCGGCAGCGCTGGCGCCTACGAGCGTGTGCGCGGCACTTTCAAAGGTGAGCTTGATCCCGCCGATGCGCGCAACAAGGTGATCGTCAATCTCGACAAGGCGCCGCGCAACGCGGCTGGGCGCGTCGAATACGAAGCGGATTTTTTTATGTTACGTCCGGTTGACGGGGCGCGCGGCAACGGCAAACTGATTTACGACGTGACCAATCGCGGGCGCAAATACATTCATTGGCGACTGATGGATGCGCGCACGAAATCCGTGGCGCACGCCAACGACCCGCGCGTGGTTGAAGACGCGGGCAACGGCCTGCTGTTCAACATGGGTTACACCTTCGTGTGGAGCGGCTGGGATCCGGACGCGCCGCGCACCAACAACGGCATGGCGATGAAGCCGATCATCGCCACTCGCGATGGCGCGTCGATTGTTCGTGTTATTCGCGATGAGCTGGTGAATGGCACGCGCTCGCCACTGCGCGAGACGTTTCGTCTGACGCACAACGCTGCAACAACGGATCAGTCGCAGGCAAAACTCACTGTGCGCCGCCGCGAGGCCGATGCGCGCGTCGAAGTTCCCGCATCCGGCTGGGCTTATGTGAACGACCGCGAAATTCGTTTATTGCCGGAGGGCACAAAACCGCAACAAGGCTCGATCTACGAATTTCATTACCCGGCGAAAGACCCGCGTGTGCTCGGCGTAGGCATAGCCGCCGCGCGCGATCTGGTGTCGTTTATGCGTTACGAAAAAGCGGATGCCAAGGGCACGGCCAACCCCGCGCGCGGCGTCAAGGCCACGCTGGGTTTCGGCGTATCGCAAAGCGGGCGTTTCCTGCGCGATTTCGTGTATCAGGGCTTCAATCAGGACGAACGCGCGCGCAAGGTGCTCGACGGCGCGTTGGCGCATACGGCGGGCGTGGGCGGTGTGTTTTTGAACGCCGAGTTCGGCCAGCCCGCGCGCACCAACACGCAGTTTGAAGATCACATGATGCCGGAGAACGCGTTTCCGTTTTCCACTGCGCGCATGACTGACCCGGTGACCGGCAAAACCGATGGCCTGATGCGTAACGACGGCTTCGATCCGCTATGGATGGAAACCAATACCTCTACCGAATACTGGCAAAAAGGCGCGTCGCTGCTCGCTACCGATCCGTTGGGTACGAAAGACGTGCAGCAGCCCGCCAACGCACGCACCTATCTGATTGCCGGCACACAACATGGTGCAACGGCCTGGATGACTTCCACACCCGGCAACTGCGTCAACCCGCGCAACCCGCACAGCCCGACGCCCGCGCTGCGCGCTTTGCTGGTGGCGCTGTCGGAATGGGTGGATGGCAAAGCGCCGCCCTCGTCACAAACACCGCGTTTGCAGGACAACACGCTGGTGGCGGTGCAAAAGCTTCAATTTCCCGCGATACCAGACGTGGCCGTCGCGCGGCGCGTCAGTGAATTCGGCGTACTCACCGACTGGGCAAAACCCACGATGGACATGAGCAAGCCGTATCGTCCGCTGGTCACCAACGTCGATGCCGACGGCAACGAGATCGCCGGCATTCGGCTGCCGGAAATCGCCGCGCCACTGGGCACCCACACTGGTTGGAATCTTTACAAAGCGCCTTACGTCGAAGGCGAACTGTGCGACCGCGACGGCACGTTTATTCCTTTCGCCGCGACGCGCGCCGAGCGCGAAGCGCGCAAGGATCCGCGCCCGTCGCTGGAAGAGCGGTATGGTTCGCACGCCGCCTATGTGAAAAAAGTCGAAGCCGCCGGTAATCAACTCGTCGCGGCACGACTGCTGCTGAAGGAAGACGCGGAAAGATTGGTTGAACGCGCGAACAACGCTGACACCCGAAAACGTTTCGGGCCATGATACGCACACTGCTGGCCGCGTTGACTGTCGCGCCGGTCGCACTGGGCACTGCGGCACAGGCACAGAATTTTCCCGTCAAATCGATACGTCTTGTCGCGCCCTATCCGGCGGGCGGGCCGGTGGACGCGGTGGCGCGCACCCTTGCGCCGCGCTTGGGTGAGCTACTGGGGCAGCAGGTGGTGATCGACAATCGGTCGGGCGGCGGCACGGTGATCGGCACGGAAATCGTCGCGCGCGCCGCGCCCGATGGACACACCTGCCTCATCATCACCAGCGCCATCGCCATCAACCCCGCCGTAATTCGCAAGATGCCGTATGACGCACAGCGCGATCTCGCGGCGGTTAGCAAAATATCAAGTTCGCCGTTTATCCTGATCACGCATCCGGCGGTGCCCGCGCGCAACGCGGCCGAACTCATCAAGCTCGCCAAGGCGCGCCCCGGCGAGCTGATGTTCGCGTCGTCGGGCATCGGCGGCGCGAATCACCTGTCGGGTGTGCAGTTCAACCTCGCGGCCGGCATCAACACCGTGCATGTGCCGTACAAGGGCACCGCGCCGCTGCTGACCGATCTGGTCGCCGGGCAAACGCAATTCAACTTCAGCAACCCGCTGGGCTCGATGCCGCTGGTGCGCGCAGGGAAACTCAAAGTGCTCGGCGTGGGGGCGCCCGAGCGCATGGCGTTTGCACCGGAGATACCGACCATTTCCGAATCGGGACTGCCAGGGTTCGAGACCGGCGTGTGGTTCGCTTTTTTCACCACCGGCGGCACGCCGCGCGACGTTGTGCTGCGACTCAATACCGAACTCACGCGCACGCTTGCCACACCCGATGTGCGCCAAAAAATCACCGCCGGCGGCGCGCTCGTCAACGCCTCCACGCCCGAGGAATTGTCGGCCTACCTGCGCAGCGAAATCCAGAAATGGGCGCAGGTGGTCAAAGCAGCGGGCGTGGTTCCCGAATAATTTACACTTGCGTCGATGCAAAAAAGCCGCCTCATTCAACCTAACGAAAGCAACGCCATGAAAAAAACCACCAAACCACCCGTCCGCAGCAAAGCCTTCAAAGCCGGCATCGAGACACGCGGCAAAGTGCTGGGCAAGGAATACGTCAAACGCGCCTTCAAAAACGCGGATGAATTCACGCTGCCGTTTCAGGAAATCGCCACCGAATTTGCGTGGGGCAGCGTGTGGAACCGCAAAGGCCTGTCACTGCGCGACCGCAGCATGGTCACGCTGGCGCAATGCATCGCGCTAAACCGCCCTAACGAAATCCGCATCCACCTGCGCGGCGCGCTGCGTAACGGCATCAGCAAAACCGAATTAAGCGAAATGTGTCTGCATTCGTTTTTGTACTGCGGCGGGCCGGCGTCGCTGGACGCGTTTCATGTGATGAAGGAGGCGCTGCCGGGGCTGGAAGCGGAGTTGAAGGCAGAGCGGAAAAAGCGTTAATCGCATGAGAAATTCGTAGGGTGGGCAAAACGCTTTTTGTTTTGCCCACGCAGTCATATGTAATCCGCCGCAACGCGTGGGCACAAAGAACGTGCCCACCCTACGCTCGCTGCGCGACCGCAGCATGGTCACGCTGGCGCAATGCATTGCGCTAAACCGCCCCAACGAAATCCGCATCCACCTTCGCGGCGCGTTGCGCAACGGCATTAGCAAAACGGAATTAAGCGAAATGTGTCTGCATTCGTTTTTGTACTGCGGCGGGCCGGCGTCGCTGGATGCGTTTCATGTAATGAAAGAAGCGCTGCCGGGGTTGGAGGCGGAGTTTAAGGCAGAGAAAAAGAAGTAACTCCGTAGGGCTACAGGCCGACGAAACTCCAAATCGAACGAAAGTTCGCGCCCATAAACTCTGACCACCAAATATCTTGTCCAAATAACAGCAAGAGCAGCACGACTGCCCAAGGCAACCCATGCATCCACTGCGTTAGTGTCGGCGCATCGTCGTCAGGAGCCCCAATTACTTCAATGTGTATCCAAGCTGCCGCCGAAAGCAATACCGATATCCAGAATACCGTCCCCCACGCCAATGAAGTCACAGGCCACAGCGGAATCATTTCCAACAGGATGACTATCGGGACCCAGATAAAGATATCCGCGAGCCTGCGTAGCCAGGAGTCTTCTTCCGAATCACGCCTCACGAAATTTTCACAATCCCTTCAACCCCGCCATCCGCCCCAGCACCTCACACACCGACGCCGTATCGTGCTGCGACAACCCCTGCGCCATCGCGGTGGTGTAGAGCGGCGCGCAGGTGTTGAATAGCGGCAGCGGGCAGTCGATGGATTTCGCCATGTCGCCGATCACCTGCATGTCTTTTTGCCACACTTCGACTTTCATCGTCGCCGGCAAATACTGTTGCTTAACCATCAGTTTGCCACGCAGCTTGAACACGCCGTTGCCGAGCACCGGGCTGCTAGAGAATAAATCCCACACCTGCTGCGGATCGAGTTTCATTTTGCGCGCGAAGGTCATGCTCTCGCCCACGGCGACGTTGTAAATCGCCACCAGGTGATTGGCGATGAATTTCATTTTGGTGCCGTTGCCGTAGGCGCCGACGAACTTGACGTTTTTGGTGAACACGTCGAGCACGGGTTTCACGCGCTTGAAAGTAGCCTGCGGGCCGCTGGCGAAAATGGTCCATGCGCCTTCTTTCATGCGCACCGCCGTGCCGCTGATCGGACAATCCAGCGTTTGCGCACCCGCGAAGGCGAGCGCCAGTTGCGCGTGCTCCTTGTCGGCGAGTGTCAACGTGCTGGTTTCGATCACCACCAGCGGTTCGCGCTTTTTGTCTCGTTTTGCGGTAGCAATTTTTTTCACCACGTCCGCCAGCACGCTGGCCTTGGCGAGCGAGGTGATCACGACATCTGCTGTCGCCGCCACGGCGGTGGCCGAGGCGAGTGCGCGGCCACCGGCTTTTTTCAGCCGCGCGCGCGCCGCCGCCACCGGATCGTAGCCGACGACTGTGTAGCCCGCCGCGCACAGCGCTTCGGCCATCATGCCGCCCATGATACCGAGCCCGATCACGCCAATCGTTTGTAACTGTTTGTTTTTATTCATAAAATTAACAATGAGTTGAGAATGCATGCTAATCCCGTCATTCTGGCGCAGGCCAGAATCCAGGTTGTTGTCCGCGCGTAAGCGCTAGTTTGAACTGCAAAGTGAGGAACGAACTGGTTTCCGGCCTGCGCCGGAATGACGGTGACGCGGTGGCGCGTCAACGCTCACCCCATCACCAACGCCGCCCGCCCGATAATCAATTCCTTATCCAGCCGTTGATGCAACGCCTCGGCCTCGGCCAGCGGCGCCTTGTCGGTGACCAGCGCCTTGAATTCTCCGCGCGCGACGAGTTCCAGCGTGTCCATCACTTCCTGGCGCGTGGCGTAACGGCTGCCCACGATTTCGATTTCCTCGCGCAGCAGCTTTGCCGGATCAGCATTAAACGCTTTGCCGCTACCGCCCAGCGTCACCAGCCGTCCGCCCCGGCCCAACGCAGCAAGCGCGGGTTCGAGCGTGCTGGCGTTGCTGACAAAATCAATCGCAACGTCGATGCCTTTACCGCCGGTAGCTTCGCGCAGTTGCTCGGCAACGTTGCCGGCGGACGCATCAATGGTGATATCGGCGCCGCACTTTACGGCAGCTTCAAACTTGGAAGCCGCGGTATCCACCGCGATGATTTTTTTCGCCCGCGCCCAGCGCGCGACCATCAGCATGTGTATGCCCAGGCCCCCACCCGCGCCGAACACCGCCACGGTATCGTGCGGTGTGATGCGCGCGCGGCGGATCACTTTGACCGGTGTCGCCAATGCATCGCAAATCACGCCGGCTTCGGCCGGGTTTTGGCGCCAGTCGATGCCGTCGGGAAATTTCATGAAACTGCGCGCCGGCAGCTTGATGTACTCCGCATAGCCGCCGTCGGATTCGCGCCCGACGTAGCCGCCGAAGTTCTCGCACAGCGTTTCACGATTGATGCGGCACCAGTGGCAATGGCCGCAGGTGAAATAAAAGTACGCGGTCACACCGTCGCCCGCTTTGACATTTTTAACGCCCGCGCCTACCGCGACGATTTCAGCCGCGATCTCATGCCCGATGATGCGCGGATAATGATTCAGCTTGAGCCGTCCCGCGCGCGCATGATGGATGGTGAGGCCCGATCCGCACGCCAGCACGCGCGCGACGGCCTCGCCCGGCCCCGGCGCGGGATCAGGCACGGTTTCATAGGTGAAGGGCATGCCGGGTCCCGGCAATAAAATCGCTTTCATGCAAATGTCTCCGGGTAGGTGCGGCGGATTACCGTGGCTACGCGCCGAATGTCATCCGCGACAGTTCGGCGATCGCGGTGTTCACTTCCAGCTTCAAACGTTGCAGTGCCGGCGCGGCTTGCGCCAGATCGTTCTGCACGCTCAATTGCTCCAGCTCGGCGGCCGCTTCCGCCGCCGTCGTCGCACCCATGCTGCTGCTGGTAGATTTGAGCGAGTGCGCGGCACGCTTCAGCATCGCCGCATCCTGCCGATCAAGAGCGGCAGCCGCATCGGTGAGTAATCGCGGAGAGTCTTTTGCGTAAAGGCTGATCAACTGCCGGATGATGCTGCCATCATCGCTCAACGACGCTCTGAGCACAGCGATTACGGTTTCATTGATCATGCCATGGTTCCTTGCTGTGACAGACGTGTGGCCACGTTATTCGCTCATCAGTATCTTGCGCGCGGCCGCGAGTTCTTTTTTCTTGGCGTCGTCAATTTTCGGAAACTTCAGATTCAGCTTTTCCATCGCATCAACAATGGTGTCGGACACCGCGAGGCGCGTAAACCATTTGTTATCGGCGGGAATCACATGCCACGGGGCGTAGTCCGTGGCGGTATTGCGCACCATCTGCTCGAACGAATCCATGTACGAATCCCAATACTGGCGCTCGCGCGCGTCGGCGGATGAAAACTTCCAGTTCTTGTCGGGAAAATCGAGGCGCTCCATGAAGCGTTTCTTCTGTTCTTTTTTCGATACATGCAGAAAGAATTTAAGAATCAGGTAGCCGTTGCTCGACAGGTAGCGTTCCATCGCGCGAATGTCCTGATAACGCTCGTCCCATACTTTTTTGGTGATGAGCTCACGCGGCAATTTCTGGTTCATCAGAAAGGCTTCATGCACGCGCACCGCCAGCACTTCCTCGTAATACGAACGGTTGAACACACCGATGCGCCCGCGCTCCGGCAGCGCCCTCATGCAGCGCCACATATAGTCATGATCGAGCTCCTCGCTCGACGGCGCCTTGAAGGAATACACCTGCATGCCCTGCGGATCAAGACCGGAGGTGACATGCTTGATCGTGCCGTCCTTGCCGGCCGCATCCATCGCCTGAAATATGAGCAGCACGCCCCAGCGATCCTGCGCGTACAGCCGTGCCTGCTCGTCCGACAATAATTCCACGCCGCGTGCGAGCAAGGCCTTGGCCTCGCCCTTGAACTCGGACTTCAACCCGCCGGTGTCGCCGGGATCGATGTCCTTCAGGCGAAATTTTTTTCCGTCGGTGATGCGATACGGTTCAACCAGCTTGCGCATTTTTTTGAACTCGGACTTGCCGTCGGACTTCGCCATGGCGCCCCTCCCTTGTCGGAATGCCGCTATTTTAGGCGAATCCACGGGCACTGTCGCCGAAACCCGTGACGCCCCTGCCGCGCGCGATACCGGCATGGCGCGTTGGTAGAATAGGGAAAACTCGGCAGTACTGCATTTCACCGGCGCGTTGATCCGCCATCGTCCAGCAACAATCCCTCAACACTTGCCATTCCGTAAATGTCCAGCGATATTCCCGGCGACCGCCATACCATACGCATCCGCGGCGCGCGGCAGAACAATCTCAAGAATCTGTCGCTGGATTTACCCTCGAATGAGCTGATTGTCGTCACCGGCGTGTCGGGCAGCGGCAAATCGTCGCTGGTATTCGACACGCTCTACGCCGAGGGCCAGCGGCGCTACGTCGAAACCTTCTCGCCCTACGCGCGGCAGTTTCTCGACCGGCAGGATCGCCCGCAGGTGGACAGCATTGATGGCATACCGCCGGCCATCGCCATCGACCAGACCAACCCCGTGCGCACCTCGCGCTCGACCGTTGGCACCATGACGGAGTTGAACGATCACTTTAAGCTGCTGTATGCACGCGCGGCGGAACTGTATTGCCGCGGCTGCGGGGCCAAGGTTGCACGGGATACACCGCAGAGTATTTTGAAAGCGCTGACGGCACGCGCCGCGGCTGCGGGGGACCCTCGATTGACGGTGGCGTTTCCGGTGCCCGTGCCTGCGAACTTTGAATTGGCTGAGGTAAAGAAATTGTTGGCGGCGCAGGGCTACTCGCGCTTTTTGCATGAAAGCGCGGAACAGCTTGAGGTGATTCAGGATCGGTTTCGGGCGGGGACAGCGGAGACGGCGCGGGTGGTGGATGCGCTGGAGGCTGCGCTTAAAGTGGGACAAGGGCGCGTGAACATCCACGCACTTGCCGATACCCCTAACCCCTCCCCTCTCACGCCTCACGCGCTGTGGCGCTTCTCCACTGACCTGCACTGCCCCGATTGCGATATCCACTACCAGGACCCCACACCCAGCCTGTTCTCGTTCAATTCACCACTAGGCGCGTGCGATACCTGCCACGGCTTTGGCCGGGTGATCGGCGTCGATTACGGGCTGGTGATTCCAGACGAATCAAAAACACTACGCGATGGCGCGGTGAAACCGTGGCAAACGCCCAGCAACAAAGAGTGCCAGGATGACCTAGTCAAATACGCCAAAAAGCGCGGCATTCCACTCGACACGCCATGGCGCGATCTAAGCAAAGCACAACAACGCTGGGTGATCCACGGCGAACCCGAATGGGTAAGCTGGAAAAAATCCTGGCCCGGCGTGTGGTACGGCGTGGCGCGCTTTTTCAAGTGGCTGGAGACCAAAGCCTACAAGATGCATGTGCGCGTGCTGCTGTCGAAGTATCGCGCCTACACGCCGTGCGAACCTTGCGGCGGTGCGCGGCTTAAGATCGAGGCGCTGTCGTGGCGCCTGGGTTCTGACGCAAGCGACGCGCCCTTCTTACCCAAAGGTGTTGGCTACGACGAAGCAAAACTCGCACATCTGCCGGGATTGACCGTACACGATCTCATGCTGCTGCCGCTGGATACCGTGCGCAGTCGCATGCAGCAACTGAACCTGCCGCAGATGGCCGACGACGCTACTGCGATGCTGCTCAAGGAAATCCGCACGCGGCTCGATTACCTGGCGGATGTGGGCCTCGGTTATCTAACGCTCGACCGCCAATCGCGCACGCTGTCGGGCGGCGAAGTGCAGCGCATCAACCTCACCACCGCGCTGGGCACCTCGCTCACCAACACGTTGTTCGTGCTGGATGAACCTTCAATCGGTTTGCATCCGCGCGACATGGGGCGCGTGATCGGCGTGATGCATAAGCTGCGCGACGCCGGTAACTCGCTGGTGGTGGTGGAGCACGATCCGCAGGTGATGCTGGCGGCGGATCGCATACTCGATATGGGGCCGGGGCCGGGCGAACGCGGTGGCGAAATCGTCTACCTCGGCGAAACAAAAAACCTCTTAAAAACAAGCAGTTCCAGAACGGGACAATACCTCGCCGGCACCTTACGCGCGGATAGCGGCGTGCGCGGCGTGACGCCTGCTGCCAAAGTTCGCACCCTCACACTGCGCGGCGCCACCGAACACAATTTGAAGAACATCGACGTCGCGATCCCCCTGGGCCACCTGGTGTGCATCACCGGCGTGTCGGGCTCCGGCAAATCAACCTTGGTGCAGGATGTTTTGCACGCGGCATTGCTCAAAGCCAAAGGCAAGCCGTCCGAAACGCCAGGTGCGCATCGCGCGTTAGTCGGCCACGAACACATCACCGACGTGGTGATGGTCGATCAATCGGCCATCGGCCGCACCACGCGCTCTAATCCGGCGAGCTATGTTGGCGCGTTCGATGCCATCCGTGATCTTTATACGAAGACACCACTGGCACGCGAGCGCAGTTACACGGCAGGCACCTTCAGCTTCAACTCCGGCAACGGTCGCTGCCCGGCCTGCGGCGGCAACGGCTTCGAGCATGTCGAAATGCAGTTTCTGTCGGACGTGTATCTGCGCTGCGCCGATTGCGATGGCCGCCGCTACCGCCCGGAGATTCTGGAAATCCACATCGAAGGCAAATCCATCGCCGATGTGCTCGACATGACGGTGAGCGAAGCACTGGCGTTTTTTGCCGCGGAACCGAAAGTGTGCGCAGCATTGCGGCCGCTGGCGGAAGTGGGCCTGGAATATCTGCGCCTGGGGCAACCGGTGCCAACGCTGTCGGGCGGCGAGGCGCAGCGCTTGAAACTCGCGGGGCACTTGACCGAGGCGGCACGCAATACCGCCACCGTGGCCTCGCGTGCTGCGTTGTTCTTGTTTGATGAACCCACAACCGGCTTGCACTTCGAGGATATCTCCAAGCTACTACGCGCGTTTCGGGAGCTGATTGCAGCCGGGCATTCACTGGTGGTGATTGAACATAACCTGGATGTGATACGCGCTGCGGATTGGATTATCGATCTGGGGCCGGAGGGGGGTGCTGCCGGGGGTGAAGTGGTTTGTGTAGGGACACCTGAGCAAGTGATGGCGCATGCGGTATCGCATACCGGCAAGGCTTTGAAGGAATATGAATCTACAATGGAAACCCCCTCGCCCCGCTTGCGGGGAGAGGGCGGGGGAGAGGGGCTGCGCAAAGATAAGGATGCACGTGGCTTCCCCTACCCTCTCCCCAGCCCTCTCCCGCCCCAGGGCGGGAGAGGGGGCCGTGATCTGGTCGAGCAACAATTCATCAAAATTCACCACGCCCGCGAACACAACCTAAAAAACATCGACGTCGACATCCCGCGCGGCAAATTCACCGTGGTCACCGGCGTTTCCGGCTCCGGCAAATCCACGCTGGCTTTCGACATCCTGTTCGCCGAGGGTCAACGCCGCTATCTTGAATCACTCAACGCCTACGCGCGGCAATTCGTGCAGGGCGCTTCACGGCCCGACGTGGATTCCATCACCGGCATACCGCCCACCGTGGCCATCGAGCAGCGCACCAGCCGTGGCGGACGCAAAAGCACGGTGGCCACACTCACCGAGATTTACCATTTTCTGCGCCTGCTTTACGTCAAGCTCGGCACGCAGTGCTGCCCGGATTGCGACGTGGCCATCGAGCCGCAAAGTGCCGAGGCCATCGTCGCCAGCATCATGCGTCATTCGCGTGGTGATCGCGTCGGGCTGTTGGCGCCGCTGGTGGTGAATCGCAAGGGCTACTACACCGATCTCGCCAAATGGGCGGCGGGCAGAGGCCACACGCACCTGAGAGTCGACGGTGAATTTCTGCCCACCGGGCAATGGCCACGCCTTGCGCGATTCAGCGAGCACACCATCGAATTGCCGGTGGCCGATGTGCGCGTGCTGCCCGAGAACGAACACGCGCTGCGTGCCGGCGTGGCGCAGGCGCTGGAACACGGCAAGGGCGTCGTTCACGTCATCGGCAAGCTCGACACGCTCTCGCGCGCGATCCACAAAAACGACAAGCACATGCCGCAGTTGCCGCAAACCGCCTACTCGGCCAACCGCGCCTGCCCCTCGTGCAACCGCAGTTTCGCGGAACTCGATCCGCGCTTGTTTTCGTTCAACTCGCGCCACGGCTGGTGTACCGCGTGCTTCGGCACGGGCTTGAAGCTCGCGGGCTTTGATTGGGATGCAGAGCGCGACAAAACTGGCACCGAGGAACATGTGCTCGATTCGTGGATCGAGTGGCTGCAGATTGAAGAACCCTGCCCGGCGTGCGACGGCCACCGGCTCAATCGCGACGCGCTGGCGGTGCGGCTCGACGGGCAATCGATTGCGCAACTCACCGCGTTGCCGGTGACCAAGGTCGCCGCCGCTTTCGGCAAGATTGCCTTGAAAGGCCGTGCCGCAGAAATCGCGCGTGACGTGCTCGCCGAAATTCACACACGGCTCACCTTTCTCGACGAAGTGGGCCTCGGCTACCTCGCGCTGGATCGCGCGGCGCCCACGCTCTCCGGCGGCGAGGCGCAGCGCATACGGCTGGCGGCGCAGCTCGGCTCCAACTTGCGCGGCGTGTGCTACATCCTCGATGAGCCCACCATCGGGCTGCATCCGCGCGACAATAAAATCCTGCTCGACACGCTGCAAAAACTCGAAGCCAAGGGCAACACGCTGGTGGTGGTGGAGCACGACGAAGACACCATACGCCGCGCCGCGCACGTGATCGATCTCGGGCCGGGTGCGGGCAAAGTGGGCGGCGAAGTCATCGGCGTCGGCACGGCGGACGATCTGATGCGCAACCCGCAATCGATCACCGGGCGCTTTCTTTTGAAACCGCTGCTGCATCCGCTGCATCCGCCGCGCAAAGTCGATGCGCAGACGCCGGCCATACAAATACGCGGCGCCACGCTGCATAACCTGAAAAAAATCGATGTGCGCATACCGCTGGCGCGCTTCACCGCGATCACCGGCGTCTCCGGCTCGGGCAAATCCACGCTCGCACGCGATGTGTTGCACGCCCAACTCGCCCATTGGCTCGGTAAAAATAATACTTTAAAAACAAATACTTACAAAGGGCTCATCAACTGGCAGTCAGTGGGCCGCGTGCTCGAAGTCGATCAAACCCCCATCGGCAAAACGCCTCGCTCCTGCCCCGCCACCTACGTCGGTTTCTGGGACGCGATACGGCGTTTGTTCGCCGAGGTGCCGGAGGCACGCATGCGCGGCTACAGCGCCAGCCGCTTTTCGTTCAACACCACGGGCGGGCGCTGCGAAACCTGCGAAGGCCAGGGCATGCGCAAAATCGAAATGAGCTTTCTGCCCGACGTGCGCGTGGCGTGCGAAACCTGCCGTGGCGCGCGCTTTAACGCCGACACGCTGGCGGTGTTGTTCAAAGGCAAATCCGCCGGCGACGTGCTGCGCATGAACGTCGACGAAGCGGTGGAATTTTTCGCCGCGCATCCGGCGATACATCACGCACTGACGCTGTTGCAGGACGTGGGCCTGGGCTACCTCACGCTGGGCCAGCAAAGCCCCACGCTATCCGGCGGCGAAGCGCAGCGCATCAAGCTGGTCACCGAGCTGTCCAAAGTGCGCACCGACATCGGCGATGCTGCGCAAAGGGCCGGCCGCGCCGGTGCGCAGAAAAACACGCTCTACGTGCTCGACGAACCGACGGTGGGCCTGCACATGGCCGACGTGGAAAAACTCATCCGCGTGCTGCACCGCCTGGTGGATGCGGGTAACACCGTGGTGCTGATCGAACACAATTTGGATGTGATCGCCGACGCCGACTGGATCATCGACCTCGGTCCTGAAGGCGGCGATGCCGGTGGCCGTATCGTGGCGCAAGGCACGCCGCAGATGCTCGCGGCAAAACCCGCGCAGTCACACACCGCGCGCGTGCTGGCGGAATTCTTAGTAACACGATCAGCGTAATACCGTTTTGTAGGGCGGAAAAGCGCAGCGCCTTCCGCCGAGAAACGCAGACGCACCGAGGCTCAACTCAGCGACACGCCCAGCATCTTGCCGATCATATAAGTCACCGCACCTGCGGCAACGCCGATACTCAACATGCGCGTGCCGCTCCACCACGCGTTGCGGCCGGTGAATAGCGACAACGTCGCGCCCACGCCAAATAATGCGATGGCCGTCAGCGAAATCGCGATCGCCATACTCCGGGTGCCGCTGGCGACCAAAAACGGCAGCAGCGGAACCGCCGCGCCGATGGCAAACGCCGTAAACGAAAACAGCGCCGCGCCCCACGGCGAGCCGAGATCATCGGGATTGAGGCCGAGCTCCTCGCGCGCCAATGTGTCGAGCGCACGCGCCGGATCGGCGGTGAGTTGCGTGGCAAGCCGCACGGCGTCCTCGCGTGGCAGGCCGCGTGCCTGATAAATCAGCGCGAGTTCTTCGGCTTCCTCTTCCGGGTAGTGATCGAGCTCTTCTTTTTCCAGGCCGATTTGATATTCGAACATCTCGCGCTGCGAGCGCACCGACACATACTCGCCCGCCGCCATCGAAAACGCACCGGCGATCAACCCCGCCGCGCCGGACAGCAGGAGCAATGCATTACTGGAGGTTGCGCCCGCCATGCCCATAATCAAACTCGCGTTGGAGATCAGCCCGTCGTTCACGCCGAACACCGCCGCGCGCAAATTACCGCCGCTGCCTATGCCGCGATGGCGCTGGCCCATTTCGCCGCCAGGCGCCTGCGAGGTATGACCGTGCATCGGGTGGGTATACAGCGACATGCCGCGTACTTTCATCGCCGACAGCACGGTGCGCAAGGGCCGCGCGCCGAAGCGCCGCACCAGCGCGGCCACCACGCGGGCGCGTGTGTCCGGCGTGTATGGGGGCGGCGCGGGCTGACCCGCCTCACGCATCAGGCGCGCCCAGATGTCGGCCTGCTTATCCGCCTCGCCCGCCAGTTCGACGAACAAGGACGCGCGCGGCGTGCCTGCCGCTTTTTCGACCTCGGCCACTACGTGATAGAGGTGCGCGGCCTGCTTTTCCTCGCGCCAGCCGGAAGATAGCGACGACGGCGACAGTTTGCTCATGCTTGCACCTTCGGTTTAAGGTAGGCCAGCCACAACGCCAACGCGGCGATCGCAAACAGTATCGCACCAAACGTTTCTGTTGGGTTACCAAGCCCGACACAATGACGTCATGCAAAACGCGACAGGCGCGGGCAAATCAGCGCCGTGGGTGTTGAGCTTCGCAAGCTCCGCGCCAACCTACAAAACGTGATCGCAAGCCATCCCCCTGAGAGCCGCCGAGCAACGCGGACGCGCCGGGCGAAGTCGGGGTTGACGTTTCAAAGCCATGCGGCGAGATGGGATAGCGCCCGCGTGCTACGCTGACCGGCATCCAGTCGCAAGGGGTAACCCATGTCTGTCGCAGCAAGCATCCGCAAGCTCGGCTTCCGCCGCTGGCATGAGCGTCAACTCATCGAAGCGCATGCCAGTCTGGTGACCGCGTTTTTGTGCGTGATCGTAATCGCGGTGTGTCTGGATCAATTCCACTGGCGCGAATCAGGCGCGAAGCCATGGATCATGCTGGCGCTGATCGTGGCGGGCATCGTGCTGTGTTATAAAACCGTAACCTTCTACTTCAAGATGCTGTTTCGCGCGGAACATTACGCCGAACAGGCCGTGTGCAGCGGATGCAAAGCTTATGGCGTGATTGAGGTGCTGGCGTCGTCCGCATGCCGTTCACAGGATGTCGCCAGCGGCAGTTGGCTAAGTGTGCGCTGCAAAAAGTGTGGTCACGACTGGACGATCAACACGACGCCACCGGGCCAACCCAGCGAGAAATACCTTTGACGTTGCCGCGCGCTTCATAGGCGCAGGAAGCATGCGGCGAGATAGGATTGCACCCTATGCCTTCTACACACCCTTCCCCGCCACCATCCGCGCGCAACAATCGCCAAACCCAATCGCCACAAACCCGTCGCGCTTGCCTTGCGCGCGCAGGTAGATATCGTCGCCATCCTGCACCCAGCGGCGGATTTCGCCTGACGCGAGCTTGATATCTTGGGTGCCGTCGAAACTCAACTCGGAGATGCTGCCGTAGTTGTCGGGCGTCGGGCCGCTGATGGTGCCGGAGCCGAAGATGTCGCCGGGTTCGAGGTTGCAGCCGCCGCAGGTGTGATGCGCGACCATCTGCGCCACCGTCCAGTATAGATGTTTGGTGTTGCTCACCGAGATGCGTTGCGGCGGCATGCCTTTGGTGCGCATGCCTTCGGTGTGGATCAGCACTTCGAGTTCCAGATCAAATTGGCCTTCGCGCTGATCGGTATCGTCCCACAGATACGGCAAGGGCTTCGGATCACCTTCGGGACGCGCGGGCTGCGCGATTTGAAACGGCGCCAGCGCTTCGGGCGTGACCATCCACGGCGAAATGGTGGTGCCGAAATTCTTCGACAGGAAAGGCCCCAGCGGCGCCGACTCCCAGCGCTGGATATCGCGCGCCGACCAGTCGTTCAACATACAGTAGCCGTAAATGTGCTCTGCGGCCTGGTTGATGGCAATCGGCTCGCCCCATTCGTTGCCATTGCCGATCCACACGCCGAACTCAAGTTCGAAATCCATTTTCAGGCACGGGCCGAAGGTGGGCAGCTTGTCGTCGCCCACCAGCCGCTGGCCGTTGGGGCGGCGCACCGGCACGCCGGTTGGACGCACGGTGGAGGCGCGGCTGTGATACGCCACCGGCACGTGTTTGTAATTTTCGTTCAGCGCCGGCCACGCGCCGCGCCGTTTGCCGCCGTTTTCGGCATGCTGAATGCCGGCGAAGAAATCGGTGAACGCGCCGATCATGGCAGGCAAGTACAGCGCGCAATCCGCGGCCTTGTGCAGCAACGTGCCGGCCAGCGGCTGCGCGCGTTTGGATTCTTCCGTGCCTTGGGCCAACAACGCCGACACCTGTTTGCGCAATGCGGCACGCGGGCCGGCGCCCAGCGCCATCAATTCATTCAGCGTGGTAGCACTGGCGGCGCGCGCGGCTTTTTCGGCGTCGCCGGTAAACAGCTTCGCTTCGCAGGCGGCTTTGAGATCGAACACGTCATCGCCGATGGCGACACCGCCGCGCGGCGTGTCGCCGCGACTGCTGAACACACCCAGCGGCAGATTCTGGATCGGAAAATCGCTGTGGCCCTGCGCGCTGGCAACCCAGCTCTTGCGTTTGGCGTCGTGGGTTTCATCGAGTGTGATGGCCATGATGATCCTTGCGTGACTATTATGTAAGTATATGTTTTTATGAATTATTTTACCGAATTGCCGATTTGTTGCGAACGCGCGCCATGAGCGCGTGATAGTCAGGCGCCTGCGCTTTAGGTGGCGCGCCGAATTCTTTGTACAGCGTGTGGATGTTGACGATGATGCGCTCGGCGTCGATCCAGTCGTGATACGGCGCCAGCGAAATGTCGCGCGCGGCTTCGGCTTCGCTCATGCCGGCATCAAAACGCTTGCGCGCTTCGACGGTGAGATATTCAAAATAGCCTTTGAGTTTGCGCACGCCGGCTTTGTCGGTGATCGGGCCATGGCCGGGTACTATGGTTTCCACGTCCCAACTCAAAATCAAATCACACGCCGCGATCCAGTTCGCAATCGGCCCCACCCACGCCAGCGGATGACCGCCGATAAACAGGATGTCGCCGGTGAACACGGTGCGGTCGCCGGGCACGTAGGCAAGGATATCGCCGTTGGTGTGCGCCGGCCCCACGTTGATGAGACGCACTTCTTTTGCGCCGACCGTCACGGACATTTCACGCTCAAAGGTTTCGGACGGTGGCGTGTAGACCAGGCCTTCGAAATCGAATTTGCCGCTATACAACTGATGCCACGCCGCGCCTGCCTCGCCGTGCTGTTGCCAGTCGCGCATGACTTGCGTGCGTTCTTCGGGTCGGCGCGCGGCCATTTCTTCGGCGCAGGCGCGGCTGGCGATGATGCGCGCGCCGTTGACCAGTTGATTGCCGAAAGTGTGATCTCCGTTGGAATGCGTGTTGATCAGCACATCAATGCGATTCGCCGCGGGCGCCGCGCGCCGGTACGCGGCAAGCATCTCGCGCGTGTGCGCGAGGTCAAACAACGTATCCACCATCAGCGTTTGATCGCCATCGACGATCAGACCCGCGTTGCTCAAGCCCCAGCCGCCGTCGGGTTGCAGCCACGCGTAAGTGTTATTGCCTAAATCATGCAGGCCTTGGGTGTATTGCCATTTCGCCATGTAATCTCCGGGAATTTGCGATACCGCATCACTGCACTTCGGTATCAATCACGATGGTAATGTTTTTTGCGGTGTTATTCACGGGTTTGGTGAATCCTTGCAAATCACCCGGCTGCGGCATGGCGTTGCTGCTTTTGGAAATACGCGCGCCGATAACGACTTGCGGCGTGCCCGACAAACGCGCCGCCGGCGACATGGCGGTGCTGTCGTCCAGCGTAAACGCGATCGGTAAGTCGCTGACTTTTTTGCGCAGGATGGCCAGCGGCATGCGCGGGCCTTCAGCGGCGCGCGCGAAAATAAACACAGTGTCGCCGGGCGCAGTCTTCGCCGCCAGCGCGGGCGCCAGCGTGACCGTGCCGCTTACACCGGCGGCTTTATCAGCGACCGGCGCGGTTTTGCCGCCCAACAATCCGCGCGCTTCGGCAATGCTCGATTGCACGCCGCGCGCCATGTCGGAATCGGGCGGAATCCGCGTGACGAGTTTTTCCCAATGGCCGATCGCGCCCGCGTAGTCTTTTTTCTCGAAGGCGATGGTGCCCGCCAGCGCCAGTGATTTGCCGTGATCGGGGTCGATTTTCAAGGCGCGTTGTATCAGCGCTTCGGGTTCGCCCAGCAGGCTTTGCCCGCGCGCCATGCCCAGCGCGTCGGCGTAATCCGCCAGCAGATTGGGATTGTCCGGCACGCGCGCCACGGCTTTGCCGTATGCCGCCGCCGCATCGTCAAAACGGTTCATCACCGCATACGAACGGCCGAGCATGGCCCAGCCCTGCGGATCCTCCGGGTTTTGCTTCATACGCTCGGCGAGCTTTGCCACCATCGCTTCGACTTGTTCGGCGGTGACGCCCTTGCTGGTATCAGTGGGTATCGCCACCGGCGCGAGCGCGCGCGGGCTGCCCACGGCGAAGTAAAGGCCCACCGCCAGCAGCGGCACGGCTACCACCATAACGATTACGGGCGCGCGGCGCGCGGGCTGCGCTGTCGCAGGCATGACTTGATCGCCGGCCACGTCAGCCAGCAAACGCCGCTCCAGTTCGATACGCGCACGCTCGTATTGCTCGTCAGTGATAACGCCCGCGCTGCGATCAGCTTCGAGTTCGCGTTGCTGGTCACGATACACCGCGACGTTAAGAGCGCTGTTCGCGGGCCCCGCTTTGCCTGCTTTAGCACCCCGCCTGAGCAACGGCGGCAGCACAAACGCCAGCGCGGCGGCGATCAGCAGCGCCGCGAGTATCCAGAATAAAGTCATCGTTGATTCGGCTTAGTAGTCGAACTATGGGTTTGCAGCAATGCCGCCGCGCGTGCGCGCTCGTCATCGGTGAGTTGCGGCTCGACTTCTACCGTGGCACGGCGGCGCAGGCGCATAAACAACGCGACCAACCCCGCCACCAGCAGCAACCCCGGCCCAAACCACAGCAGCCAGGTCGTCGCTTTCACCGGCGGACGATACAAAACGAAATCGCCGTAGCGTTCGGTCATAAAAGTGATGATGTCTTTTTCGCTGACGCCCTGCTTTAATTTTTCGCGCACCTGATTTTTTAAATCAACGGCGAGATCGGCGCTGGAGTCGGCAATGGTCTGGTTCTGACACACCAGGCAACGCAGTTCTTCAGAGATGCGCTGCACGCGCTGCTCGAGTGCGGCGTCTTCGGTTGCCCACGCGGGCATTTCGAAGGACAATAAAAATATCAATAAAAACAGATACCTATACATTTCCATTCAACTTCGCAATCAGCGGAAAAATTTTGTCTTTCAGTACCGCAGGCGTGACCGGCCCGACTTGTTTGAAACGAATCACACCGGCCTTGTCGATGACATAGGTTTCGGGTACGCCGTACACGCCGTAGTCGATGCCGATGCGCCCTTGCGTATCGGACACCGACAGCACATACGGATCGCCATAGCGTTGCAGCCACGCGATGCTGTCGGCGCGCTTGTCTTTGTAATTCAGGCCATAAATCGGCACGACGTTGGCTTTGGCCAGATCAACCCATATCGGGTGTTCATCGCGACACGGCCCGCACCACGACGCCCACACATTGAGCACCCACACCTTGCCCAGCATATCTTTTTGCGAGAATGTTTTTTCGGCTTCATGCAGCAGCGGCAACTGAAATGGCGGCGCGGGTTTGCCGATCAACGGGGACGGCACCTCGCGCGGATTGAGCGTAAGGCCCACGCCGAGAAACACCACCAATACCAGGAACAGGCCGAGCGGCCATAGCCACCATTTCATGGGCTTCAGCTCGCAGCCGCCACGGCAGCGCCGGAAACGGTTTCATGCCGTCTGCGCGCCGCCAAACGGTAGCGTTTGTCGAGCACCGCGAGCAACCCGCCCAGCGCCATCAGCACGCAGCCGCCCCAGATCCAATCGACAAAGGGCTTGACCTGCACGCGCACCACCCACGCACCGCCTTCCACCGCCTCGCCCAGCGAGACGTACAAGTCGCGGGTGAAGCCGGTGTTGATCGCCGCTTCGGTCATGGGGTTTTTCTGCACGTTGTAGATGCGCTTTTCGGGGTGCATGATGCTGACCGCGGACGCGCCCTGCGTCACCGTGAAGGTGCCGCGCGCGGCCACGTAGTTCGGGCCTTTCACGTCATTCAGCGCGTCAAAGCGAAAGGTGTAGCCGCCCAGATCAACCGATTCGCCGACCGACAGCTTCACGTCTTTTTCGGCCTCGTAACTTTTGACCATCGTCACGCCCACCACGAACACCGCCATGCCCATGTGCGCAAGCAGCATGCCGTAGAAGCTGCGCGATTGCGCGCGCCATTTGGCGATGCCGGTTCCCGGTGTTTGTTTCAGGCGCGACACCAGCGTGGTGATGCTCGCGGCGACGATCCACAGCGCCAGCAAAAACCCAAAGCTCGCCAACGGCGTCCATGTGCCCATCGTCAGCGGCAGTAACAACCCGCCCGCCACCGACACGCCGAACGCCCATTTCAAGCGGGTGGCCAGTTCGGGAATGCTCGCCTGCTTCCAGCGCGCCATCGGCCCCACGCCCATCATGAACAACGCGGGCGCCATCAGCGGCGCGAACACGGTTTCAAAGTACGGCGGGCCGACGGAAATTTTGCCCATGCCCAGCGCGTCGAGAAACAGCGGATACAACGTGCCCAACAGCACCGAACCCGCCGCCACCACCAGCAGCACATTGTTGGTGAGCAAAAACGATTCGCGCGACACCACTTCGAAGCGCCCGCCGAAGCCCACGCGATGCGCGCGCCAGGCAAACAAGGTGAGCGAGCCGCCGATCACCACCACTAGAAACGCCAGGATGAAAACGCCCCGCTTGGGGTCGGTAGCAAACGAATGCACGCTGGTCAGTACGCCGGAACGCACGAGAAAGGTGCCGAGCAGCGACAAGGCAAACGCGAATATCGCCAGCAGCACCGTCCAGCTTTTGAATGCGCCACGTTTTTCCGTCACCGCCAGCGAATGAATCAGCGCGGTGCCCACGAGCCAAGGCATGAACGAGGCGTTCTCCACAGGATCCCAGAACCACCAGCCGCCCCAGCCCAGCTCGTAATACGCCCACCAACTGCCCAGCGCGATGCCCAGCGTCAGAAACATCCACGCCAACGTGGTCCACGGACGCGACCAGCGCGCCCATGTCGCATCGAGCCGGCCCGACAACAGCGCGGCAATCGCAAACGCAAACGCCACCGAAAAGCCAACGTAACCCATGTAGAGCATCGGCGGATGAATAATCATGCCGAAATCCTGCAACAGCGGATTCAGATCACGCCCGTCCATGGCTGCCGGCAGCAACCGGTCAAACGGGTTGGAGGTAAACAGCGTGAAGCTGAGGAACCCCACGCTGACCAGGCCCAGCACGCCCAGCACACGCGCAACGATGTCGTCGGGCAAGTGGCCGCTGAACACGCTGACCGCCGTGGTCCAGCCCGCGAGCATCAGCATCCACAACAGCAGCGAACCTTCATGCCCGCCCCACACGGCGGCAATGCGGTATTGCAGCGGCAAACCCGAGTTGGAATTGGAGGCCACATACAGCACCGAAAAATCGTTGGTCACAAACGAATAGGTGAGGCAGCCAAACGCAATGGCGATAAACACCAACTGCCCCTGCGCCGCGGGCCGCGCAAGATTCATCCACGACTGCGTGCCGCGCGCAGCCCCCGCCAGCGGCAGCGTGCCCTGCGCCACCGCGAGTATCAGCGCGAGCACCAAGGCAAATTGACCGAGTTCGGGGATCATTTATTCACCACGGTGTTCACCGCCTTTTGATTCGTTGCCTGCGCTTTTTTCACCGCATCGGCGGCTTCGGGCGGCATGTAATTTTCATCATGCTTGGCGAGCACTTCGCTGGCCACAAACCGGCCGTTTTCAAGCCGCCCCTGCGTCACCACGCCTTTGCCCTCACGGAACAAATCCGGCAGCACGCCTTTATACGCCACTTGTATAGTCTTGGCGGTGTCGGTCACATTGAATTGCACGGTGACGCCGTCGGGCTGGCGCTTGACGCTGCCTTTTTCAACCATGCCGCCGACACGAAACGCGCGCCCTTGCGGCGCTTCGTTCGCCGCCACTTGCGAGGGGGTGAAAAAAAACACCAGGTTTTGTTGAAACGCCTGCAACACCAGCGTCGTGGCCAGCGCCAGGCCGGCGACACCGGCGACGATCAGAGCGATGCGGCGATGACGCGGCTTCATGGTTTTTTACCTGCCGCGCGACGGCGCAGATTCAGCGACGCCAGCTCAATCGCGATACACAAAAACGTCACCGCGTACGAACCCCACACATACAGCCCCTTACCGCCCATGGCAAAAAATTCGCCCGCACTGCCCCAGTTCATTTCTGCGTCTCCAGATAATCAGCCACCCACTCGCTGCGCCGCTCGCGTTCAAGGATGATACAGCGCACACGCCACAGCGCCGCCGCAATCGCATACGCCCAACAGGCGAACACCATCACGATCATGCCGGTGAACATGGTCGCCGCCATGGTGGGCGCGCTTTTCAGGCTGACCGATGCGCCCTGATGCAGGGTGTTCCACCACTTCACCGAAAAATAAATAATCGGGATGTTAATCACCCCCACCAGCGCCAGCACCGCACCGGCTTTGTCGGCGCGGCGCGGATCATCCATCGCCGCTTGCAGCGCCATGAAACCAAAATACAAAAACAGCAGCAGCAGCTCGGAAGTGAGCCGCGCGTCCCACACCCACCAAGTGCCCCACGTCGGCTTGCCCCACAGCGCACCCGTCCACAGCGCAATGAACGTAAACAGTGCGCCCGTGGGCGCGAGCGCCGTCGCCATCATGCCCGAGAGCCGCGTGTTGAAGGCAAGGCCCATGCCCGCCCAGAAAGCCATCGCCAGATAAATCAGCATCGACATCCACGCAGCGGGAACGTGGATAAAAATAATGCGATACGACTCGCCCTGCTGCGCGTCGGTGGGCGCGACGAAGAAACCGATATACAAACCGGCGACAAACAGCACGGCGGCTATCGCGGCGAACCAGGGCGCAAGCGTGCCCGCCAGCGGAAAAAAAGTCTGCGGCGAGGAATATTTGAACCAGTTGATGCCGCCAGAGGCGGTTTGCGGTGTGGCGCTGGACATGGCGCTATCTTGGAGGACGTTTGAGCGGCTAAGTTTAATGTAAATCAACAGCGCATGAATTATATTGTAAGTACTTGTTTATTCATAAGAAATTCTAAGCGCCGCCGACACTGCCCATGGCGCCAGCGAGAGCGCCCCCAGCGACAGCGCGGCGAGCAACAGCAAGTAAGGCTGCGCGGTAAGGCCCGCCGCCGTGGCCTCAACCGCGAGCGAGCCGAGAATCAGCACCGGCGCATACAGCGGCAGCACCAGCAACGCCAACAACACGCCGCCGCCGCGCAAACCGAGCGTGAGCGCCGCACCGATCGCGCCGATCAAACTCAAGCTCGGCGTGCCGAGCGCGAGTGCCAACGCCAGCACCGCCAGCGCGTCGGCGGGCAAACCGAACTGCAAACCCAGCAACGGCGCGATCAGCACCAGTGGCAGATTCGCCGCGATCCAGTGCGCGATCACCTTGGCGATCACGATCACCGACAAGGGCGTGGCCGCGAGCAACATCTGCTCCAGCGTGCCGTCGGCGTAATCGCTAGCGAATAATCGCGACAACGCCAGCATTGATGCCAGCAGCGCCGCCACCCAAACAATACCGGGTCCTATGGCGAGCAGCAGTTTGGGCTCCGGCCCGATGCCCAGCGGAAACAGACTGGCGACGATGACAAAAAAGATCATCGACGTAAAAACATCGCTGCGGCGGCGCCATGCCAGTGTGAGATCACGCGCGATTACGGCACGCATCACGTTTAGCATGCGGCCACCGACGCTTTGTCCAGATCAATACGCTGCGTAATCCGCGCGCTGATGGCCGCGTCCTGGTGCGTGGTGAAAATCACACTGCCGCCGCCGTCAAGGTAGGCCACGATTAATTTTTCGAGATGCGCGACTGCGGCCACATCCAGTGCGGAGAACGGCTCATCGAGTATCCACAGCCGTGCTTGCGTGGAAAGCGCCAGCCGCGCCAGCGCGGAACGGCGCTTTTGCCCTTGCGACAACGCGCGCACCGGCAAATGGGAACAGGCCGCGAGGCCGAAAGCGTGTAGTGCCTCGCGCGCATCGCCGTCGCTTGCAGGACGACCCGCCAGCGTGCAGGCCATCAGAAGATTTTCAATCGCCGACAAATCATCCTTCAACGCATTGGCGTGCCCCAGATACACCCCCTCGCGCCAGTACGCCTCGCGCACGCTGTGTATCGGTTCACCGCGCCAGCGCACCTCGCCGGCATCTGCCGCGCCCAGCCCGCACAGGATGCGCAGCAAACTCGTTTTGCCGCTGCCATTGGTACCCGCGACATGCAGCAGCCCGCTCGCGTCGAGCTTAAACGACACGTTGCGAAACAGCGTGCGCTCGCCACGGGCGCTGGTAAGGTTAATAACTTCGAGCATGCCTTATTCTAACTACCCGCGCTCAAATCGCCGATACTGAATCGCCTCGGCCACATGCGCCGCACCAATGGTTGCCACGCCTGCCAGATCGGCAATGGTGCGCGCCACCTTGAGGATACGGTGATACGCGCGTGCCGAAAGACCCATACGGCTGATCGCCTGCTTTAATAGCGTTTCGCCTTTGTCATCAGGCATACAGTGCTTGTCGATGTCGCGTGTGGCAAGCAGGTGATTGGGCTTTTGCTGACGCGCCAGCGCGCGTTCGCGTGCGGCGGTGACTCTTTCACGCACGGTTGCCGAGCTATCGCCCTGCGCTTGGCGCGTCATGTCTTCCTGCGGCAAAGCGGGCACTTCGATTTGCAGATCAATGCGGTCGAGCAGCGGGCCGGAGATGCGCGAACGGTAACGCGCCACCTGATCGGGCGTGCAGCGGCATTTACCGTTGGGGTGGCCGAGGTAGCCGCAGGGGCAGGGGTTCATCGCCGTGACCAGTTGAAATTGTGCGGGGAACTCCGCCTGCCGCGCCGCGCGCGAGATGACAATGCGCCCGGATTCGAGCGGCTCGCGCAGCACTTCGAGCACGCTCCTTTGGAATTCAGGTAACTCATCGAGAAACAAGACGCCGTGCATCGCCATCGAAATTTCGCCGGGGCGCGGGTTGCTGCCACCGCCCACGAGTGCTACGCCCGACGCGGTGTGATGCGGCGCGCGGTAGGGGCGCTGCTTCCATCGCGACACGTCAAACCCCACGCTGCCGAGCGATTGCATGGCCGCCGATTCGAGCGCCTCCTGCTGCGTCATCGGCGGCAAGATGCCCGGCAGGCGCGAGGCCAGCATGGTCTTGCCCGTGCCGGGCGGGCCGACCATCAGCAGGCTGTGGCCGCCGGCGGCGGCGATTTCGAGCGCGCGTTTGGCATGCGCCTGGCCTTTGACATCCAGCAAATCGGCGTAGGTAATCTCGGTGGTGACGGGCGCGCTTTGATACGGCGTGAGTTTTTCCTGCTCGTGCAAATGCGCGCACACCGCGAGTAGCGACGGCGCGGCATACACGGTGGCGTTTTCGACCAGCGCGGCTTCGGCCGCATTTTCCACCGGCAACATGAAGGCGCGGCCATCGTTGAGCGCGCCCAGCGTCATCGCCAGCGCACCGCGCACCGGACGCAGCGCGCCGGTCAAAGCAAGCTCGCCCGCGAATTCGTATTCATTGAGTTTGTTCGCGGGTATCTGCCCCGATGCCGCGAGGATGCCCAGCGCAATCGGCAAATCGAGTCGACCGGATTCTTTCGGCAAATCAGCGGGCGCGAGATTCACCGTGATGCGCCGCATGGGGAATTCAAAGCGCGCGTTCTGCAACGCCGCGCGCACGCGGTCTTTGGATTCTTTGACCTCGGCTTCGGGCAAGCCGACGATGGTGAAACTCGGCAAGCCGTTTGCCAGATGCACTTCGACATCCACCGGGGGTGCTGCGACGCCTGCGAGGGCGCGGCTATGGAGGACGGCTAGGGACATTGTGTTGGCTTGGGTGCGGTGGGCGTGCGAGGAGTCTAACGCACGAGTGTGCTTCGCGGTGGACAGCGCGGGGTTGTCACGGGACGGAGATTGCCCCGTAATACGCTTCGCCTCTTACAGGCTACACTCGCTCTTGCGATGACGTTTTCCCAGAATATGCAATATCAACGCGGGCGAGAACAAAACTATTGTAGTGCGTCAAATAGAAGTGCGCTTATTTAAGGCCGCCCGGGCACGGGTGACTTTGGCAAGAATGTCAGTTGCCTTAGCGGTCCAGATGAAAGGTT
>CANIID010000031.1 GCA_947467315.1 Betaproteobacteria bacterium | reverse complement strand
TACCGCTTCGGCACGGTGGAAGGTTCCAGCGGCGGCTATTACGCCGTGCGGCTGAAGTCGGATATCGTGCATTGGCCGGTGGGCGCGGATGGCAGTGTTTCCGAAAACAAATACTGTGTGCAGCCCGGCACCTTTTGCGGGCTGGTGATTCTATATAGCGCCGGCAACGGCGAACCGCTGGCGATTATGAACGACGGCCATTTGCAGCATATGCGTGTCGGCGGCGCAGCAGGCATTGGCACGCGCTTGCTGGCGCGCGAGGATGCAAACACTGTTGGCATGATCGGCTCGGGCGGCATGGCGCGCACGTTTCTGGAGGCCTACGCCGCTGTGCGCCAGTTGAAGAAGGTTAAAGTATTCAGCCGCACACCGGCCAACCGCGAAAAGTATGCGGCTGAAATGTCGAAGCAGCTCAACCTTGAGGTGGTCGCCGTCGATTCCGCGCGCGAGGCGGTGCGCGGCGTGGATATCCTTTCAACCTGCACCGACAGCATCAAACCCACCATCGATCCGGCGTGGCTGGAGCCCGGCATGCATGTGGTCAACCTCGGCCCGCACGAAATTTCCGCGGACGTCGCCGCACGCTTTGATGTGAAAGTGCAGCAAGGCAAAGAGGGCCTGGATATTCCAGAAAGCGAGATGTTCCGCAAAGGTATCGGCGGTAGCCTCGGCGCTTACGTGATGGGCACCGAGGCGCAGCAAAAGCGTTTGCCGCGCGCGACCAAAAATCTCAAGCTCGGCGAATGGCCCGTGTACACCGACGTGCTTTCCGGCAAGGCGCCGGGGCGCACCTCGCGCGATCAGATCACGCATTACCGCACGATCGGCAATTGGGGCGTTCAGTTTTCGTCGGTGGGTTCGCTGGTGTACCGCAAGGCGAAGGCGGCAGGACTGGGGCACGAACTACCGACCGAATGGTTTTTGCAGGACATCCGCAACTGAGCGGCTCACGTACCGCTTACCATTAAATATTGTTTAAAAACATATAGTTATATTTATTCCCTGCCGGGTGTCACGACGCGCGTGCGTGAAAAAGCTACACTGCCGGCTCTATCAACGGAGAACCGCATGAAGATCAAACGTATTGAGCACGTGGGGATTTTGGTCAAAGACGTCGAAAAAAGTCGCGCGCTGTGGGAGGACTGTTTCGGTATCAAGCTGGGCGGGGTGGAGACCAATCCGATTCGTCCGGTGAAGCTGGCGCTGTATCCGATAGGCGAATCGATGGTGGAGCTGATCGCCGGCACCACGCCTGACAGCAAGCATGCGAAGATGGTTGCCGAGGGCAAGGGCGGCATCAATCACATTTGTTTTGAAGTCGAGAACATCGACGAAGCTTTGGCGGAATTAAAAGCCAAGGGCGTGGCTCTGCTGGATCAGGTGCCGCGTCCTGGCCATGCGAACAGCCGCATCGCGTTTCTCGATCCGGCGGGTACGGAAGGCTGCCTGATTGAACTCGCTGAACTGCCCGCGGAGCCGCATCACGCTTGATGCGGCCCGCAGTGCCTCGCGGCGCAAATCATCAGACGGTTAAACGTCGAGATTGCGAACGCCGAGGGCGTTACTCTCGATGAAGGCGCGGCGGGGTTCCACGGCATCACCCATCAGCGTGCTGAATATCTCGTCAGCGCCGATGGCGTCTTCTATTTGCGCGCGTAGTAAGCGGCGCACTTTCGGATCCATGGTGGTTTCCCACAACTGCTCCGGATTCATTTCACCTAGGCCTTTGTAGCGCTGCACGCTAACGCCGCGCTGCGCCTCGGTGAGTATCCAGTCTATCGCGTCGCGGAATTCTTTCACCGGATGCTGGTGATCGCCAAATTTAACGTGTGCGCCTTCGCTCAGCAGACCTTGCAGCACGGTGGCGGTTTTCTTGATCTGCGCATAGTCGCCGCTGTGTACAAAATCCGCGTCGATGCGGGTTCGATGCTCAACGCCATGTTGTATCTTATTGATTTGTATGAAGAATTGCTCTGTCTTTTCGTCATACGCAGCAGCAATTTTTATTTTGTCGGATTTCACCA
The DNA here is from genome assembly GCA_947467315.1 of Betaproteobacteria bacterium. GTDB lineage: Bacteria > Pseudomonadota > Gammaproteobacteria > Burkholderiales > SG8-41 > UBA5216. The sequence continues at coordinate 25,504 of CANIID010000031.1, read as the reverse complement.
GGCCGGCGATGGTCTGGGCACTCTGCGTGGCGGCGGCTTCGTTGGACAAGTCCAGCTCGATCGGTTGTTGCAATAGCACGTGCAACACGGCTTCGTCGGCAAGACGGCCGGCGCGATCGATGACGGCTTCGGCCAGCAGATAATCTTTAGCCACGGCTTCAAACGCTTCTTTGCTCAGTGGCGCATCCGTCGCAGAGGGGTGGAGCTGCGCACCCGCGAGGGCAAGCTTGAGCAGATATTGTTTGTGCTCGTGTTCGTCCTTGAGATAGCGCTCGGTCTTACCGTGCTTCAAGCGATACAACGGCGGCTGGGCGATATAGATGTGGCCGCGTTCGACCAGTTCCGGCATCTGACGATAGAAAAACGTCAACAGCAAGGTGCGGATATGCGCGCCGTCCACGTCAGCGTCGGTCATGATGATGATGCGGTGATAACGCAGTTTGTCGGCGTTGTATTCGTCTTTGCCGATGCCGGTGCCGAGCACGCTGATCAACGTGGTGATTTCGGTAGATGACAACAGTTTGTCGAAACGCGCTTTTTCCACGTTCAGAATTTTGCCGCGCAAGGGCAGGATCGCCTGGAACTTGCGATCACGGCCTTGCTTGGCGGAACCGCCGGCAGAATCACCCTCGACCAGATACAGCTCACACAACTTGGGATCACGCTCCTGGCAATCGGCGAGTTTTCCGGAAAGGCCGAATGAATCCAGAACGCCTTTACGCCGCGTGAGTTCACGCGCTTTGCGCGCGGCTTCGCGCGCGCGCGCCGCATCGACGATTTTGCCGCAGATCACTTTGGCATCGTTGGGCTTTTCCAACAGAAATTCCATCAGCTTCACCGCGACCACTTCTTCAACGGCCGGGCGCACTTCAGAGGAAACCAGCTTTTCTTTGGTCTGCGACGAGAATTTGGGTTCCGGCACTTTGACCGACAGCACGCAGGTCAGCCCTTCTTTCATGTCATCGCCGGTGGTTTCTACCTTGGCTTTTTTTGCCAGCTCGGTGTTGACGATGTAGTTGTTGAGCGTGCGCGTCATCGCGGCGCGCAGGCCCGTCAGATGCGTGCCGCCGTCGCGCTGGGGTATGTTATTGGTAAAGCACTGCATGGACTCCTGGTACGAATCGTTCCATTGCATCGATACTTCAACAATAATGCCGTCTTTCTCTCCGGTGGCATGAAAAATGGTTTGGTGCAGCACGCTTTTGCTGCGGTTCATGTATTCGACAAAACCTTTGATGCCACCGCTGAAGGCGAAGTTTTCTTCTTTGCCGGTGCGCTGATCGAGCATGACGATTTTCACGCCGTGATTCAGAAACGATAATTCTCTCAGGCGTTTGGCCAGGATGTCGTGATGAAATTCGATCTTGCCGAAGACTTCGGTGCTGGCCATGAAATGCACTTCGGTGCCGCGACGTTCGCTTTTCCCGGTCGGTTTGAGCGGCGCTACAGCCGCGCCGTCGCGGAATTCCATTTGATGCATTTGACCGTCACGGCGTATCGTTAGCCGCAACCATTCGGATAATGCGTTAACCACCGAGACGCCAACGCCATGCAGGCCGCCGGATATTTTGTAGGAATTGCTATCGAATTTACCGCCGGCATGCAATTCGGTCATCACCACTTCAGCGGTAGAACGCTTTAGCTCATCGTCCGGATGAATATCGGTGGGTATACCGCGGCCGTTGTCGGTGACGCTGATGGAATTGTCGGTATGGATGGTGATGGTGATTTCGTTGCAATAACCTGCCAGCGCTTCGTCAATGGCATTGTCGACAACCTCAAACACCATGTGATGCAGGCCCGAGCCATCGCTGGTATCGCCGATATACATGCCGGGACGCTTGCGTACGGCTTCCAAACCTTTGAGCATTTTGATGCTGGACGAGTCGTATTCACTGGCGTCCCTAATATCTTTTGAATCCTTGTTCTCTGCCATTTTTAGTTGTTTCGACTTTCTTCTAATAATGCTGTTGTGTGCTGCCAGCCTACTTTTCGGTATGGATGGTGGATTGTCGTAAAGGCTTAAATGCGCATTGGCATGACTACGTAACGGAAATCATCTCGCTCAGGAATGGTAATCAGCATGCTGCTGTTGGCGTCGCCGAAGGCGCAGTCTATTTTTTCGGTATGCACGTTGTTCAATACGTCGAGCAGATAGGTGATATTGAATCCCACGTCGAGGGCTTCGCCGTTGTAATCGACTTCCATTTCTTCCTGGGCTTCTTCCTGTTCGCTGTTAGTGCAGGAAATACGCAGGCTGTTGCCAGCGATCATCCAGCGTACCCCGCGAAACTTTTCATTCGACAGGATCGCCGCGCGTTGCAACGAATGCAGCAGTGCTTGCCGTTCAAGGGTTATTTTCTTGTTGTAGTTCACCGGAATTACTCGGGTGTAATCGGGAAACTTGCCGTCGATGATTTTGGTCACCAATTCACTATTGCCATACTTGAATCGTACCTGCGATGCATAGAGTTCGACGTGTAGTTCGGCGTCTCCTGAACTCATTTGGCGCGAGAGCTCTACAACGGCTTTGCGCGGCAGGATAACTTCGCGCTTTTCATGTGAGTCCGTCAGCGTGCCTTCGGCGTAGCTCAGTCGATGGCCGTCGGTGGCAACGACCTTGATTTTGTTGCCGTCGAGGACGAGTAAAAGACCATTGAGGTAATAACGGATGTCCTGTTGCGCCATGGCGTATTGCACCAGGAGCAAGAGGTCCTGCAGTAGTTTTTGTGAAATGGAAAACTTGCCTTGTAACTCACCGGCGTCCGCCATTTTTGGGAAATCGTCAGCGGGCATGGTTTGCAAGTTGAAGCGGCTTTTGCCGGCTTTGACCTGCAATTTGTTGGCCTGAAGATCAAGCGTCGTTTCGGCGCCGTCCGGCAGCGACCGGAGGATATCCTGAAGTTTGCGTGCCGATACCGTAAGCCGTTGATCGTCACCTGCCTTGCCGTCTGCTTCACAGGAGGTCGTGATCTGTATTTCAAGATCGGTGGCGACCAGATTCAACGCGTCTTTTTTGCGTTCTATCAAGACGTTGGACAATATCGGCAGGGTGTGGCGTTTTTCAACGATGCCGGTAACCGCTTGTAACGGCGTCAACAGAGCATCTCTATCTATTTGAAGTAGTTTCATAAAATAACTCTATAGTAGTACTAATAGGGCAATGATGATCTTGTGGATAACTTTTAAATTCTTTTTATATCATGTACTTATGGTGTATTTGTAGGGCGGTATAACTGGGCTTAAGCGGGTGGGGTAAATGTCTATTGTTTTGACGTGATGATAGAAGTTGCTACTTATTACCAAACTATCCACTGGTTATTCACAGGGCTTATAGAGCGATCTTATCGGTTATCAGCAACGGAGTACTTTCAGTAACGATGAGATGTCGCGGCTGATTTCTCCGTGGGTTGTTTTCAAGTCGGTCACTTTGCGGCAGGCATGCAATACCGTGGTGTGATCACGTCCGCCAAAAGCTTCGCCGATATCCGGCAAACTTAATTGTGTGAGCTCTTTGGCTAAGGCCATGGCAATCTGACGCGGCCGAGCGATATTTCGGGTGCGCTTTTTGGAATACATTTCAGAGACTTTGATCTTATAGTAGTCCGCGACAGTCTTTTGAATATTTTCTATGGAGATTTGCCGGTTTTGCACGGCCAAAAGGTCACGTAATGCTTCACGGCACAGATCTACCGTTATCTCGTGACCGGTAAAGCGGGCGTAGGCCAGTATGCGTTTGAGTCCGCCTTCAAGTTCGCGCACATTGGATTGGATGTGCCGGGCGAGGAAAAACGCGACGTCTTCCGGCAGGGTGATGGTTTCTTGTTCGGCTTTTTTGATCAGGATAGCTACCCGCATCTCGAGCTCGGGCGGCTCAACGGCGACGGTAAGGCCCCAACCGAAACGGGAGATCAGACGGTTTTCCATGCCGGCGATTTCTTTGGGATAGGTATCACAGGTGATCACCACTTGCTTGTGGGATTCGATCAGCGCATTAAACGCATAGAAAAACTCTTCCTGTGTACGGTTCTTGCCGCTGAAGAACTGGATGTCGTCGATCAGCAGAATATCCAATGAATGGTAGTAACGCTTGAAGTCGTCGAAGGCTTTGTGTTGGTAGGCACGCACCACATCGGATACATACTGTTCGGCATGGATATAGCGCACTTTGCCATGGGGATGGTGGGTGCGGAAATAATTGCCTATGGCGTGCGCGAGGTGGGTCTTGCCCAAGCCGACGCCGCCGTAGATAAACAAGGGGTTATAGGCGGTGCCGGATTTTTCGGCGACTTGCGCCGCTGCTGCGCGCGCGAGTTCGTTAGCCTTGCCGGTGACGAAGCTGTCAAAGGTAAAGGCGGGGTTCAGCCGGGATAGATCGCGCGGCAGTTGGGGTTTCGGCGGCGCGGCACTGACGGCGGCGCGGTGTACCGGATCGGATGAGGGTGCCGGGAGGATTGTTATTGGCGTGCGCCCGGCATTTTCAGGGATGGGTGTCGGGGTCACTAATTTATCCGCTAACAGCAGATCGATCTTCATTGGTACGCCGAAATGCTCATTCGCGAGTGACTGTAGCCGCACGAAAAACTTATCGCGTATCCATTGCAGCACAAAACGGTTAGGCGCGATGACTGTGACGGCTGTGGTGCCGTTGGGTTGAACCGTCAGGGGTTTGATCCAGGTAATGAACTGTTGGGCGGGTAGTTCCTTCTCAAATTGAGAAAGACAGTGGCTCCAAAAAGTGTTCATGAGTTGGATGATATCGGACTAATGGCGGCAGAGGGATGAAGGGCGTAAGGCGGAATATCGTTACGGGATAGGATTTGGTGAGCGATCCGCATTCTGAATTGGATGATCGTAGACATTTTTAATGCAGAATTAATGCAGAAGGTGCTCGCCGACAAAGGCAACCCACACGCGCCCTTCGGCTTCCTATTACCGCAGTGATTTTACGTGCTTTGGCCAGAGTTATCCACAACCACGACGTAGCATAGTACCGGCAGGCGCGCAAAAAATAAGCAGCGCCATCGTTAGGGGCAAACACCGGATTTGATTGACAAACCACCTGAAAATGCGATGTAATAGTAGGTTACGTCTGGGTCGGTGTTCCAAGTGTGTTCCCAGCCGACACCGTGTTGTTCTTGTTTAGGAAGATACTGCCATGAAAAGAACGTTTCAGCCGTCTAAAATCAGCCGTGCCCGTACGCATGGGTTCCGTGCGCGCATGAAAACCCGTGGTGGTCGCGCTGTAATCCGAGCACGCCGCGCAAAAGGCCGTGCTGTCTTGTCGGCTTAATTCACTCACCAGCAGGCGCCCGGCAGTCGCTGTCGAAATACGCGGTATACGCCTGTCAATCACAACTAATTTGTGTTCCCGCTAACCGGCAGCGCTCTACCGGCGACGTCGGGTCAGCCGGGCAAGGCGCATAAGCTCTCCCGTGCTGAAGAATACAGAGCGGTGTTAGCCGCACCCTGTCGGCTATCCGGGAAAAACTTTCTCGTACGCGCACTACCCAGTACGTGGCCTGCGGCAAGACTGGGTCTGATAGCCAGCCGCAAAGCGGCACCTAGAGCGGTGGATCGAAATCGGTGTAAGCGTATCGCGCGAGAGGCATTCCGCGCGTATCGAGCGACTTTGCCGGCGGTGGACATCGTGTTCCAGCAAAAAAACGACCTGCGCAAGGAAGATAATGCGGCGATCCGCCGCGAGCTGGACCGGCTGCTGCGCGATGTCGCGGCGCGATTTGGCGGCAATATAAACAATAGCGCTACAAGTGGCAGCCACGGCGGCATCATCAAGGGCTCGCCGCCGGCTGAAATCGCGCTACCGAAATCACCCTAACCGCATAAGACTGTAACGATGGATACCCAACGGCTCATCTTGTTTTTTGTATTCACGTTTTCGACCTTCATGCTGGTCGATGCGTGGCAGCGCGACCAAAAGCCCCAGGCGCCAGTGGTTCAGGCCGCCGCCAAAAACGGGGAAGCGAACGGCATTCCAGTGCCGCAGGCGCCAACAGCACCCAGCGTGCCGGCCGCGCCGCAAGGCGCTGCGCCAAGCGCGGCACCATCGGGTATCGTCAAGGGCGGGCAACTGATCAAGGTTGAAACCGACGTTCTGCGGGCGGAAATCAGTACATTGGGCGGGGATATCCGCCGGCTGGAATTGAAGCAACACAAGGGCACGCTCGACAAATCGAAGAACTTTGTATTGTTTCAGAGTACTGCGGACAATACCTATATCGCGCAGTCCGGGCTGATAGGGGCAGGGCTGCCTAACCACCATACGCAATATACCGTGGAGCGCCGCGAGTATCAGCTTGCGGACGGTACGCAGACGCTGGAAGTGCGTCTGGAGGCGCCCGAGGTCAACGGCGTCAAAGTGGCGCAGGTCTACAAGTTTACCCGTGGTAACTACGTTATTGATGTTTCGTACGACATTGCCAACGGCGGGGATGCGGCATTGCAGCCCTACGGCTATTTTCAATTGGTGCGTGACCGTAAACCGCCGGATGGCGACTCCGCGATGTTGCCGACCTACACCGGGCTGGCGGTCTATACCAAGGGCGAGAAATTCCAGAAGGTCGCGTTTGATGATGTCGACAAAGCCAAAACACCTTATAGCAAAACCAGTCAGGACGAGGGCTGGGTGGCGATAATTCAGCATTACTTTTTTAGCGCGTTTCTGCCTAAAGATAAGATTCCGCGCGAGTTTTATACCAGCAAGCTGGAGAGCGGGCTTTACGCGGCAGGAGTGAAAATAACCGGCACCGCGATACCTGCGGGCAAAAGCGCAACGGTAAGCGCGCCACTGTATGCTGGTCCGCAAGATACCAAAACGCTGGAGAAACTCGCGCCGGGCCTGGATCTGGTGGTGGATTTCGGCGTGCTTACCGTGATCGCGGTGCCCTTGTTTATGGTGCTGACGTGGATACAAAGCTGGGTCGGCAACTGGGGCATAGCCATCATTCTTCTGACGGTATTGCTCAAGGCGATGTTCTTTCCGTTGCAGCAGGCGAGTTACAAGGCCATGGCGAAGATGAAGATCATCGCGCCGAAGATGCAGCAGTTAAAAGAGCGCTATGGCGATGACCGGCAGCGCCTGCAAAAGGCGATGATGGAGTTGTACCAGAAAGAAAAGGTCAATCCAATGGCAGGTTGCCTGCCGATATTGGTACAAATGCCTGTTTTTATTGCACTTTATTGGGTAATCTTGGCGGCAGTGGAGCTGCGTCATGCGCCGTTTTATGGCTGGATCACCGATCTGTCGGCGATCGACCCTTGGTATATCCTGCCGGTGCTGATGGGTGCCTCGATGATAATCCAGACCAGGCTAAATCCCGAGCCGCCGGATCCGGTGCAGGCGAAAGTGATGAAAATCATGCCCGTCGCGTTCAGTGTATTTTTCTTCTTTTTCCCGGCGGGCTTGGTGTTGTACTGGTTGGTGAACAACGTGTTGTCCATCGCCCAGCAGTGGCACATTAATAATGTTCTGGAACAGGCCAATCAGAAGCTTGGCACCGCCAAGACCTGAGCGCTCGCACGAACGTTTCACGTGAAACATTGGTCGCGTCTAATCACGATACGCACGACACGATAGCCGCAATAGCCACGGCGCATGGCCGTGGCGGTATCGGCGTGGTACGTGTTTCGGGAACTCGGCTTGACGGTTTTGCGCAAGGGCTTTGCGGGAAAACCCCGCGGCCGCGGGTAGCTACCCTGTGTGATTTCAGCGATGACGACGGCGGACGCATCGACCAGGGGCTGGCGCTGTATTTCCCCGCGCCGCATTCCTATACCGGAGAAGACGTGCTGGAGTTGCAGGGTCACGGCGGGCCCGTGGTTCTACAGCGGCTGCTCAAGCGTTGCCTGACGTTAGGCGCGCGCGTTGCCGAACCGGGCGAATTCAGCAAGCGCGCCTATCTCAATGGCAAAATGGATCTGGCTCAGGCCGAAGGGGTGGCGGATCTCATCGACGCGGCTACCGAACAGGCGGCACGCTGCGCCAACCGCTCGATCCATGGCGAGTTCTCTTTGGCGATACACGCGCTGGCCCGGCAGTTGGTGGAGTTACGGGCGCTGACGGAGGCAACACTGGATTTTCCCGAAGAAGAAATAGACATTGGCACGCGGGACGACCAGTTGCGCCGGCTGGCGGTGATCCGGACGCAGTTGGACACGTTGTTGGCGGCCTCCGACCAAGGCAGCCTCTTGCGCGATGGTGCGCTGGTGGTGCTGGCGGGGCAGCCCAATGCCGGCAAGTCCAGCCTTCTTAACCGTCTGGCGGGGGAGGAGATCGCCATCGTGACGGAAATTCCCGGCACGACCCGAGACGCGATTCGGCAAAGTATCAATCTCTACGGGGTGCCAGTGCATGTGATCGACACGGCCGGGCTACGCGAATCCGCTGACCCGGTGGAGCGTATCGGTATCGCTCGCACCTGGGATGCCATCGAAAAATCGGATCTGGCGGTTTTGGTCATCGACGGGGTTAAAGGCGAATCAGCAGAAGACCGGGCGATACTCGCGCGGCTGCCCAAGGGACTGCCGTGCCTGCTCGTCTATAACAAGGCCGATTTAGCGAACAAGCCCATGGCCCGGGCAGGCGACAGCGAATCCCCAAGGGTGACGCTCTCAGCCAAAACGGGCGAGGGCATCGAGGCCCTGCGCAAGGCGCTGGCGGAGGCGATCGGTTGGCGCGGAGAGGCCGAAGGCGTATTCATGGCGCGCGCCCGGCATCTCGACGCGCTGCGCAATGCGCGGTCCCGGTTGGCGCAAGCGCAAACAGAAACCCGGCGGCAGGAGCTGTTTGCCGAAGAATTGCGTCAAGCGCACGAAGCCCTGATGTCCATCACCGGCGAAGTTACACCGGACGACCTTCTGGGTGAAATCTTCTCGCGGTTCTGTATCGGGAAATAATTTCTCGCGATGTTCCACGTGAAACATCGCGCCGGCTTGCCGCCCTTTGTAATATGGGGCGCTATCGCTACGTCAGCGAGTTCGCTATAATGCGTACCCTTGCGCAGCGATATAAAAAAATGCAACATATTGATTTATATGATGTAATAGTAATTGGCGGCGGCCATGCCGGCGCCGAAGCCGCGCTCGCGGCCGCGCGCCTGGGATGCCATACCCTGTTGCTGACCCACAGCGTCGAAACCCTGGGCCAGATGTCATGCAACCCCTCCATTGGCGGTATCGGTAAAGGCCACCTGGTTAAAGAGGTCGATGCTTTGGGCGGCGCGATGGCGGCGGTCACCGACGAAGCGGGTATCCAATTCCGCATCCTCAATTCACGCAAAGGTCCGGCGGTGCGCGCCACGCGCGCACAGGCCGACCGCGTGCTGTATCGCAAAGCCATGCGCACGCGGCTGGAAAATCATCCGAATCTGCGTATTTTTCAGCAGGCGGTCGATGATTTGATACTTGAAGGCGACCAAGTTACCGGCGTCATTACGCAAATCGGCGTGCGCTTCAAGGCGCGCGCGGTGGTGTTGACTGCGGGCACGTTTTTAGCGGGCCGCGTGCATGTGGGCCTCGAAAACTATCAAGCGGGCCGCGCCGGAGATCCGCCAGCGTTAACCCTCGCGCAACGCCTGCGAGAGTTGAATCTCGGCGTCGGCCGCCTGAAAACCGGCACGCCGCCGCGCATCGACGGCCGCAGCATCGATTTTTCGGTGATGACCGAACAGCCGGGCGATGCTCCCGTGCCGGTATTTTCATTCCTCGGCTCGCGCGCACAGCACCCGCAACAACTGCCGTGCTGGATTACCCATACCAATCTGGGCACCCACGATCTGATCCGCGCCGGGCTCGACCGCTCGCCGCTGTTTACCGGCGTGATCGAAGGCATCGGCCCGCGCTACTGCCCGTCGATCGAAGACAAAATCACGCGCTTCGCCGATAAAGATTCGCACCAGATATTTCTCGAGCCGGAAGGCTTGACGGTACACGAGTACTACCCGAACGGTATTTCCACCAGCCTGCCGTATGACGTGCAATACGCCTTGGTGCGCTCGATCAAGGGCATGGAAAACGCCCACATCACGCGGCCCGGCTATGCGATTGAATACGATTATTTCGATCCGCGCGGACTGAAAAGTTCGTTGGAAACCAAAGCGATTAACGGCCTGTTTTTCGCTGGACAAATCAATGGCACCACCGGCTACGAAGAAGCCGCGGCGCAAGGGTTGCTCGCCGGCTTGAATGCCGCGCTGCAAGTCAAAGAGCGCGAGGCATGGTGCCCGAAACGCAATGAAGCCTATCTCGGCGTGCTGGTTGACGACCTGATTACACGCGGCGTTTCGGAACCCTATCGCATGTTCACCAGCCGCGCGGAATACCGCTTGTCGCTGCGCGAAGACAACGCCGATCTGCGCCTTACCGAAATCGGTCGCAAACTCGGCGCGGTGGACGATGTGCGCTGGGCGGCGTTCGAGAAAAAACGCGAAGCCATTGCCCGCGAGCAGGAGCGCCTGAAGGCCACATGGGTGAACCCGCGAATGGTGGGTGCCGCCGAGGCGCAACGCGTACTGGGTCAGACGATGGAGCGCGAGTATCCGCTGATCGATCTGTTGCGCCGGCCGGACGTGACCTACGACGCCTTGATGACACTGCCCGGCGCCGGTCCCGGTGTCACCGACGTGCAGGTCGCGGAACAAGTTGAAATCCAGGCCAAATACCAAGGCTACATTACGCGCCAGCAGGAAGAAATCGACCGCAGTGCTGCGCAAGAAAATCTGAAATTACCGCAAGACCTTGATTATTCAAAGATTTCAGGGCTGTCTATAGAGGCGCAGCAAAAGCTTGCCAAACAGCAACCGGAAACGCTGGGGCAGGCCGCGCGCATATCGGGCATTACCCCGGCGACGATTTCGGTGCTGATGGTGTACGCCAAGCGTGGTTTCAGCGGCCAGCGCAAAACCGCATGAGCGCAGCCGTCACACTGGCTGACGGTCTTGCACGCCTGAAACTGGTGCTGTCACAGGACACGCAGCAAAAGCTGCTCGACTACGTCGCGCTGGTGCAAAAATGGAACAAGGTTTACAACCTCACAGCGGTGCGCGACACCGACAAAATGTTGACGCACCACTTGCTCGACAGTCTGGCCGTCGTGCCCCATGTCGCGGCGGCCAAAACCATCCTCGATGTGGGCAGTGGCGCCGGACTACCGGGCATACCGCTCGCGCTCGCGTTGCCGCAGGCGCACGTCATATTGCTGGACAGCAACCAGAAGAAAACCACCTTCCTCAATCAAGCGGTGATCGAACTCAAACTTCACAATGTCACAGTGGTATGTGAGCGTGTGGAAAAGTACACCACCAGCCAAACCTTTGACTGGGTGGTTTCACGCGCGTTTGCCGAGCTGGCGGATTTTGTTACGCAGGCGGGCCGGCTGGTGGCGCCCGGTGGCACCTTGCTGGCGATGAAGGGTGTAAATCCCGCCGACGAAATTGCGCAACTCAAAGAAGGTTTCAAATTGAGCGGTGTGACACCGCTAGCCGTGCCCGGCTTGGCGGCGGAGCGGCACCTCGTTTTTCTGCAAGCAGCTTAACCACGGAAATAAGCATGGCGCGCATACTCGCAATAACAAATCAAAAAGGCGGCGTGGGCAAGACCACCACCGGCGTCAATCTCGCGGCGAGTTTGGCGGCGGTTAAACAACGCGTGTTGCTGGTGGATCTCGATCCGCAAGGCAATGCCACCATGGGCAGCGGCATCGATAAGCGATCATTGAAAGCGACCGTGTATCACGTGTTGCTCGGTGAAGCCACGCTGGCGCAAGTGCGCGTACGCGCGACGAATGGCGACAAAGCAGGTGAGTACGATGTGGTGCCCGCGAATCGCGAACTCGCCGGCGCCGAAGTGGAAATGGTCGATATGGAACATCGCGAAACGCGCCTCAAAGACGCCATCGCCGCGCACGCCGGCGAGTATGATTTTGTGCTGATCGATTGCCCACCAGCGCTGAATCTGCTCACGGTGAACGGCCTGACCGCAGCGCACGCGGTGATGATCCCCATGCAGTGCGAGTATTACGCGCTGGAAGGCTTATCGGATCTGGTGCAGACGGTAAAGAAAGTGCGCGCGCATCTCAATCCCGGTCTGGAAATCGAAGGCCTGCTGCGCACCATGTTCGACCCGCGCAACACCCTCGCGCAACAAGTCTCGCAACAATTGCTCGATCACTTCGGCGACAAAGTGTATCGCACGGTCATCCCGCGCAATATTCGTCTCGCCGAAGCGCCCAGCCACGGCCTGCCGGTGATGCATTTTGATCGCACGTCGAAGGGCGCACAGGCGTATATCGCGCTCGCGGGCGAGATGCTCAATCGCAATAACCCTGTCGCTGCTGCGCTGTAAACATCATGGCCAAACTCAAAGGATTGGGGCGCGGCCTCGACGCGCTGCTCGGCGGTGATGAGCCTGCCGCAAAACCCGCTGTTGCGACCAGCGACACGCCACGCGAACTGCCGGTCGATCAGCTACAGCCTGGCAAATATCAACCGCGCACGCGCATGGATCAGGACGCGTTGAAAGAACTTGCTGAATCGATCAAAACCCAGGGCGTGATCCAGCCGATCCTGGTGCGCCCCGTCGGCGACAATAAATATGAAATCATCGCGGGCGAACGCCGCTGGCGTGCCTCGCGCATGGCGGGCTTGCAAAGCGTGCCGGTGGTGATACGGGATATTCCCGATAACCAGGCGCTGGCAGTGGCGTTGATCGAAAACATCCAGCGCGAGGATTTAAATCCGCTGGAGCAGGCCATCGGTATTCAGCGCCTCACCAGCGAATTTGGCATGACCCACCAAAGCGCAGCCGAGTCGCTGGGGCGTTCGCGCACGGCAGTGACCAATCTCCTGCGGCTGCTGGAACTCGCGCCGCCGGTGCGCGACATGCTGGCCGATGGCCGACTCGATATGGGCCACGCGCGTGCGCTGCTGGCGTTGCCGGCGCTGCGTCAGGTCGAGCTGGCGAACGAAATTGCAGCCAAGGGCATGACGGTGCGCGATGTCGAAAAACGCGTCGGCGAATGGGTGTCCCGGCCCAAGCCACGCGTCCCGCGCACCGTGGATCGCGATGTGGCTCGCCTGCAGGAAGAGCTGTCGCAAAAATTGGGCACGCAGGTGCATATCAAACAAAAGTCCAAAGGGCGCGGCGCGCTAATCGTGGAATACGGCAACCTCGATCAACTCGACGGGCTGATTGAAAAGCTCCAGCGCTAGCCGATATATTGCGACGCACAAAGTTTGACCCGGTACCACAAAAGCGCGTACAATCAAAGAGTCTGCTCGCCTCGATTTCCATATGTTGAAAAGCCTGCTGAGGTAAGTGTGTTGAGGCGAATTGAGAGCAAGCCGATGCGCATGGTTTTGCGTTGGCAGCTTTTCGCAACCGTCTTGATTGCGTTGGGTGCCTGGTTTTTCGCCGGGTTGCACGGCGCAGTGTCGGCATTATTGGGCGGCGGCATCAATCAGATTGCAGACTTGGCTTACGCCCTGCTGGTTTCGGGGGGCGGTATTAGAACAGCCGGGAATACCCTGCGAACCCTGGTGCGAGCAGAGTCAGTTCGTATATTGCTGATCGTGTTTTTGTTGGGAGCGGCGTTGACGGCTTATAAAGAGGTTGTTCACCCGGCGTTTTTTTTGTCGTTCGTCGTATCGGTGATAGTGTTCCGCGCGGCGATCCTGATTAAAGAATAAAAGAAAAGTTTAAGAGACAGCACGATGGCCGCCGCAGGACAAGAACTCACCCCGACCACCTATATAGGTCACCATCTCACCAATCGCACGGTGTCACTGGGCGACAGCACGTTCTGGACGCTGCACCTCGATACCTGGCTCACAGCGGTGATGCTCGGCATCATCGGCTTCGGCTTCCTGTGGTGGATCGCGCGCGGCGCAACCGCCGGGGTACCGAACAAACGCCAAGCCTTCGTTGAAATGTTGTTTGATTTTGTCGACGATCAAGTCAAAGGCATTTTCCACGGCAACCGCGCCTTTGTCGCGCCGCTGGCGCTGACCGTGTTCGTGTGGGTGTTCCTGATGAACGCCATGGATTTCATCCCGGTGGATCTGGCCGCGCTGTTTACAGAACACGGCTTGCAGCAGCGTGAGTGGAAGCCGGTGCCGACGTCGGATGTGAACACCACCTTCGCGCTGGCGCTGTCGGTGTTTGCGCTGATGATTTTCTACAATCTCAAAGTCAAAGGTGTGGGCGGTTGGATCCACGAGCTGTTTTGCACACCGTTCGGCAGCAACTTTCTGGTGATGCCGCTGAATTTCCTGTTCAATCTGGTCGAATACATTTCAAAGCCGCTGTCCCACTCACTGCGGCTTTACGGCAACATCTACGCCGGTGAAATCATCTTTATGCTGCTGTGGATGTGGGCTGCCACCGGTTTGGTGGGCTCGATCTTCGGCGGCGCGCTGGCCTTGGGCTGGGCGATCTTTCACATTCTGATCGTGGCGCTGCAAGCGTATATTTTCATGATGCTGACCATTGTGTATATGGCCATGGCGCACGAAAGCCACTAATTCGTAACGATTTGTTTTTATTGGAATTTCTTTAAAGGAGCAAATGATGGACAAGATGCAAATGATCGCGATGGTTCAAGCCTACACAGGTATCGGCATTGGTCTGATGATCGGCTTGGGCGCTGCCGGCGCATGTATCGGCGTGGGTATTATGTGCAGCCGCTTTCTGGAAGGCGCCGCGCGCCAGCCCGAATTGATGCCGCAATTGCAAGCCAAAGTGTTCCTGCTGCTGGGCCTGATCGATGCGTCGTTCATTATCGGCGTGGGTCTGGCTTTGTGGTTTGCCACCGGCAATCCGCTGCTCGCCAGTCTGAAGTAGTTTCTGTTTAACCGTTCCCGCAGGGGAAGCCTATGAACTTAAACGTTACGATGGTCGCTCAGGCGGTCACGTTCTTCGTCTTCATTTTTTTCTGTGCGAAGTTCGTGTGGCCGCCGATGGTTAAAGCGATCGAAGCCCGCCAAAAGCAAATCGCCGATGGCCTGACCGCTGCCGAAGAAGGCAAAAAGTCGCTTGAAAGCGCTTCCAAGCAAGCGGATGCCGCCATTGCGCAAGCACGCGGTCGCGCGACCGAAATCGTCGCGCAAGCTGAAAAGCGTGTCAGCCAGATGATCGAAGAAGCCAAGAACGCCGCCAAGGCCGAAGGCGACCGCGAAAAAGCGGCCGCCAAATCCGAGATCGAGCAGGAAGTCTCGCGCGCTAAAGAGACGCTGCGCACGCAAGTCGCCACACTGGCGGTTGCGGGTGCCGAGAAAATCTTGAAGCGTGAAGTCGACGCCAAAGCCCACGCGGATATTTTGTCCGACGTGCAGAAGCAACTGTAATTAGCGAACATGGCTGAACCCGTAACCATCGCCCGACCCTACGCTGAAGCGGTGTTCAAGCTTGCGAGCGAAGGCAATGCACTCGCGGCGTGGTCCGACGCCATCGCCAACATCGACGGCGTGGTGGCGGATTCACGCGTGCAAGCCTGCATCAGCGACCCGAAAGTCAGCACGCAGCAACTCGAAGGTTTAGTGCTCGGCGTAGTCGGCGACAAGCTCACAGGCGATGCGCGCAACTTCGTGCAGGTGCTTGTGCAGAACGGCCGTCTCGATTTGATGCCGCTGATCCGCTCGCACTTTGAAGCGTTAAAGCGCGAAAAAGAAGGCGTGCTCGAAGCCAAAATTATTTCCGCGCTTCCCTTGAACGACACGCAAGTAAAAGAGCTCGTCGCGCAGCTCGAAGCCAAATACCAGCGCAAAGTCATCGCGCAAGTCGAAACCGATGCGTCGCTGATCGGCGGCGTGAAAATCGTCGTCGGCGACAAAGTAATTGATGGAACCGTGCGCGGCAAGTTAGACGCCATGGCCGCCGCACTAACTCACTAAGACATAGCCTCAGTTAAGTAGTCCCCGGAGCAATCACCATGCAACTCAATCCTTCCGAAATCAGCGAACTCATCAAGAGCCGCATCCAGAACCTCGCTGGCACCACTGAGGCGCGCACCCAGGGCACCGTGATCTCGGTGACCGACGGTATTTGCCGGATTCATGGCCTTGCCGATGTGATGCAGGGCGAGATGTTGGAGTTTCCGAAAAACACCTTCGGCCTCGCCTTGAACCTCGAGCGCGATTCGGTGGGCGCGGTTATTCTGGGTGAATACGAACACATCTCCGAAGGCGACACCGTTAAAACCACGGGCCGCATTCTTGAAGTGCCGGTGGGCCCCGAGCTGATCGGCCGCGTGGTGAATTCGCTGGGTCAGCCGATCGACGGCAAAGGCCCGGTCAATGCCAAGATGACTGACGTTATCGAGAAAGTCGCGCCGGGCGTGATTGAGCGCAAGTCCGTGTCGCAGCCGGTGCAAACCGGTTTGAAATCGATTGACGCCATGGTGCCCGTCGGCCGCGGCCAACGCGAGCTGATCATCGGCGACCGCCAAACCGGCAAGACTGCGGTGGCGATCGACACCATCATCAATCAAAAGGGCAAAGACCTGATTTGCATTTACGTCGCCATCGGCCAGAAGGCGTCGTCTATCAAAAACGTGATTCGCAAACTCGAAGAACACGGCGCGATGGGCTACACCATCGTGGTCGCTGCCACCGCCTCCGAGTCCGCCGCGATGCAATTTATTGCGCCCTACTCCGGCTGCACCATGGGCGAATACTTCCGCGACCGCGGCCAGGACGCGTTGATTATTTATGACGACTTGACCAAGCAAGCCTGGGCCTATCGCCAAGTGTCGTTGCTGCTGCGCCGCCCGCCGGGCCGCGAAGCGTATCCCGGCGACGTGTTCTATTTGCACTCGCGTCTGCTCGAGCGTGCCGCGCGCGTCAACGAAGAATACGTGGAGAAATTCACCAAGGGCGCGGTCAAAGGCAAAACCGGTTCATTGACCGCGTTGCCGGTAATTGAAACGCAGGCTGGCGACGTGACCGCCTTCGTGCCGACCAACGTGATTTCGATTACCGACGGCCAGATCTTTTTGGAAACCGACTTGTTCAACGCCGGTATCCGCCCCGCGATTAACGCCGGTATTTCGGTGTCGCGTGTGGGTGGTGCGGCGCAAACCAAGATCGTCAAAAAACTCGGCGGCGGCGTGCGTTTGGCGCTGGCGCAATACCGTGAGCTCGCAGCGTTCGCGCAGTTCGCTTCCGACCTCGACGAAACCACGCGCAAGCAGTTGGAGCGTGGCCGCATGGTCACCGAGCTGATGAAGCAGCCGCAGTACGAGCCGCTGCAAGTATGGGAAATGTCGCTGACGCTGTTTGGCGTGAGCGGCGGTTACTTCGACGACATCGATGTGAAAAAAGCGCTGGCGGCGGAGAGCTCGATGCGCGCTTACATCAAGAGCAAATACGGCGACTTGGTGAACCGCATCGAAGAAACCAAAGACCTGAGCAAAGACGACGAAGCCAAGTTGAACGAAGCGATCAAAGACTGGAAGGCCAACGGTTCCTACTAAACCGTTAGCGCTTACTAATATAGCAATTATTGTTTAAAAACAAATACTTAACATAATTTAGACTATGGCCGGCTCCAAGGAAATCCGCACCAAGATCAAGAGCGTGCAAAACACGCGCAAGATCACCAAGGCTATGGAAATGGTCGCGGCCTCCAAGATGCGCAAGGCGCAGGAGCGCATGCGCACCGCGCGCCCGTATGCGGAAAAAATCCGCAACGTCGCCGCACACATCGCGCAGGCGAATCCGGAGTACCGCCATCCGTTTCTGGTCGAGCGTGACTCGGTCAAGCGCATCGGTATCATCGTCATTACCACCGACAAAGGCCTGTGCGGCGGCCTGAACACCAACATCCTGCGTCTGGCGATGAACAAGATGAAGGAATGGGAAGCCGAAGGCGAAGAAATCGAAGTCTGCGCCATTGGCAACAAAGGCCTGGGTTTCATGCAGCGCCTCGGCGCCAACATCGTGTCGAACGTCATCGGCCTCGGCGACAAGCCGGCAATGGAAAAGATGATCGGCGCGGTAAAGATCATGCTCGACGGCTACACGCAGGATCGCTTTGATCGCGTGATGATCTTCAACACCCGCTTCGTCAACACCATGAAGCAGGAACCTACGATGGAACAGTTGCTGCCGCTTTCGGGCGACGCCATCGGTGCGCCTACGGGTAACTGGGATTACATCTACGAACCCGATGCCAAAGTGGTGTTGGAGCAAGTGCTAACCCGCTACATAGAAGCACTGATTTATCAAGCGGTTACCGAGAATATGGCGTCGGAACAATCGGCGCGCATGGTGGCGATGAAAGCCGCCTCGGATAACGCGGCCACGGTGATCGACGAACTGACACTGATCTACAACAAGACGCGTCAGGCGGGTATTACCAAGGAATTGTCTGAAATCGTTGCCGGCGCGGCAGCGGTCTAAACGCAACATCGCTACAAAAATCGAAGCAGAAACTAGATTTTAGGAACTAATCATGGCCCAAGGCAAAATCGTTCAATGTATCGGCGCTGTTATCGACGTGGAATTCGCGCGCAACGAAATGCCGCACATTTATGACGCGCTCAAAATGGACGGCACCGAGTTGACACTCGAAGTGCAGCAGCAATTGGGCGACGGCATCGTGCGCACCATCGCGCTGGGTTCCTCCGACGGTCTGCGCCGCGGTATGATGGTGACCAACAGCGGCGGCCCGATCATGGTGCCCGTCGGCCCCGGCACCCTCGGGCGCATCATGGACGTGCTCGGCCGCCCGATCGACGAAGTCGGTCCGGTCAAAGCCGAAAAAACCATGTCGATCCATCGCAAGGCGCCGTCCTTTGAAGATCTGTCGCCTTCGACGGACTTGCTCGAAACCGGCATTAAAGTGATTGACTTGGTTTGCCCGTTCGCCAAGGGCGGTAAGGTCGGCCTGTTCGGCGGCGCGGGCGTGGGCAAAACCGTGAACATGATGGAACTCATCAACAACATCGCCAAGGCGCACTCGGGCTTGTCGGTATTCGCCGGCGTGGGTGAGCGCACCCGCGAAGGCAACGATTTCTATCACGAGATGATGGAAGCCGGCGTGGTCGATGCCAAAGACTTGTCGAAGTCCAAAGTGGCGATGGTCTACGGCCAGATGAACGAGCCGCCGGGCAACCGCCTGCGCGTGGCGCTGACCGGCCTCACCATGGCCGAAGCCTTCCGCGACGAAGGCCGCGACGTGCTGTTCTTCGTCGACAACATTTACCGTTATACCCTGGCCGGCACCGAAGTGTCCGCGCTCTTGGGTCGTATGCCGTCCGCCGTGGGTTATCAGCCGACGCTGGCCGAAGAAATGGGCCGTCTGCAAGAGCGCATTACCTCGACCAAAGTGGGCTCGATCACCTCGATTCAAGCGGTGTACGTGCCCGCCGACGACTTGACCGACCCCTCACCCGCCACCACCTTCGGCCACTTGGATTCCACCGTGGTGTTGTCGCGCGATATCGCGTCACTCGGTATTTACCCGGCGGTCGATCCGCTGGATTCCAGCAGCCGCCAGCTCGACCCGCACGTGGTGGGTGAAGAACACTACAACACCGCGCGTGCCGTGCAAGCCACGCTGCAGCGCTACAAAGAACTGCGCGACATTATCGCCATTCTGGGCATGGACGAACTCTCGCCCGAAGACAAACTCGCGGTGTCCCGCGCACGTAAGATTCAGCGTTTCCTGTCGCAGCCGTTCAGCGTGGCCGAAGTGTTCACTGGCTCGCCGGGCAAATACGTTTCGCTCAAAGACACCATCAAGGGCTTCAAGATGATCGTCAGCGGCGAATGCGATGCGCTGCCGGAGCAGGCGTTCTACATGGTCGGCGGCATCGAAGAGGCTTTCGAAAAAGCCAAGACCATGAACTGATCGATGAACTAAGCACCGAGCAAACCAGCAAAGACAATCATGGCCGAAGCAGTACACACTATGCACGTAGACGTCGTCAGCGCCGAAGAGCAAATTTACTCCGGCGAAGCGGAGTTCGTGGTGCTGCCCGGCGAAGCGGGCGAGCTCGGTATTTACCCGCGCCACACTCCGCTGATCACCCGCATCAAGCCGGGTGCGGTGCGCATCAAAGTACCGGGGCAAGCGGAAGAAGAATTTGTGTTTGTCGCCGGCGGCATACTCGAAGTGCAGCCCAAAATGGTGACCGTGCTGGCCGATACCGCAATACGCGGTAAAGACCTCGACGAAGCCAAGGCCACCGAGGCCTTGAAGCAAGCCGAAGAATCCCGCAAGACCGCGCAAGGCAAACAGGAAGTCGCCACGGTCGAAGCCGAAATGGCGATGCTGGCCGCACAATTGGCGGCGATCCGCAAACTACGCGGCAGACATTGATTTAGTCGCGATCACCACAAAAGGCAGCTACCCGCTGCCTTTTGTTTTGGTGCAGGCGCATCATAAAACCGCTACGCTTCCCGGATGGCGACCTTTCCCACCCCAGTTGATCTCGTAGTCGTCGGTGGCGGCATCAACGGCACAGGCATCGCACGCGACGCCGCCGGCCGCGGCCTCAAAGTGCTGCTGTGCGAGCAACACGATTTGGCGCAGCACACTTCGTCGGCCAGCAGCAAGCTCGTGCATGGCGGCTTACGCTATCTAGAGCAATACGAATTCCGCCTCGTGCGCGAATCGCTCGCCGAGCGCGAAGTGTTGCTGCGCGCCGCGCCGCACATCGTGCATCCGATGCGTTTTGTGATGCCGCATGTGCCGCAACTGCGGCCAGCGTGGATGATACGCATGGGACTATTCCTCTACGACTATCTCGCGCGCCGCGATACCCTGCCCGAGTCCGACAGCATCGACCTGCGCGCCGCGCCGTACCACGATGGCCTGAAGCCGGGCCTGAGCAAAGGCTTTATCTACTCAGATTGCTGGGTTGACGACGCGCGCTTGGTCATCGCCAATGCGCGCGCCGCGGCTGACCTCGGTGCAACGGTTCTTACGCGCACGGCCTGTGTCAGCGCGCGGAGCGAAGGCGCGCTGTGGCGCGTCACATTGCAACCCGAAAACGCCGCCCCCTTGGAAATGTCCAGCCGCGCCCTGGTCAATGTCGCCGGCCCATGGGCAAAACAGTTCCTCAATGAAAATATAAACTTAGATACACCGTTTGGATTGAAGTTAGTGAAAGGCAGCCACATCATCGTGCCGCGCCTTTACGCCGGCAAACACGCCTTCATCCTGCAGAACGACGACCGCCGCGTGGTGTTCGTCTACCCTTACGAAGAACACTACACCCTCATCGGCACTACCGATGTGGAACACACCGGCGATCCAGGCGAGTACTCTGTTAGTGAGGAAGAAATCGACTACCTGTGGCGCCGCAAACCGCTATTTCGCCCATACAGTCACGCCGGCAGACGTGGTCTGGCGCTATTGCGGCATTCGCCCGTTGTTCGATGACGGCGCACAAAATGTGTCGAAGGTCACGCGCGACTACACACTGCGTGTGGACGGTGACGGCGCTACTGCGCCCGTGCTTTCGGTATTCGGCGGAAAAATCACCACTTACCGCAAGCTCGCCGAACACGCACTGGAAAAACTCGCGCCCTGGTTTCCGCGCATGCAAACACCGTGGACAGAACGCGCGATGTTACCCGGCGGCGATCTCGGCGTCGTCACGATAGACCACTTCGTTACCACGTTGCAAAAGCAATATGCCGCCCTACCTCCCACACTGATTCAGCAAATTGCATACCGGCATGGCAGCGCAGCACGCGCGGTACTGGGCGACACAAAAACCATCGCCGACCTGGGCGAATACTTCGGCGGACACCTGTATGCGCGCGAAGTCGATCACTTCATCGCGCGCGAATGGGCGCGTAGTGCCGAGGACGTTTTGTGGCGACGTACCAAAGCCGGATTGCATGTGAATACCTCGCAAAAACAAATGCTTACACAATATATGTCACGGCACACTGCGCCGCCTATGAGATAATTTCGTGATGTCATTAAACGTCGTCATTCTCGCGGCAGGCCAGGGCAAGCGCATGAACTCGCAATTGCCGAAGGTCCTCCATCCGCTGGCCGGCAAGCCACTCCTCGCGCATGTCGTGGCCGCAGCACGCGCGCTGTCGCCGGAAAAAATCGTGGTGGTGATTGGCCATGGCGGTGACGCAGTACGCCAGGTCATCGCTGCCCCCGATATCGCATTCGCGTTACAAGTCGAGCAGCGCGGTACCGGCCATGCGTTGCAGCAAGCCTTGCCGCACCTGGCTAAGGCCGACACAACCCTGGTGCTGTTTGGCGATGTGCCGTTGATCGATCCCGATACGCTGCGCAACCTGATCAAAGGCAAAGGGGTGCGCATACTCACGGCGCTGCTCGAAGACCCCAAAGGCTACGGCCGCATCGTGCGCAAGCAGAAGCAGGTGCGCGCCATAGTTGAAGAAAAAGATGCCAGCGCCGCACAAAAGAAAATTCGCGAAGTGAACACCGGCATCATGGCGCTGCCGACAGCGCGCCTCGCGGCTTGGCTCGGCAAGCTCAAGCCGCAAAATGCACAGAAAGAGTACTACCTCACCGATATCGTCCCGCTGGCGCTGGCGGATCGCGTGACGGTGAGTGGAACGCCGGCAAGCGATGTGTGGCAAACCCTGGGCGTGAACAGCCAGACGCAACTCGCGCAACTGGAACGCCATGTGCAGCAGAAAACCGCGCATCGTCTGCTGGAGCACGGCGTCACCCTCGCCGATCCGGCGCGCGTCGATGTGCGCGGCGAACTCATCTGCGGGCGCGATGTCAGCATCGATATCGGCTGTCTCTTTGAAGGACGGGTATCGCTTGCGGACGAAGTGACGATAGGCGCGCATTGCGTGTTGCAGAACATAGAGATTAAGGCGGGCACGCGTATCGAACCGTATTCCCATTTGGTGGATGCTGTCATCGGCGCCAATTGCCGCATCGGCCCCTACGCGCGCATACGTCCCGGGACCACGCTGGCGGACGACGTGCATATTGGCAACTTTGTCGAAGTGAAGGCCAGTGACATCGGCGCCGGTAGCAAAGCCAGTCATCTATCCTACATCGGTGATTCCAGTGTCGGGCGCAACGTCAACGTCGGCGCCGGGACGATCACGTGCAATTACGATGGCGCGAACAAACATCGCACGGTGATCGAAGACGACGTGTTCATCGGCTCCGATACGCAGTTGGTCGCGCCCGTAACCGTGCATCGCGGCGCCACCATCGGCGCAGGCGCCACCATCACCAAGGACGTGGCTGCTGGAGAGCTGGCGATATCGCGCGCGAAGCAGATTTCCATCCAAGGCTGGAAGCGGCCCACCAAGAAAGAAAAACCATAATATGTGCGGCATCGTCGGCGCGGCATCGTCCCGCAATATTGTTGACGTATTGATCGGCGGCATCCGCAAGCTCGAGTATCGCGGTTATGACTCGACGGGTATCGCCTATGTTACCGGGGAGCGCCTCGGTCGATTGCGCTCGACGGGACGTGTCGTGCATCTCGAGGCACTGGCGCGTAAAAAAAACCTGACCGCACAAACGGGCCTGGCACATACCCGCTGGGCGACGCACGGCGTTCCGTCCGAAGCCAACGCACATCCGCATTTTTCGCAGCGCGATGGCCTCGAAATCGGCATCGTGCATAACGGCATTGTCGAAAATCACGAAGCGCTGCGTGCGCACATGAAAGCCAAGGGCTACCGCTTCACTTCGGAAACCGATACCGAAGTGATGGTGCATCATGTGCATTCACTGGTCGCCACCGGCTTGTCGCTGTTTAAAGCGGTGCAAAAAGCGAGTGGCGCGTGGCAAGGTGCGTATGCAGTGGGTTTTGTTTCCAACCGCGAGCCGAATATCGTGGTGGGCGCACGCAAAGGTTCGCCGCTATTGGTGGGTCGCGGTAAAAACGAAAATTTCCTCGCTTCGGATGCCAGCGCGTTGATCGCGCGCACGCGCGACATGGTGTACCTCGAAGAAGGCGACGTGGTGGAAATTCGCCCCGACGGTGTTTCCATTTGCGATGCGCGAGGCAAAGCCGCCAAACGTTCGATCACGCGCAGCGGCCTCAGTGCCGACGCAGCCGACTTGGGCCGCTACCAGCACTACATGCAGAAAGAGATTTTCGAGCAGCCCGGCGCCATCGCCAACACCCTCGAAATGGTGATCAGCGCACGCTCCCTGCATCCCAATTTGTTCGGCGCATCGGCTGACAAAATATTCAGCAAAATCAATAACATACTAATACTGGCCTGCGGCACCAGCTATCACGCCGGGATGGTCGCGCGCTACTGGCTGGAAGCCATCGCCGGCATACCCACCACCGTGGAAATCGCCAGCGAATATCGCTATCGCGATTCGGTTGCGATCAAGGGCACGCTGGTCATCACCATTTCGCAATCAGGAGAGACCGCCGACACACTCGCCGCGTTGAAACACGCGCAATCGCAGGGTTTGAAAGACACGCTGACGATTTGCAACGTGCCGGAATCGGCGTTGATCCGGCAATCGAAGCTGCGCTTTCTCACGCGCGCGGGCCCGGAGATCGGCGTTGCATCCACCAAGGCATTTACCACGCAACTCGCCGCGTTGTTCGTACTGGTGCTGGTGCTGGCCAAGCAGCGCAAGCGGCTGAGCGGGAAGCAAGAACGGGATTTCCTAAAAGCCTTGCGTCATCTGCCGCGCGCGATGGAATCCGTGTTGTCCATTGAGCCGAAAGTGGCGGCGTGGGCAAAGCGCGTCAAGAACAAACAGCACGCTTTGTTCCTGGGCCGCGGCGTACATTTCCCGATTGCGATGGAAGGCGCGTTAAAGCTCAAAGAAATTTCTTATATACACGCCGAGGCGTACGCGGCTGGCGAGCTCAAGCACGGCCCGCTGGCGCTGGTGGATGCCGACATGCCGGTGATCACGGTCGCGCCCAATGACCAATTGCTGGAAAAACTCCAGTCGAATATGCAGGAAGTGCGTGCCCGCGGCGGCGAGCTCTACGTGTTTGCCGATCGCGATGCGCGTATTGCCAAAGCCGATCGGCTGCGCACGATCGCACTGATGGATCATGCCGGGCCGTTGTCACCGATATTGCACGTGATACCGCTGCAGCTGCTGGCTTACCACGTGGCGTTGTTGCGTGGCACTGACGTCGATAAACCGCGCAACCTCGCAAAGTCCGTCACCGTTGAGTAAGGTGGCTAGGGGGTAATTTACTTTCCCCGCCCGTCCCTCTTTTCTACCTGTAGAGAGGTCGTTTTTGAGCCGTTTAAGACCTTGTACCCCAAGGTCTTTTTCTTTGGGTCTTTCCACTTGATTCCGTCACCTACGATGGGGTGTTGGAAGTGGATTTCTAGTTCGTGGTTACGGGTCTCGGCGTTGAACTTCGCTTCGATTTTTTCAATCAAACCTTTTAGCCTGAATGTTTCACAAACAATCCGCTCTCAAGCATTTGATGAAATGTGGAATTGAAATCGCAGCATTTCAGAACGACAGGCGTAGTCTACCCTACCCATTAAGTCGGAGGGTGGCGGCAGGTTGGACGGTGATTGGG
>CANIID010000030.1 GCA_947467315.1 Betaproteobacteria bacterium | reverse complement strand
CTGATCTCCTTTTTCGTTGGAGTTCAGGTCGCCATATAAGTTCCGTTATTTGTGATGCACTACACTAGTGTCGAGGAAACGGCGGCGCCCTTCGTCAGTTGCTATCTCACTCTGGAGCCGGGTAAGGGCAGCTACGACGCGGTGCTCGAAGAGCGAGCGTCCGCCGTGCGGAGCACGCTGGAGAAGACAGTGCATGCCGACTTCGACGCCGCAATACACGAGATCAAAACGTACCTCACCGAAAAGCTACGGCCTGACGCCAAGGGCGTTGCGGTGTTCAGCCGTCATATGCGGGCCGGTGGTTTTTTCTTGCCGATGCAATTTGCTGCACCGCTGCCCAATTGGATGGCCGTCTATGACGTGCCGAACCTGTTTCATTTGATGGCGCTGAAAGACACTTACCACCGCTACATCGTGCTGCTGGCGACTGGCGCGTGGGTGCGTATTCTCGAAGTCAATTTGGGCGCAGCGACGATTCAGGCCTGGACGGAGCGCCCAGCACTGCGTGAGCGCGTGGGCCGCGAGTGGACCAAAGAGCATTACGCCAGCCATAGCCGTGACCGCACCTCGCGCTTTCTGAAAGAGCAGATCGATTTACTTCGTCACCTGATGGCGGAAGGCAAGCACACGCATCTCATTCTGGCGGGCGACCCCAAGGTGACGGGCGAGCTACGGGGTGCATTGCCACACGCCTTGGTTTCGAAATTGATCGACACCATACCGGCGGCAAGCCGTGATGCGCAAGACGACGTGGTGACCGCCACGCTGTCGGCCTTTGTCGAATGGGAGGAGCAGGATTCCCAGGCAATCGCGGCGCGCTGGGTGAAAGGCATTCGTACGCAGGCGCGGGCGGTGGCGGGCGTAGCCGCCAGCCTGGAAGCGCTGCGTGAGCGGCGGGTTGACACCTTGTTACTAGCCCAGGACGCTCCACCCAAGCGCGGCTGGATCTGTGCGGCTTGCTCCGCTATTCGCATCGAGCGCGAGGTGCCGGAAGTCTGTCCGGAATGCGGCAAGAAGACCGTGCGCCTGATCGATCCCATGGCGGAGTTGGTGAGGCTCGCCGGACAGCAGGATTGCCCTATCGAAGTCGTGGCGCATTGCGACCCGCTGATGGCGCTGGGCGGCGTCGGCTGCCTGTTGCGGTACTAGTAGTTGAATCCCATGGCAGTAGATTGCCCCATCGCTACTTAACGAAGGAGACGCATCATGCAGATCGGTATTCAGGCAAGGGGTTTCAAAGTCACCGAGGGTATACGCACTTACTGTGATAGACGGCTGCGGTTCGCCCTGGGTTCGGCATCTCACAAAGTGCATAGCGTAGTCATTCGTCTGACGGATCAAAACGGTCCGCGCGGCGGCATCGATAAGCGTTGCGCGGTCCGCGCGACCCTGCATGAAGCGCCGCTCGTGATCATTGTGCAAGATGAGGCGGATTTGTATGTTGCTATCGATCGTGCGGTCGATCGCGTTGCGCGTACGATAGCGCGCCGGTTGGAAAGAGCTTGGTCCATTCGTCGTGCGTCCATTCCGTTGTCGAGCGATGACAGTGATGCCGATGCGCGCGCCAGCTAATGCAAACATAGAAACCCGGCGGCGCTAATGGAATCCATCGGCACCTGGTACTGGTACACCGGCTTCGCGATGTTTGTGATCGTCGCGATCATCGTCGATTTGCTCGTACTCGAGTCCAAGGGTGCGAAGAAGGTCTCGTTCCGCGAGGCGCTGAATTGGTCGATCGTATGGATCGTCCTGTCGTTCGTTTTCAACGCCTTGCTGTGGTGGTATCTGGACGACAAATTTGGTCGCGAGATCGCCAACACCAAGGCCACGGAGTTTTTCACCGGCTATTTGATTGAAAAAACGCTGGCGGTCGACAACATTTTTGTGTTCTTGATGCTGTTCACCTTCTTCGGCGTGCAGCCGCAGTATCAGCGCCGGGTGTTGATACTAGGCGTGATTCTTGCCATTGTGCTGCGCGCGATTATGATCTTGATCGGTGCCTGGTTGATTGCCAAGTTTCACTGGATACTCTATGTGTTCGGGGCGATTCTGCTGATTACCGGCGTCAAGATGTTGTTGATGGCGGAAGCGGAACCGGATATCGAAAAGAATCCGATACTGCGTTTTATGCGGCGTCACATTCGCATCACCAGCGAATACCACGGCGAAAAATTCTCCATCATGAAAGACGGCAAGCGATGGTTCACGCCGTTGTTTGCAGTGATGGTCATGATCGGCATCACCGACGTGATTTTTGCGGTGGACAGCATTCCGGCGATTTTCGCGATTACGCTCGATCCCTTTATCGTGCTCACCTCCAACGTGTTCGCCATTCTGGGCTTGCGCGCTATGTATTTCATGCTCGCGGATCTGGCGCACCGGTTTCACTTACTCAAGTACGGACTGGCGTTCATTCTGGTTTTCATCGGCATCAAGATGCTGCTGCTCGATGTTTACAAGATTCCCATCGGTTTTGCGCTGTCGGTGGTCGGCGTTGTGCTTGCGATCTCTATCTTCGGTAGTCTGTGGGTGACGCGTGCAGTGAAAGTTTCGAGCGTCAAGTCAGAGGAGGGCTAAAGCAGAAACTCACGTAAAAGCGCACGTAAAAGCGCACGAAAAAACGGACACAGAAACTAAAGCAGATTGACACAATCACGCGGAGTAGTGATATCTATGGAATCGGTAGGTGGTTTATGGATGTGGGTTGGCTTCACCGTGATTGTTCTAATCATGCTCGCCATCGACCTGTTCGTGGTGGGCGGCGGCAAGGAGCATCGCGTTTCCATGCGAGAAGCCGCCACGTGGTCTTGCATCTGGGTTGGCGTGTCGTTTCTGTTCGCAGGCGTCTTGTGGTGGCACCTTGACGGCACGTCCGGACGAGCCGTCGCCAACGAAACCACGCTAGCATTCATTACCGGCTACCTGATCGAGAAATCCCTGGCCGTCGATAACGTGTTTGTGTGGCTGATGCTGTTCTCGTTTCTTGCCATCCCGCTGGCGCTGCAAAAGCGCGTGCTGATCTACGGTGTTGTCGGCGCTATCGTGATGCGAACCGTCATGATCTTCGCCGGCGTGTGGCTGATCGCAAAGTTCCACTGGCTCCTCTATGTTTTCGGCGCCTTTCTGCTGATTACGGGCATCAAAATGTGGCTGTTCGCCGAGCACAAGCCGGATCTGGCCAACAACCCGGCCATCAAATGGATACGCGGTCACATGAATGTCACCGACGAACTGCATGGTGAACGTTTTTTTGTGATGAAGGAAGAGGCGGGTAAATGGGTGCGTTACGCGACACCTTTGTTCCTGGTGCTGGTGTTGGTTGAAATTACCGATCTGATCTTCGCGGTCGATTCCATTCCGGCTATCTTCGCGATCACCACCGATCCATTCATCGTACTGACCTCTAACGTTTTCGCAATTCTGGGTCTGCGCGCGATGTATTTCCTGCTGGCGGACATGGCGGACCGCTTCTCCTTGCTGAAGTACGGTCTGGCCATCGTACTAATGTTCGTAGGCGTCAAAATGATGCTGATCGATCTATTCAAGATACCCGTGCTGATTTCGCTGGGTGTCGTCACGATGATCCTCGCCGCCTCGATTGTGCTTTCGCTACGCAAGAACCCAAAACAAACCGCAGCCCTGATCGCGGCCGAAGCCAACAAGCGCGGCCCCGGATGATGGCCATGGAACTCACGCTGCCCGCCGCTATGCCGTGGCGACAGCGCCTGATGGTCTGGCTGGAAACGCCGCTGATCCAGCGCAGCCTGATTGCGCTGATTTTGGTCAATGCGGTGATCCTCGGGCTGGAGACCAGCCCTTCGGCGATGCGCGCCTGGGGGCCATGGCTCACCACGGTCGATCAGGCAATCCTCGCGGTATTCGTTGTCGAAATTGCCCTGCGTCTGGCGGCCCATCGGCTCGCGTTTTTTCGCGACCCTTGGAGCGTGTTTGACTTTATTGTGGTTGCCATCGCGCTAATACCGGCATCGGGCCCGCTGGCCGTGCTGCGCGCCTTGCGTGTGCTGCGCGTGCTGCGGATTATCACGCTGGTACCGAGCATGAAGCGTGTGGTGGGCGGGTTATTGTCGGCGCTGCCCGGTCTCGGTTCGGTCAGCGCGATTATCGGCATTATCTTCTACGTCGCCGCGGTGATTGCCACCAAACTCTTTGGCGCCGCCTTTCCGCAATGGTTCGGAACGCTCGGCGACAGCGCGTTCACGCTGTTCCAGGTCATGACGCTGGAAAGCTGGGCGATGGGCATCGTGCGGCCGGTCATGGAAGTGTTCCCGCTCGCCTGGATATTTTTCTTGTTGTTCATCCTGTCTTCGACCTTCACGCTGCTGAATCTGTTTATCGCAGTTATCGTTAATGCTATTCAGCAGGAGCACATCGGCGAGACGCAGGCGGAGACACAAGCGCCCGCCCGTGACGAGATTTCGCTGCTGCGTAGTGAAGTCGCCGCTTTGCGTAAACAGTTGAGAGTCCGTCGTGGACCCGCATGGGGCGCCCATGGCAGCCGCTAACCTGCCCAAAACCCTGCTGCCGGTGCTGTTTGTCGGCGGACTGTTGCTGGCTGCATGGACCGTGGTAGCGCCGTTTGTCACCGCGCTGGCCTGGGCCGTGATGATCGCCTATGCGTCGTGGCCGCTTTACGCCGCGCTCCGGCGCACGCTGGGCGGACGCGAAGTGATGGCGGCGGGCAGCATGACGCTGCTGTGCGCCGTCGTGTTGTTCGCGCCGCTGGTGGCCGCGGCGGGGGCGGCCCAGCAGGAGGCGGGGGCGCTCTACCGTGCGATACAGGGTTTTCTCGCCGCGCCGCCGGTGGTGCCTGAGTGGATGCAGAGGCTGCCCGCGTTGGGGCCCTGGCTGGAAGCCTTGCGCGCCGAGTGGTTAAGTCAGCCCGAAGTGCTCACCGCCCAGGCGACGGAATGGTTCAAGGCGCGCATCGGCGACATCGTCACCGTCGCCGGTCAGATCGGGAAAAATCTGGGCAAGATGTTTATCGCGCTGATTGCGCTGTTCTTTGTTTACCGCGACTGGGAGCGACTTTCCGCCCAAGTGCGACGCGTGCTCGCCGGTTTTCTCGGTGAGCGTGCGCATGGCTACATCGCTGCCGTCGGCAGTACCACGCGCGCGGTGGTGTATGGGCTGCTGGTCACAGCCCTGGTGCAGGGCACGCTCGCCGGACTCGGTTACTGGGTGGCAGGGGTATCGGCGCCCATCCTTCTCGGATTGATTACCACGCTGTTCGCCATGGTGCCGTTTGCCACGCCGATTGCATGGGGCGGTGTCGGGCTGTGGCTGCTGTTTCAGGGCGAGATGGCGGCGGGCGTGGGCGTACTGTTGTGGGGCGCGCTGGTGGTGAGCCAGATCGACAATATCGTCCGCCCGCTGCTGATATCTGCCAACACCGACATTCCCTTTCTGCTGGTGCTGCTGGGCGTGCTGGGTGGTGTGCTGGCATTCGGCCTTATCGGGCTGTTTCTCGGCCCGATCGTGCTGGCCGTTCTGTTGGCTGTTTGGCGGGAGTGGGCGGGCCAGATGAGCCACGAGCGATAAACAATTTCATTAGCGCAAGTAACAAACTCATCAAAGGGAATCCCGGAAATGAACCTCGCACAACAAAAAGCCATCCTCACCATCGCCTTGCTGGCCGCCTTTGCGGACGGTAACAAGCACGACCGCGAACGCGATCAGATTGGCCGTCTGGCCGAGTCGCTTGCGGATCAGGGAAGCGCACCTGAACTCAGCGGCCTCTATCAGGATGTCCTGCTCAAACGTGTTTCGCTGGCCGATGCTTGCGCTGCGCTGGACGATCCTGGTCACCGCCAACTTGCCTACGAAATGGCGGTTTGCGTGTGCGACGCCGATGGCGCGCAAAGCGATGCCGAGAGCCACTTTCTCGTCGAGCTGAAAACCCGGCTGGGCCTGGACGCCACGCAAACGGCAGCGGTCGAGCGTGAAGCCGGCGCCCTGGCCAACGAACCGCTGGTTGCTTTGCCGGCTGTGCAGATGTCGGCCGCCGCGATACCGGGTGTGCGCGACGCCGAACTCGACCAGTCCATTCTGAACTACTCGATTCTGAACGGTGCGCTGGAACTGTTGCCGCAATCGTGGGCATCGATGGCGATTATTCCGCTCCAGATCAAGATGGTGTATCGCATCGGCGGCGCCTACGGCCACACGCTCGACAAAAGTCACATCAAGGAATTTCTCGCGACTGTGGGTGTGGGCCTCACCTCGCAATATCTGGAACAGATCGGCCGCAAACTGCTGGGCGGCCTGCTCGGCAAAGTGGCGGGCAAGACGGTCGGCGGCATCGGTCGCGCGGCCACCGGCGCTGCGTTCTCGTTTGCCACGACCTACGCGCTGGGACAGATCGCCAAGCGCTACTACGCAGGAGGGCGGCAAATGAGCACCGCCGTGCTCAAGGAGAGTTTCAGTAATCTACTGGGCCCGGCCAAGCAGTTGCAGACGCAATACGCATCGCAGATCCAACAAAAATCAGGCACGATAGATGTCAGTCAAATCCTGGCGCTGGTACGCGGTTCATAGCGCGCTGTGATGATTAACGTCGCCTGCCTGTTGCCTGCTACAGGCGCGGTTTTGACGCTTGCTGCCGTTGCCGCCATCGTCTGTAGCGGCAGTGATTGCGCGCCGCGACCATGGGATTTGCGTGCGCTCGACTGGTTTGCCGAGCAACGCGGCCCCGCGCTTGACGCGCTGTTCGCCACGGTTACCTGGCTCGGCTCGCTGTGGCTGCTGCTGCCGCTGGCGCTTGCGTTGATTGCCGGCCTCGCCGTGCGCGGACGGACGGCGCTTGCAGCGCGCTTCGCCGTGGCTTTCGGCGGTGCCGTCGTGCTCAGCTACGTCACCAAGCGTTTGGTCGGGCGCGAACGGCCAGCAGAGATCGAATCGCTGGTTGCGATGCCTACTGATCCGTCGTTTCCGAGCGGCCATGCGATGCAGATTACCGCCTTCTCGCTGACATTAGTGTGGCTATTGGCGCCGCCGGTGCAACGCCGTTTGTGGCTTATGGTAGCCGCGACCACGATCCTGCTCGTAGGCCTATCACGAGTCTATCTGCTGGTGCATTTCCCGAGTGACGTGCTGGCGGGCGTGGCTGCGGCCGCGTTGTGGTGCTACGCCTTCGCGCTGCAGGATGAAGAACAGGATCAAACACAGGAGCAACAACTGCATGCGTAACAAGTTCCTCGGTACCGGCGAGCCCGGCTACCACCCCATCCGCAAGCTGCGCGTCATCTGGTCCGGGCTGCGCTTTGCTGCGCTGTACGATTTCAGCGTCGCGTACAAGCTTGTGCTCTCCGCCGTGCTGCTCATTGCGGCGTTCTGGGTGCGGCAATGGCTGGACGTGCTGCTGATTCTGCTGGCGACCGCGCTGGTGCTGATCGCCGAAATGCTCAACAGCGCCATCGAGGCCTTGTGCGACTTCGTCGAGGAACGACACAACGAAAAGATTCGCATTATCAAGGACATCGCCGCGGCCGCGGCTGGCATCAGCATCGGGGTCTGGTTGGTGATTGTCATCGTCGAGGCCATGCGGCTTTGGTCGCGATTTGTTGCATGAACACCCTCGATTGAGGGTGCCACAGCCGATCGAGATGGCGTGTTGATGGACAATCATGCAGACTCGAACGCACTACCCATGGTTACGCAAGGAAGGTCCATGCGATTGATCCGCACGCTGCGCGCGTTCGTTGCGCACGAATCCGCCGGTGGTGTGCTGCTTGCGCTGGCTGCCGTGGCGGCGCTAGCGCTTGCCAACTCACCGCTTGCCTTTCTGTACGATGCTTTTCTCGATACGCCGGTCGAGGTGCGGGCAGGTACTTTGCACATCGCTAAACCGCTATTGCTTTGGATCAACGACGGTTTGATGGCGTTGTTCTTTTTCCTGGTGGGCCTGGAGATCAAGCGCGAGGTGGTCGAGGGAGAGTTATCCGAAGTCCGACAAGTGATGTTGCCGGCGTTTGCTGCAGTGGGAGGCATGGCGGTGCCGGCGGCCATTTACGCCGCGATCAACGTCGGTGATCCGGTGGCGCTGGCGGGCTGGGCCATACCAGCGGCGACGGATATTGCTTTTGCACTGGGTGTGCTGTCGCTGTTGGGCAAGCGCGTGCCGGTGGGTTTGAAGATGTTTCTGCTTACCTTGGCGATACTCGACGACCTCGGCGCCATTGTGATCATCGCGCTGTTCTACGCCGGTGATCTCGCGCCGGCTTCATTGGCGGTCGCTGCCGTGGCGCTGGTTGCGTTGTTTACGCTTAACCGTTCAAACGTGGTACGGCTTGCGCCTTATCTATTCGTCGGGCTGGTGCTGTGGGTGTCGGTGCTGAAGTCGGGGGTACACGCAACACTGGCCGGCGTTGCGCTGGCATTCTTTATTCCGCTGTGGAGCAATGGTGACGGATCGCAATCACTGCTACGGCGCTTGGAGCAAGACTTACGTCCGCTGGTGGTATTTGCGATTCTGCCGTTGTTCGCCTTTGCCAACGCGGGTGTTTCGCTGCATGGCGTTGGGCTGGCTACGCTTATCGCGCCGGTGCCGCTGGGCATTGCCGCAGGCCTGCTGGTGGGCAAAACCATCGGCGTGTTTGCCGCGTCGTGGCTGGTGGTGCAATTCGGATTCGCGCGCTTGCCGGAAGGCGCCGATTGGCGTGCGATGTTTGGTGTGGCGGTGTTATGTGGCATCGGCTTCACCATGAGCTTGTTTATTGCCGGGCTTGCTTTTGAGGGCGCGGGCAGTGAATACGTGGTGCAAACACGGCTGGGCGTGCTGCTGGGTTCTTTGGCCGCTGCTGTTATTGGCCTTACGATCCTGCGAGCAGTGTTACCGTTGCGGTCAAATCAATAGGGCTGCACTGAAGGGGCACTACTGCGCAATTGACACACAGTACCGCGCGCGGGAGTTCAATCGGTAGGCGTAAGATCATCAAAAAAATACTTAATTAAATCATATACTTGGTATTTTATCTCCAAGATGTGCTGTGCGGGGTTTAGAACTTGGGCTTGGTCTTCGCACTCTTGTAGCGCTTGATGCCGGCGAGAATTTCCGTCTTGGCTTCTTCCGGTCCCATCCAGCCGATGACTTTGACCCACTTGCCGGGCTCCAGGTCTTTGTAATGCTGAAAAAAATGCGTGATTTGCGCGGTGGTGGCTTCGGGCAGATCACGCGGATTGGTAATCGCGCGATAGAGCGGCGTGAGTTTGTCGATCGGCACGGCGAGCACTTTGGTGTCGTCGCCGGCATCGTCTTCCATTTTCAGCATGCCCACCGGTCGGCAGCGCACCACTACGCCCGTGATGAGCGGCACGGGGGAGAGCACCAGCACGTCCACCGGATCGCCGTCGCCTGCCAGTGTGCGCGGCACGTAGCCGTAGTTGCACGGGTAGTGCATCGCGGTGGACATGAATCGGTCGACAAACATCGCGCCGGTTTCCTTGTTGACTTCATATTTGATCGGCGGCGCATTCATCGGAATTTCGATGATCACGTTGACGTCGTTGGGGACATCGTTGCCGGAGGTGACTCGATCGAGGTTCATGGATTGCTCCGCACGGAATGGTCAATGGCACTATTGAAGTAAGTATATGTTTTTAAACACATTTTTTATGCCCTTGGGAGTGTGTGGGCCGCGCATGTGCGCACTATACACCGCGCGTTCGGCGCTACCCCTGCATCAACTTGATCTCCGCCGCCGCCACGCCTTCTTCAGTGCCCAGCATCACCACCACGTCGCCAGCTTCGATCACGGTATCCGGCCCCGGCTCCAGGGTTCTGACATTGCGGCGGCGCACGGCGCTGATTTCAACGTGCAGCGCGGCCAAGTCCAGCGCGGATATAGGCTTGCCGATGGCTGCTGCGCCCTGGGTGACCAGCACCGAATGCAGGCGCGGATGCAGTGCGTGCGCTTCGTCGTCGCGCGTGTCGGTGATGCCGCGAAAAAAGCCGCGAAACAGCGCGTAATGCTGCTCGCGGGTGTCGCGGATGCGCCGCAGCACGCGGTTAAGCGGCGTGCCAATCAGCATCAGCGTGGTGGAGGCGAGCATCAGGCTGCCTTCGAGGATTTCCGCCACCACTTCGGCGGCGCCCGCGGCCTTGAGTTTTTCGATGTCGGTTTCGTCGTGCGTGCGCACGATCACGGGCAGGCCGGGGCGCAGCGCCTGCACATGGGCGAGGATGCGTAACGCCGAGTGTGTATCCGCGTAGGTGATCACCAGCGCGCGAGCGCGCATCAATCCCGCCGCCGAGAGCACTTCGCGCCGCGCGGCATCGCCGAACACCACGCGCTCGCCGGCGGCGGTGGCTTCGCGGATGCGTTCCGGATCGAGATCGAGCGCGATCACCGGCACTTTTTCCTGTTCCAGACAGCGCGCGAGGCTTTGCCCGTTGCGCCCGTAGCCGCAGATCAGCACATGGTCGTTGGCGGCCATCGACTGCACGGCGATGGTGTGAATCTGCATCGCGCGCAGCATCCACTCGTTGGCGTTCAGGCGCCGCACGATGGCCTCGGAGCGCTGGATAATAAACGGCGCCGCCAGCATCGACAGCACCATCGCCGCCAGCACAGGTTGCAGAAATTCCGGGCTGATAAGGCGCGCGTTATTGGCGTTGGCGAGCAGCACAAAACCGAATTCGCCGCACGCGCCCAGTGCCAGACCGGTGCGCAGCGCCACGCCGGTCGCCGTGCCGAACAGACGCGCAATGCCGAAGATCAGGAAAGTCTTCGCCACCACCAGCGCCACCAGGATCACGCATACCCAGGCATTCTGCACCACGACACGAATGTCGAGCAGCATGCCAATGGTGACAAAAAACAGCCCCAGCAACACGTCGCGAAACGGCTTGATGTCTTCCTCGACCTGGTAGCGATATT
The DNA here is from genome assembly GCA_947467315.1 of Betaproteobacteria bacterium. GTDB lineage: Bacteria > Pseudomonadota > Gammaproteobacteria > Burkholderiales > SG8-41 > UBA5216. The sequence goes on along the minus strand of CANIID010000030.1, from coordinate 16,728 downwards.
CGGTCTCTGAAATCAGCACGCCGGCGATGAAAGCACCCAGCGCCAGCGACAGGCCGGCGAGTTCGGTGATGTAGGCCACGCCCAGCGTGATCAGCAGCACATTCAGCACGAACAATTCTGAGGATTTTGCCCGAGCCACCACGTGAAACCACAGGCGCATCAGGCGCTGCCCGGCGAACAGCAGCAGCGTCAGCACCGCCGCGGCTTTGAGCAATGCCCATCCAATGCTGGTTGCCAGGTCGGCGGCGGGCGCGGCGAGGGCAGGGATGACGATCAGCAGCGGCACCACGGCGATATCCTGAAACAACAAAATGCCGATGATTTGACGGCCATGCTCGGAATCCAGCTCGAAACGCTCCGCCAGCAGCTTGGCGAGGATTGCGGTCGATGACATGGCCAGCGCACCGCCCAGCACCAGCGCGCCCTGCCACGGCAGGCCAAGCAGCAATGCCACGCCCATCACCACCAGCAGGGTGATCGCCACCTGCGCCGAGCCGAGGCCCAGCACGGTGCGGCGCATGGTGCGCAGTTTAGATAGGCTGAACTCAAGGCCGATGCTGAACATCAGGAACACCACGCCGATTTCGGCGAGGTCATGCACCTGCTCTGTTTCACGCACCCAGCCGAACGCGTGCGGGCCGATGGCCGCGCCGACGATCAGGTAACCCAAGAGCGGCGGCAGTTTGAGATGGCGAAACACCACCACCACCAGCACGGCGGTGGCGAGTAGCACCAGAACAGGTTGCAGTGTGGCGTGCATCGGCTCAGTTCAAGAAATATTCTGAATCGATAATGCCTTATCGCGTGTAAATTGCAAGACCGATTACACAAAATCGAGGACACCCTCCGCGGGCCACGGGGCGCCGAGGGCAAGCGCTGTCACGGGTTTTTAGACTGGTCGGTTCTGTAGCACATGATCTGTCCGCTTTTTCTGTTAAGAGCGTTTAGCGGTCTCGACGGCACGTCTGACGGACGGTTCAGACAGCCTGTTTCAAGTTCCGGGCTATGGCTTTCCCTACGGGTTTGGAGTCAGCCAACTTGCGTGGTCCGTGAAACACCGCTAGTTCGCCACTGGCATTGCGATCTACGCGTACTTGGGCTGTGACGTAGTGGCAGCGATGCCGATCCGCCGGTGTCTGTAAATTCAGTGGGCTTGCGGATGAACACTCTTTTCGATAGGCTACTAAAAGGCTCCCTAAAGCTCCCTAGCGATACGGCAAACCACTGGTTTCGGCTGCCCCGCCCCTGCAGCCCGGTTTTGATCTGATCGGCCTCAACCCCGCCAATTACTACTTGCAGTTCACGCTGCACCGGTGATTTTTTGCGGTAGTCCATATACCTACATGGAAGGCAGATCATGCTCAATGCCACGCGGGCACAAGATAATACTGAAGCAGACGCGCCGCCTCGTCCGCACCCGCGAACGATTGGGTGGTTCAGTTCTACATCGATTGCCATGGGCGGCATCAAGCAGAACCTGTTTCTGATGAGCGCGTTTCTTATCAGGCAGGAAGCCTTCCCCGGCCAGGGTAGTGCGGCGGTAGTGTTACTGGGTGTGGGCTTGCTCTTGATCGGTGTGGGCAAGGATCGATGAATGACTACTCCAGTTAACCCCAGGCTCGCGGAGCCCAGCACTTCCATTGACAATCCCCTTTTGTGGGAACCCTCAATTTCATTTTTGAAAATTGGCATTGTATTCATTCTGATCGGGATTACCGCATTCGAGATTTTTCTTTTCATGTTCGCCCCGGCTCAGACGGGACGGGCTCTTGCGGGTCTTGTTTTAGTGCTGATCGCGCTGGCGGCGTGGTTTATGCTTTCGCACGGAAGGATTCAGGCCACTGTCGCAGTTCTGGGTCTTGGGACGTGGGGATACGTTACTGTTATCTCCATTTTTTTTGTCGGGGTGAATGGAACGTCTATCATCATCTACCCTCTGACTATTCTGTTAATTGGTTGGCTGGTCAGCACGCAAACGGCTGTCGTCGTCGCGGTGCTGACAACGGTAGTGACCTTGGGCCTTGTGGCCGCCGAGTTGTGGGGAATTCTGCCCGCCGCGCCGCCGACGCCTCTGATGATGCGCTGGGTTGTTCAGGCTAGCGTCTTTCTGTGCACAGGCGTCCTGATTACGTTTATTGTACGCTCGTATTGCAACCGCCTCACGGAAGTGCGCAAACTCGGCGACGAGCTTGCTCAACGCACGGCCGAGCTCCAGCTTATCGAAGCCAACCTGAACCGCGCGCAGGCTGTCGCGAATGTGGGAAGCTGGGTATATGATCTTCGCGCCGACAAGATAACGTTGTCCGAGGAGGCTTGCCGTATTTTTGGTCTTCGCAAACGCAAGACCGGCAGCTTCAAGAGCTACCGCATGTGCGTTCATCCAGAGGACCGCGATGCAGCGGACTGCTCGTGGCGCGGAGCGCTCAAGGGCGGCGCTGCTATCGATATCGAACACCGCATCGTCGTTGGGCAGTCCATGCGCTGGGTTCGGCAACGGGCGGAATTCGAGTGCGACGCCGACGGTAAACCGCTACGCGCCATTGGTACCACGCAGGATATCACCGAGCGTACAACACTCGAGGCGCAGTTGCGCGAGTCGCAAAAAATGGAGGCGCTGGGAACGCTGGCGGGGGGGCATCGCGCACGATTTTAACAACGCGCTGGCGGCGGTCATGGGCAACCTGGAACTGGCGCGTCAGGACGTCGGAGCCGGTCATCCCGCGCAGCACAGTCTTGATGAGATAGCCAAGGCTGGAAGCCGTGCCAAGGCCCTGGTGCAGCAAATTCTTGCGTTCGGGCGCCGTCAGGTGCTGGAGCGCAAACGTATCGTGCTGGCGCCAGTGTTGGAAGAAACAATGCGCTTGCTGCGCGCGACGCAGCCTGCGGGCATTCGCGTGAGCCACGGCTGCGCGCCGGATACGCCGCGGGTAATGGCTGATGGCACACAGATTGCGCAGGTCTTGGTCAACTTATGCACCAATGCGTGGCATGCCCTTGAAGGGCAGGTGCGGCCCGGCGAAGTGGAAATTCAGCTGCAAGCCTACGATCATACGCCCGGCGCGGCGCAGATGGCACATACGACTCATAGGTTAGGAAATCTGCTTCCGGGCCGCTATGCGTGTCTGACGGTGCGCGACAACGGCGCCGGTATGGACCAAGCAACGCAACGGCGGATTTTCGAGCCGTTTTTTACGACCAAAGGTGTAGGCAAGGGCACGGGCCTGGGGCTGGCCGTAGTGCATGGCATCGTGCAGGCGCACGAAGCGAGCATTGAAGTCGCAAGTATTCCGAACGAGGGCACGACGTTTCGCATCTACTTTCCCGCCGCCGAAGTCGTGTCGCCGGATGACGATGAGCCGGAGCAGCAAGCGCCGCGCGACGGCCGCGGTGGTGACGCGTTTCAGACGCAGGGAAAAGGCAAGCAGGTATTGTATGTGGACGACGATGAGGCGCTGGTATTCGTGATCACGAGCCTGTTACAGCGTCAAGGCTATCGCGTCAGCAGCTATACGGATCCGCACGAGGCGCTTGCGGCGGTTCGCGCAGACCCCATGAAATTCGATTTGGTGGTGACCGACTACAACATGCCGGGAATTTCTGGATTGGCCTTGGCGCGGGAACTGAAAAATATCCGTGCCGATCTGCCGGTGGCGATGGCGTCGGGTTATTTCACCGACGAATTGCGCGCGCATACGCTGGACGCCGGCGTGCGCGAGCTGATCAATAAGCCCAATATCGTGGAGGAACTGTGCGATGCCGTGGCGCGGCTCGTCAGGTAGCGCGGAAGAAGCGTTAATCAGGCGATTCTTGTTCAAGGGGCCATCCTACTCATTGTCCACACTGGAATCCATTCGGTGTGATGAACTAGACTGTTCGAAAATTACAAGATCTAGGCTGATCCATGTTGTTTTGTATTGCCAGCACGTGCAAACCTGCTATCCCATCAGGGATGCGCGCTGTACCAGCAATGTGCGAATGCGCAGACCTTCGTGCAATTGCACGGTGCTACAGCAGCGGTTTTTCGCGAAACGCAGCTGTGGTCATCATCCATTCGGAATTACACGTAGTTATGTTGCGAGCACATAAACGATTTTTCGTTCTGGTTGGCGTGCTGATATTACTCTTGCTCACGCTATCACTGCTCTACATGCTTGGCATGAATTATTTCGAGGGCACGCCGCGCAATTTCTGGGCGTGACGCTGATCTTCATGGTGTTGCCGATCTTTTTGATTCCGGTGCTTGAAGAGCGCTTCGAAACGAATTTGTCGAACGAGGCGATCCACGCGACGGATCTTGTGGTGATCTTTGACGACGGCAGCGATGACCATAACGCCGCCACCATATTGGCGGCGCGCCAGCTCGGATACACCGGCGAAATCCTCGCGCTGGTTGAAGACTCGTACCACCGTCAGCGCATGGTACTGGTGGGCGCCAGCGGCGCGTATACGCCGCGGCATGTGCTCGGCGCGGGCGCCGACTTTGCGCTGTCGATCAGTCAGGTGTCGGGACAATGACTTGCCCTGCGTTTGCTGGGCAAGTAATCGGTCGCGGTGAATACCGATTCGCCGGTGGTCAAAGTGTCGATGCGCGGCCTGGAAAATCACCATCCGAAACAACAGGATTTGCGTGAACAGACGGGATGCAGCGTGGTCGCGGCCGAACGGGGCGCTACGCTACAAGTTGAATTTGGCGCGGCGTTTACCATCCAGCCTGGCGACGCGGTATATATCTGCGGCAGCGGCGAAGCCGTGCAGCGGTTTTACCAGCAGTATCCGCGGACTTAGCGCAGGCGCCAAAATTATTGGTGTGAATACATCGGCTTGCCTGCCACCGGCATCTGCGCGGTGAGGATGCTGCCGCTGCGCGATTCGAGAATGTAGAGCGTTTTGTTGTCCGCCCCACCATTCACACCATACGCCATGTTCACCGTCATGCTGCCTTTGCATGAGGTGATCTGACACACCGGCGCGCCGCGGCGGTCATAGAGCCACACCAACCCGGTGCCGGGATGCGCCACGGCGAGATTGCCTTTTTCATCCATCGCCAGGCCGTCCGGCCCGGCGGAGGGCAACTGCACAAAAATGCCGGCCTTGGAGACCTTGTCATCCTCGTCGAACGGCATCACCCATATCGCATTGGCGCGCGTCACCGCGACGTAGAGCGCTTTTTCCTTGGGGCTCATCACAATGCCGTTCGGACTAGGCACGGTGTCGATCAGGCAATCGAGCTTGCCATCCGCGCTGTAGCGGAACACACGCCCGCTCGGATCGTGCAAGCCGGTTTGCCCTTGATCGGTGAAATACAAATCACCGTTGGAGGCGAACACCAGATCGTTCAGGCCTTTGAAGCGCTCTTTTGACGCGCCCTCGATCAGCGTTTCGATTTTGCCGCTGGGGGCGTCGAGCACCATCAAGCCATGCTTGCGGTCGGCGACAAAAATGCGACCGTCTTTGTGGATTTTCAAACCGTTGGGCTCGCCGTCGTATTCGCACGCCAGTGACCAAGCGCCGGCAGGCGAAATCTTGAAGATGCGGCCGAATGGAATATCGACCACATACAAATTCCCCGCACGGTCGAACGACGGGCCTTCGAGAAAACAATCGCGCGACTCTTTCTTTTTGCCCACGCCGACACTGTTGGACATCGTGCCTTTGGGTTTGCGGAAATGATCGGGCACACTGCTGAAGAGCGTGGTTTCTATGAGATTGGGTGGGTCAAAGAAAAGCATGTCACTCTAACTATCTGTTATTAAAGAATAAAACGTTTTTTAAGGTGCGGCACGTCTACGTTGGTTGCAAGTGTAGGCAAGCGTGCGGGCACTTGGCAATCACAATCCTGGTCCGAAGACCACATGCCAGACGTTGGTGTCCGTCAGAGACGCAAGCGTAGTACAGTCGGGATTGCGGCATTGCAGCAAAAAAGAGGTGTTACGACGTGAAGGAAAATGAGGTGCGCGGCCAATCAAGCCACGATCACAGGTTGGCGGCACTGTCCCTGGGCGCATTGGGCGTGGTATTCGGCGACATCGGCACCAGTCCGCTATATGCCTTCAAAGAAGCCTTTGGCGGCCAGCACGCGCTGCCGTTGAGCGAAGCCAATGTGTTCGGTGTGCTGTCGCTGATTTTCTGGGCGGTGATGCTGATCGTGTCGGTGAAATACGTCACTTTCGTTTTGCGCTTTGATAATAAGGGCGAAGGCGGTGTGCTGGCGTTGCTGGCGCTGGCGTCGCAGTTGTTTCGCAAGAACCGTAGGCTGTCGCAGGTGGCGACGGTGATTGCGGTGTTCGCGGCGTCGTTGTTCTACGGTGACGCGGTCATCACGCCAGCGATATCAGTACTCTCTGCCGTTGAGGGGATTTCTGTGGCCACGCCCGCGCTGGAGCGCTGGATCGTGCCCGCAACCCTTGCAATACTCGTCGGCGTGTTTGCGCTGCAACCCTATGGCACCGGAAAAATCGGCCGCCTGTTCGGGCCGGTGACGATGATCTGGTTTTTTATCATCGGCGGCTTGGGCGTGATGAGTATTTTGCAGACCCCGGCCATCCTGAAGGCGCTTGATCCGGGTTACGCAGTGCGCTTCGCAATCCATTCACCTGGCTTGGCGTTTATCGCGCTGGGTTCGGTGTTTCTCGCCTTGACAGGTGGCGAAGCGCTCTACGCGGATATGGGCCATTTTGGCCGCGCGCCGATCCGCATTGCATGGTTCGGTTTGGTGCTGCCGGCGTTGATGCTGAATTATCTGGGGCAGGGCGCGCTGGTGTTGCGCGATCCCGCCGCGGTGAAAAATCCGTTTTATCTGTTGGCGCCGCCAGAGCTGCTGCTGCCGTTGGTGGCTTTGGCGACTATCGCCACCGTGATTGCATCGCAGGCGACGATTTCCGGCGCCTTTTCTGTGACGCAGCAGGCGTCGCGTCTGGGCTTTCTGCCGCGGATTCCGGTGACGCACACCTCCGAAACCGAGCGCGGGCAGATTTACATCGGCCGGTTGAACTGGCTGATGCTGGCGTTAGTGTTGTTGCTGGTGGTGGGCTTCGGATCATCAACGCATCTTGCGGCCGCGTACGGCATTGCAGTGTCTGCCACCATGGCACTGGAGACGGCGCTGGTCGCGCTGGTGGTAATCGCAATGAAAGGCCGCGCGAAGGTAGTCGTCGTGAGCGTCTTGCTGGTGGTGTTTCTGGTGGAATTGCTGTTCTTTGCATCGAACACGACTAAAATCGCTGCCGGCGGCTGGTTCCCCATATTTTGCGGGCTGACCATTTTTACCTTGTTAACCACCTGGAAGCGCGGCGCCGAGGTGTTAACCGCCAATGAAGCCGGCAAAAATGTGCCGCTCAAAGGGTTTTGCGAGCACCTGGGATCGGTGACGCGCGTGTCGGGCACGGCGGTGTTTTTTTCGGCCAACACCCAGGTGGTGCCCGTCACGCTGCTGCACAATCTCAAGCACAATAAAGTGATGCATGAGCGTGTGATATTTCTGACCATGACCACCGAGGATGTGCCGCAGGTGGACGACGAGGAACGCATCGAGGTCGATGTGCTGGTGCCGCAAAGCATTTATCAAGTCGTGGTACGCTACGGATTCATGGAAGATCCGGACGCCCTGCATGTGCTTAAATTGCTGGGCCAGCGCGGACTGCGACTTGAGCTGGAGGAAACGACTTTTTTCCTCGGCAAATCAACCATTGCGCGCGCTGAACACCGGGGCTTGTTTACCTGGCGGCGTGAAGTGTTTCGCTGGATGCAGCGCAACGCGCCATCTGCGGCGGAGTATTTCAAGTTGCCGCCGGATCGCGTGATCGAATTGGGAACGCAGCTTAAACTGTAAACAGGCATTGCGATTGCGTGCTGAACCAGGCCTTTCTTGAGGGAAAAAACATTATGAATATTATGAATCGCTTCCGAAAATTCTTTCAGCAATCTGGCGAAATGCGCTTGGGCACCGGCCAGGTATCCAGTGTGATGGCATTTACGCTGGCGTTGTTGTGTCTGCTGGGCGTGGCGGCGTTTCACTTTCCCGAATATCTGACCACGCCGGAATTGCGCAAACAGTATTCCGTGGATTTGCTGCGGCACGTTTTATTGGGTTGTCTGATCGTGGCTGCCGGATTGGCGGTCGCCAATATGATTTTCTTTCGGCGCACGCGCTCGTTGAGCGCGGTCGCGCTGTTGATGGTAATCGTGGCCTTTGCGCTGGGCGGACATAAGGTGCCGGTGGGGGATTTCCGCGATGGTACGCCGTATATCGGCCTGGATTGGTTTGTGCTGGATTTGCTGGGCTCCACGCTGATTTTCGTGGTGATCGAAAAGCTCTTTCCGCTGTACAAAAAGCAGCCGGTATTCCGGCCGGAGTGGCAGACCGATTTCACGCACTTTGCGGTGAATCATTTTCTCGTCGGCTTGATCCTGCTGATCGTTAATTTTCTGATTCATCGCGTGCTGGGTTGGGCAGCTTATGCGCCCTTGCATGCTTGGGTGCAGGCGCTGCCGTTCGTGGTGGAACTGCTGTTGATCGTACTGGTGGCGGATATGGTGCAGTACTGGACGCATCGCGCGTATCACGAAGTGCCGTTTCTGTGGCGCTTTCACGCCGTGCATCACAGCGCGCCATACATGGATTGGATGGCCGGCTCGCGCCAGCACATGCTGGAGCTGATCTTTACACGGGTGCTGGTGCTGGGCGCAATATTCGTGCTTGGCTTCTCCAAAGAAGTGATGGATATTTACATCATTATTGTCGGGTTCCAAGCGGTCTTTAATCACGCCAATGTGAGTCTGCCATGGGGGCCGTTGAAGTACGTGATTGTCACGCCGGATTTTCACCACTGGCATCACAGCTCGGATCGTGAGGCGCTCGACCGCAATTACGCCGCGCACTACGCGTTTCTCGATTACCTGTTCGGCACGGCGGTAAAAACCGACCGGCGTTTCCCGGAGAAATACGGTTTGCTTGGCGGTTACATGCCGGATGGTTTCGTGCGGCAGCAACTGTTTCCGTTTACGTGGAAAGGATAGAGGAGTCTTGATGAAAGCAATGGTGTGTGAGGCCTTTGGCGGGCCGGAAGTGCTGGCGTTACGGGATGTGCCTGATCCGGCATCGCCCGCAGCGGGTGAGATTCAGGTGCGCATCGGCGCGCGCGGCGTGCAGTACGTCGATGTGCTGATGCTCGCGGGGAAATATCAATTCCGGCCAGAGCCGCCATTCATTCCCGGCGGGGAAGCCGCTGGTGTCGTCATCGCGGTTGGCGCGGGCGTGATTGATTTTCAGGTGGGTGATCGCGTCATGAGCCGCCACAAACTGGGCGCTTGCGCGGAAATCGGCAACGCGCCCGCGGCGATGTGCGACAAAATCCCGGAAGGGATGAGCCTGGAACACGCCGGCGTGTTCCGCAGTGCCTACGCCACGGCCTACCACGCGCTGTTGCAGCGCGGGCGCATGGTTGCAGGCGAATGGGTGCTGGTGCATGGCGCGGCGGGCGGCATCGGCATCGCTGCCATACACATCGCGAAACTCTTCGGCGCGAAGGTGATCGCTACCGCCAGCACCGACGCGAAGCGTAGCGCGTGCCTGGAAGAAGGCGCGGATCACGCCATCGATTACCGCAGCGGGTTCGTGGATCAAGTAAAGGCGCTCACCGGCGGCCGCGGCGTGGATATCGTCTATGACCCCATCGGCGACAAGGTGGCGGATGAATCGCTGCGCTGTCTCGCCTGGGGCGGACGGCTGCTGATCCTCGGCTTTCTCGGTGGCGGCCCCACCAGCATCCGCAGTAATTATCTGCTGATCAAGGGCATCGACGCCATCGGCGTGCGCATCGGCGGGCTGATGGAATCCAATCCGGCGCTCGCCATTGCCAATATGAAAACGCTGGTGGATCTGGCGGGACAAGGCAAACTCAAGCCGCGCATTTCGCATCGCTTCCGCCTCGATCAGACCGCCGAGGCGCTGCAGGCGGTGATTGATCGCGCGGTTATCGGCAAGGCGGTGATCGTCAGTTAGTCGAAAGGTGGTGCGTATGTTGGGTATGCAACGCAATTCGCGGTATGTGTTGTCCGTACTATTTTCTGGCGCGGCTGTGCCTGCGCTTGCGCAACCCTTTCCGGCGAAACCCGTGCGGCTGGTGGTGGGGCTCGGCGCGGGTGCGCAGACGGACACCATCGCGCGCCTGATCGGTCAGAAATTGAGCGAGAGTTGGGGGCAGCCGGTGGTGATCGAGAACCGCACGGGCGCGGGTGGCGTGATCGCGGCGAGCATGGTCGCCAAGGCCACGCCGGACGGCCACACGCTGTTGTTGCTGACCAGCTTTGCCATCAGCGCGGCGCTGTCGACCAACCTGCCGTACGATCCGCTCAAGGATTTCGCCGGCGTGGCCCAGGTCGGGTTTACCACACAAGCACTGGCGGCGGCGCCGGCATGGGGCGTCAAGTCGGTGAAGGAGCTGATCGCGCTGGCGCAGTCGCAACCGGGCAAGATTCTCTATGCCTCCGGCGCCGCCGGTCTCGCATCGCATTTGAACGGCGAAAAATTTCGCCTGGCCGCCGGCATCAAAGTGGTGAATGTGGCCTTCAAGGGCGGGGCGGACGTGGTCATTGAAACGCTGGCAGGGCGCACGCAATATTGCTTCGCGGGTCTGGCGCCCGTGCTGCCGTTTATCAGGGATGGCCGATTGCTGGCGCTGGCGGTGAATACACCGCACCGTTCTCCGGTATTGCCAGACGTGCCGACGCTGGGGGAGACGCTGCTCGAATTTCGTAAGCCGGAATCATCGTCCGGCATGCTGGCGCCGGCGCATACGCCGCGCCCCATCCTCAATCAAATCAGCAAAGAGATTGCGCGTGTCCTCAACTTGCCGGATGTCAAAGAGCGGTTGCAAGCCATCGGCCTCACGCCCGCACCCAGTACGCCGGATGAATACGACAAGATTCTACGTGAGCAGATCACCGCGTTATCCAAGCTCGTCAGGGATGCAGGTCTCCGCGCCAGGTAAGCCGTGTGCAGAAACGCATGCTCAGCAACCGGCCTTCACGCCCTCCACGGCGACGACACCTTCCCGGATCAATCGGTTCAACTCGCTACCCATGCCGATGTCCGCAAGCACACTGGCGATATCCGATCCCGGCTTTGCCGCTGGCCGTCCGATAGCCATCGGTGTGCGTGAGAGCTTCACGCCGGGCGCGGTGGTGGTGATGGGGCCGAAGCCTTCGTGATCGCGGGTGACGGCTAGGCCTCGTGCCTGCACCAGCGGATCGGTCATGAGCTGCACGAGGCTGGGTACGACGCGGTGGGCGCCGATGCCGGCTTGGGTCAGCACCTCCACCCATTCGGCAACATTGCGGCTGCGCATGCGCTCTTCCAACACAAGTTCCAAGTCTGCATCCTTTTTACCAGTGAGATCCGCCAGTCCCGCGCATTGCGCAAGTTCGTTCCCGCGTGCCGCCAGGAACAGCCAGCCGTCACTGGCTTGGTACAGCCGGTTCAGCGGCCCGCTGCCGGTGGCGTCCTGGCCGTGCGGCTCGTCCCACTGCTTGCCGGGATAACTCTGCAACAGCGCGGATTGCAGCATCGTCGCGGTATAGGCGAGGGCGCTATCGACAAACTGCCCTTGTCCAGTGCGGCGCCGGTGCAACAGCGCCAGCGCCACCCCATAGCAAGCCATCAGGCCGGTGCCGTAGTCGTTCGCGGCAAAGGGCGCGGTGGCGGGTTTGCCCGAGCCATAACGCACTTGCATGCCCGACACTGCCTGGCCAATTTGCTCGTGGCCGGGGCGTCCGGCGTAGGGACCAATGTGGCCGAAGGTATTCATCGAGCCGTAAACGATATTCGGCCGGCGTGCCCGCACGCGTTCGTAATCGATACCGAGTTGTTCGGCCACGCCGCTGCGGAAGTTTTGCAGCACCACGTCGGCCTGATCCACCAGTTTCCAGAATATCTCCAGCCCTTCTTTGGTTTTCAAGTCGATGAGCACACTGCGCTTGGCGCGATTGATGTCGTTGTGCCGCAGCACGGTGCTTCGGTGCGGGCTGTCGATCTTGATCACATCGGCGCCGAATTCAGCGAGCGTGCGCCCGCAAGTGGGCCCGGCGAGCACGATGCATAAATCGATCACCTTCATGCCTTGCAGCGCCGAATGCAATACTTCACTGCCATCCGTGGATGGTGCGGACTTACGCGCTGCGAGTTCGTGCAGGATTTCCGCGTGATGCGCATCCGTCTTCGGGCGCGGCAGGCGCACCGCGCCCGGCGTGGTCGACAGGCGCGTGTTGATGCCCGGCCCGCGGAAACGACCCAGTTCAGGGTCGTCATAGTCGGCGATGATTTTTGATTGCAGCGCCTGCGGATGTTGCAGCCATTCCGCGCTGGAATGACAGATCACGCCTTCGGAGCCGATCTCGGCGATGATGTCCTCCCATTCCGTGCCAGTGCGGGCGCGCATTTCGTCGTCGAATTTTTGCGCGAGTTCTTTCGCGGGCAGCTTGGCGTCGCGCCATTTATCCATGCCGATGCTCTCGATGAACGCGCCGAATTTTTTATTGTTCGCCACATACATCAGCCAGCGTCCATCTTTGCACGGCAGTTGCCGGCTCCAGTTGAATTCCGGTTCTTTTTCCGACTTGCCGTTGACCAGCAGGCCGCGCGCGCCGACCACGGTGAAGGTGGCATCGAACAGCGGAATCTCCACGCGCTGACCGAGGCCGGAACGTGAGCGCGCATTCAGCGCCATAGCGACAGTTACCGCGCACAAGAAGGCCGCATAGGCGGAGCCGTACGGGATCACGGTATACACCGGGCGGCCTTGAATGTCGTCGTCGCCGTGCCCCCCCGGACGATACGCGCCGGTGGCCGCACCCACCACGCCCTCCCAGGCCTTGACCTGCGCACGCGGATCATCCGCGCCGAAGCCCGGCAGCGAGCAGTAGACCAAGCGTGGATTGGCGGTTGTCATGGCCGTTGCGCCGACGCCGAGCCGATCCATCACGCCGGGGCGGAAATTTTCGATCACCACATCGGCACCCGCGATCAGTTGTCGAGCGGTTTCGCGGTCGGCATCCTGTTTCAGATCGAGGACGATGCTGCGCTTGTTGCGATTCCAGGTGGCGTTGGCCGGCGTATTCCAACGCGGCCCGCCCGGCGGATCGACGCGTATCACGTCCGCCCCATGGTCGCCCAGCAGCATGGCCGCCATAGGGCCCGCGATGTATTGTCCAAAATCGATGACACGTATTCCTTCCAGAACGCCGGGCATGTTTATTTCTCCTTGTGTGGCGCTAAACTATCGCAGATTGCTGCAACGGACAACCGCAATTCGATGAAGCCGCGTAGAGGAATCGTTATGACTGATTTGCACCTTGCCGCCTGCGGTATCGCATGTGCCGTCGCCGCCTGCGCCGCGGATGCGCAGACACGCGACAACTACCCCGGCCGCCCAGTGCGCTTCATCGTCGCGCAAACGCCGGGCGGCAGCGCCGATTTTGTCGGACGCATCATCGCGGACGCCTTGGGAAAACGTTTCGGACAGCAGTTCGTGGTGGACAATCGTCCCGGCGCGAGCGGCATCATTGCCGCGGAAATCACCGTGTCGGCGCCGTCCGACGGCCACACACTGGTACTGGTCACCACCAGCTTTGGCGTCAATCCCGCGCTCTACAAGAAACTGCCGTATGACTCGATTAATGACCTTGCGCCGATTACGCACATTTCCTATGCGCCGATGATACTGGTGGTCAGTCCGTCGTTGCGCGTGCAAACGGTCAAGGAGCTGGTCGCACTGGCGCAATCGAAGCCCGCTGCGCTCAACTATGGCACATCGAGTATCGGCGGCGCCACTCAGCTCGCGGCGGAGTTGTTCAACCTGACGGCCAAGGTGAAGATGACGATGATTCCGTACAAAGGGGCGCCAGCGATGCTGGTCGATCTCATGGGCGGGCGCATTGATCTGTCTTTCGCCAGCATGCCTTCGGCCCTGACCCACGTGCGTTCAGGGAAATTACGCGCGGTGGCGGTGACGAGCCTCAAGCGCTCCGCGCAAGTGCCCGAGATTCCGACGGTCGCCGAGAACGGCGTGGCCGGTTACGAAATGGTGGGATGGCAGGGGCTGCTCGCGCCGAAAGCGACGCCGCAGCGGCTGATCCAGCTCCTCAACCGTGAAGTTGCGGCCCTGGTTCAGCAACCCGACGTGAAGAAACAGCTATCGGCTGAAGGCGGTGAACCGGTAGGAAATTCGTCCGAGGCGTTTGCGAGTTGGCTAAAAGTGGAAATCGCCAAATGGATGACGGTCGTGAAAGCAGCGAACATCCGCACGGAATAGGCTTACAGGATCAGATGACCCCGCGACTCGCAAGCCCCTTAATCGCCAGGGCATCGTAACCCAGGCCGCCGAGTGTTTCCGCCGTATGTTCCCCCAGGACGGGCGGCGGGGTATCAACGCTGGGCTGTTGGCCGCTCAAGCGGTAGCCGCTTTTGGCGACCGACAGATCGCGGCCATCGCCCAGTGCGTTTTCAAACGTTTTAATCAGGTCGCGATGCGCGACTTGCGGATGCGCGAGCACTTCGGGCACCGTCAGCACGGGGCCTGCGGGCACGCCGGCATCGGTAAACAACACTTCCCATTCGGCGGCGGTTTTGGCGGCGAGCGCTTGTTCCAGTAGCTCGCGCAGCACCGCGCGATTGGACACGCGCGTGTGGCGCTCGGCAAAACGCGCATCGGTTTTCCACTCGGAGTGGCCCACCACGTCGCACAGGCCGTGGAACTGGTGCTCTTCATTGTTGACGATATTGAGCTGGCCTTGGCCGCAGCGGTAGGTGCCGGAGGGGGCTGCGGTGTGATTTTCATTGCCCATGGGTTTGGGCACGGCGCCGGCATTAAGGTAGTTCGACACCACCCAGCCCGCCATAGTGGAGAGTGTGGCGTCGAGCAGCGATACGTCGATGCATTCGCCTTCGCCGGTTTTGAGTTTGCGCACCAGCGCCGCGCTCACTGCGAAGGCGGCACTCATCGCGCCCATCGCGTCGCAGGCGATGTAGCCCGCGCGCGTCGGCGCGGTTTTTTCGTCGCCGGTGAGACTCATCAATCCGGAAAAGCCCTGCACGATCTGGTCATACGCCGGGCGTTGCGACAGCGGGCCGTCCTGCCCGAAACCCGATACCGAGCAATAGATGATACCGGGGTTGATCGTTTTGAGATGCGGATAATCCAGCCCCAGCCGCTGCATCACGCCGGGGCGAAAATTCTCCATCACCACATCGGCGTTTTTTACCAGCTTGCGAAAAATGTCTTTGGCTTCGTCGTGCTTGAGATTGAGCGTGATGGATTTTTTGCCCGCGTTCAGCGCGCAGTACGACACGCCCATGCCGCGTTTCGCCAGCGTGGCATCCGCGCCCATCTTGCGCGACAGATCGCCGGTGCCCGGTGTTTCGATCTTGATGACGTCAGCGCCCATCAGCGCCATTTGATAGGTGGCCAGCGGGCCGGCGACGATGTTGGTGAGGTCGAGTACGCGGATGCCGTGTAGCGGTAAATTCATGTTTTTATTGGTTTATTTTTGCTCTACGTTTATTCAAACGTGAGGCCGAGTTGCTTCACAATTTTGCGCCACTTGGTCAACTCGCCTTTGCGAATATCATCGAGTTGCGCCGGCGTGGCTGTGGCGGGGTCGAGGTCTTCCGCGTCGATACGCGCTTTGACATCAGGCGTTTGCAGGGCGCGTTGCGATTCCACTTGTAACTGACTGGCGATGCCCGCAGGCAGGTGCGCGGGCGCGAGAATGCCGTACCACGCGCCGAATTCGTAACCGGTGGCGCCGGCTTCCGCGAGCGTGGGCAAATCGGGTAGCACGCGCGAGCGCTTGGCGCTGGTGACACCGAGCGCGCGCAGGCGACCGCTCTGCACGTGTTGCGCGACGGCGAGGGTGGGCGTGAACATCAGATGCACGCGTCCGCCCATGAGATCGGTGGTGGCTTGGCCGGTGCCTTTGTAGGGGATGTGCATGATTGCCACGCCGGTGACGTAGCGAAACAACTCGCCGGCGAGATGGCCCCCGGTGCCCGCGCCCGGCGAGGCAAAATTGATTTGCCCCGGCTTGGCCTTGGCGAGCGCGATCAGCTCGCGCACGTTCGACACGGCCACACCCGGATGCGTCACCATCACCGAGCGGTAATGCACGAGTTGCGCGACACTGCTGAAATCACGGATCGGATCGTACGACAAATGTTTTTTCAGCAAGCCTTGTATCGGATGACTGCTGGAAATCACCAGCAGCGTGTAGCCATCGGGCGCGGTTTTAGCGACCAGTTCGGCCGCGAGATTGCCGCCCGCGCCGGGACGATTGTCGATTACCACCGATTGCCCAAAACGCTCGGCATACTTTTGCCCGAACAAGCGCGCCATGGCGTCGTTGCCGCCGCCGGGCGGAAAACCGACAACCATGCGGATGGATTTGGCGGGGTAGGGCGCCGCGGCTAAAGCGGCGCCAACGCTGCTGCTTAACAGTCCAGCAGATATTATGTAAGTATATGTTTTTAAATACATTTATTTAATTTTTAAACAGGGCAAGCCCAGTGCCGATCACGCCGGGACGGCACGCACGCGGTCGGTTTCGATATGCAGCCGGGTGCCATACGGTTGCGACAATTTTTCAATGCGCGCGATCGCGGCGGCTTCATCACGCGGCGCGGAGAATGTCACTTCGGTGGCGTCGTTCTGCCGCACTATCGAAAACGCTGCTTCGGTG
>CANIID010000029.1 GCA_947467315.1 Betaproteobacteria bacterium | reverse complement strand
GTGCGTTGTCGCGGTTTTCGCTGTTTGCACTGGGCATAATGCCGTATATATCGGCTTCGATCATCATGCAGTTGATGACGGTGGCCTCCCCCACGCTGGAAGCGCTCAAGAAAGAGGGAGAATCCGGTAGGCGCAAGATTACGCAATACACCCGTTACGGCACGGCCGGGCTGGCGTTGTTTCAGAGCATGGCGATTGCGATTTCGTTGGAGTCGCAGCGTGGGTTGGTGGTAGATCCCGGGTTAGTGTTTCGAATCACTGCGATGGTGACATTAACCACTGGAACTATGTTTTTGATGTGGCTGGGCGAGCAAATTACCGAGCGCGGCATAGGCAACGGTATTTCACTGATTATTTTTGCCGGCATTGCGGCTGGTTTTCCCCAGGCGGTGCATGGCACGCTGGAACTGGTGCGCACGGGAGCGATGTCGATCCCCGTGGTGCTGTTCATCGGCGCGCTGGTGGTGGGTGTGACCGCATTCGTGTGTTTCGTGGAGCGCGGACAGCGGAAAATTCTGGTCAATTACGCGAAGCGACAGGTCGGACGCAAGGTGTACGGCGGTCAAAGTTCGCATCTGCCGTTGAAGCTCAACATGTCTGGCGTGATTCCGCCGATATTTGCGTCGTCGATTATTTTGTTTCCGGCGACTATTGTGGGATGGTTTGGTGAAGGTGCTTCGGGATTGACATGGTTGAAGGACGTGGCCGCGACACTGCATCCGGGGCAACCGATTTACACCTTGTTGTATGCGTCGGCGATCATTTTCTTCTGTTTTTTCTACACTGCGCTGGTGTTTAATCCCAAGGAAACAGCGGAAAATCTCAAGAAAAGCGGCGCCTTTGTGCCCGGCATACGGCCAGGCGATCAAACGGCACGGCATATTGAGAAGATCACGTTGCGCTTGACATTGGTGGGGGCGATATACGTCACGCTAGTGTGTTTGCTGCCGGAAATGCTGATTGTTTGGAAGAGCGTGCCGTTTTATTTTGGCGGCACCTCATTGTTGATTATTGTGGTGGTGACAATGGACTTCATGTCACAGGTGCAAGCCTACATCATGTCGCACCAGTACGAGAGTCTGTTGAAAAAAGCCAACTTCAAAGGTGGAATGTTCCCGACGCGCTAGAATGGCAAAAGAGGAAACCATACAGATGCAGGGAGAGATCGAAGAGACCCTGCCGAATGCAACCTTTAAAGTGAAGCTTGAAAATGGCCACGTCGTCTTGGGCGATATTTCCGGAAAGATGCGTATGCACTACATCCGCATACTGCCCGGGGACAAAGTCACTGTGGAATTGACGCCTTATGATTTAACGCGCGGCAGAATTGTGTTTCGCGCGAAGTGAAGTAAACATAGAAGTAGATGTAGCAACAGGAAACGCCAGGAGCCGGAAAATGAAAGTGCAGGCATCGGTAAAACGGATGTGCCGCAACTGCAAAGTTGTGAAGCGTAAGCGCGTTGTGCGCGTGATCTGCAAGGATCCGCGGCATAAGCAGCGGCAGGGTTAATAAGGTAAATTGTTGTTTAAAAACATATACTTAATTTGGTTGCACGTTCAGTAACCAGTTTAGTGGAGCGATCGCATGGCCCGTATTGGTGGCGTTAATATTCCGAATCATCAGCATGCTGAAATTGCGTTAACCGCGATTTACGGTGTCGGTCGCAGCCGTGCGCGCAAGATTTGCACGGCGGCAGGCATTGAGGTCACGCGCAAGATGAAAGATCTGTCCGATACCGAAATGGACAAGTTGCGTGAGCAGGTAGCGAAGGTTGCGACCGAAGGCGATCTGCGCCGCGAAGTGTCGATGAACATCAAACGCTTGATGGATCTGGGCACGTGGCGCGGCAAGCGGCATCGGGCAGGTCTGCCGGTCCGCGGACAGCGCACACGTACCAATGCGCGTACGCGCAAGGGGCCGCGCAAGGCAGCGGTCAAGCTGCAAAAAGGCACGACAGTTTAATTCGGGAACCGCCGTTTAAGTTTTTTGAGGTAACGATTCGATATGGCAAAAGTAAGCACGCGAGTGCGCAAGAAGGTCAAGAAGAATGTCGCCGAGGGCATAGCCCACGTGCATGCGTCATTCAACAACACCATCGTGACGATAACGGACCGGCAGGGCAATGCGCTCGCTTGGGCGACATCCGGCAGTAACGGCTTTAAAGGATCGCGCAAGTCTACGCCGTTCGCCGCGCAGATCGCCGCTGAGCAATGCGGCAAGCTTGCGGTGGAGTGCGGTGTCAAGAATCTTGAAGTTCGTATCAAGGGCCCCGGGCCTGGCCGCGAGTCTGCTGTGCGCGCGCTGAACGCCGTGGGTTTTAAAATCACCAGCATTTCGGATGTGACGCCAGTGCCGCACAATGGCTGCCGTCCTCCGAAAAAGCGCAGAGTTTAAGGGGATCCCGCCGTGGCAAGGAATCTCGATCCGAAGTGCAGGCAGTGCCGTCGTGAGGGCGAAAAGTTGTTCCTCAAGGGCGAAAAATGTTTTACCGACAAATGCGCCATTGAACGGCGAAACTATCCGCCTGGACAGCACGGCCAGAAGCAGGCGCGTCTTTCAGGCTATGGCGTACAGTTGCGCGAAAAGCAGAAAATCCGCCGCATCTACGGCATGCTTGAACGCCAGTTCCGCTTGTTCTACGCGAAGGCATCTGCGAGCAAAGGTGTGACCGGCGAAGCGCTGTTGCAGATGCTCGAATGCCGTCTTGATACCGTGGCGTTCCGCATGGGTTTTGGCGCTTCGCGTACCGAAGCGCGGCAAGTCGTTCGTCACAACTCCATATTGGTCAACGGCAAGCGCGTCAATATTCCGTCGTTCCAGTGCAAGCCGGGTGACGTGGTCGAAGTTGCCGAAGCCTCCAAGGCGCAGTTGCGTATCAAAGCCGCTGCTGAAGCCGCTGAGTCACGCGGTCGCGCGGAATGGGTCGAGGTTGACACCAAGGCATTGAAAGGCACGTTCAAAGCGCGTCCGCAACGTTCTGAATTGCCGTCGAGCATAAATGAATCGCTCGTGGTCGAGCTTTACTCCAAGTAATCACGTACTAGCGAATTTACCGAAGGGGCGCCCTTACTATGTCCAGCACTGCACTTCTGAGGCCTCGTATCATCGACGTTCAGAACCTTTCGACGCATCATGCACGGCTCACCATGGAGCCGTTCGAGCGCGGCTACGGCCACACGCTTGGCAACGCTTTGCGCCGCACGTTGCTGTCGTCCATGCCGGGTTATGCCGCGACGGAAGTCAGTATCTCCGGCGTGTTGCACGAATACTCGACCCTTGACGGCGTGCAGGAGGATGTCGTCGATATTCTGCTCAACCTCAAGGGCGTGGTATTGAAGTTGCACAACCGCGATGAGGCGACGCTGATCCTTAAAAAGTCCGGCGACGGCGTGGTGACGGCCGGCGATATCGAGCCCATGCACGACGTGGAAATCATCAACCCGGATCACGTCATTGCGCGTCTGGCCGCAGGTGGCAAGCTGGAGTTGCAGATCAAAGTGGAAAAAGGCCGCGGATTTATTGCCGCGACCAGCCGCAAGGCGCTCGAAGAAGAAGGCCGTACCGTCGGCAACATCCTGCTGGACGCTTCATTCAGCCCGGTGCGGCGCGTGAGCTACTCGGTGGAATCGGCGCGTGTTGAACAGCGCACTGATCTCGACAAGCTCATCATGGATATCGAAACCAACGGCGCCATCGATCCCGAAGAGGCTGTGCGTTACGCGGCGCGTATCATGGTGGAGCAATTGTCGGTGTTTGCTGATCTTACCGGCACACCGGCGATGATCGAAGAAAAGCGCGCGACGCAAGTTGATCCTGTGTTGCTGCGCCCGGTGGATGATCTTGAGCTTACCGTGCGTTCGGCGAACTGTCTGAAAGCAGAAAATATCTATTACATCGGCGATCTGATTCAGCGTTCAGAAACCGAGCTGCTGAAGACGCCGAACCTGGGTCGCAAATCGCTCAATGAAATTAAAGAAGTGCTTGCTTCGCGCGGCCTGACCTTAGGCATGAAGCTGGAGAATTGGCCGCCTGCAGGGTTGGAAAAACTCTAAGCAGCGGCTCGCAGGAATAACAAGGAATTATCATGCGTCACGGTCACGGATTACGAAAACTTAACCGCACCAGCAGCCATCGCTTGGCCATGCTGCGCAATATGACGAACTCTTTGCTTAAGCACGAGGCGATTAAAACCACGTTGCCCAAAGCCAAGGAACTACGCCGCGTGGTTGAGCCGATTATCACGCTCGGAAAAACGCCGACGCTGGCGAATCGCCGGCTGGCGTTCAATCGCCTGCGTGATCGCGATATAGTCACCAAGCTGTTTGCTGAAATCGGCCCACGCTATGCCAAGCGTAACGGCGGCTACTTGCGTATCTTAAAGTTTGGATTCCGCAAAGGCGACAATGCGCCGATGGCGTTCATAGAATTGGTGGATCGCCCGGAGTTGGGTGTCGCCGTCGATCAGGCCAAGAAGGAGGAGGCTACAGCGTAGTGTCTGCACTGCGCTGACTCAAAGCCGGCCAGGTTGTTGTGGCCGGCTTTTTTACGTCTATGCCTTTTACGTCTATGCCTTCTGTCTCGGCACCCATGTTATTAACATAAGCATATGTTTTTAAATGGTATTATAGAACTAGCAGCACGCGAAAATCATTCACATTGGTGCGCGTCGGGCCGGTGACGACGAGGTTGTCTAGAGCCTGAAAGAAGCTATATCCGTCGTTATCGTCGAGCAGCTTTGCCGCACTGATACCCATGGCGGCGGCGCGGTGCAGCGCGTCGGGCGTGAGCAGCGCGCCCGCATTGTCCTCCGATCCGTCGATCCCGTCAGTATCGCACGCCAGCGCGTGTATGTGATCGGCGCCATTGAGATCCAGCGCCAGCGACAATAAGAACTCCGCGCAACGTCCGCCGCGGCCATTGCCTTTTACAGTCACTGTGCATTCGCCGCCGGAGATCAACGCCACCGGCGTACGCCACGGCGCACTGTGTTGTCGTACTTCGCGTGCCAGCGCACCGTACACCTTGGCCACGTCGCGCGCTTCTCCGGTGACCGAATCGCCCAGCACGGCCGCCGGAATATTTTGAGACCTGAAATACGCGGCCGCCGCCTGCAGCGATGCTTGCGCCGTAGCAATCACCCGGTTTTCCACGCGCGCGAACAAACGATCACCCGGTTTCGGCGTTTCTGGAAGATTGCCCGCAGCCCCGCGCGCGAGATGCGCGGCAATGGCCGCCGGCGGGTTGATGCCGTGGCGATGAATGACATCGAGCGCATCCCGATAGGTGCTGGGATCCGGCGCGCATGGGCCCGATGCGATGTGCGTCGGATCGTCACCCGTCACATCTGAGATCACCAGCGCCAGCACTGGCGCGCGGCACGATGCCGCTAGTCGGCCGCCCTGCATTGCCGACAAGTGCTTGCGCACGATGTTCATTTCCTGAATCGGCGCGCCCGATGCCAGTAGCTGCCGGGTGAGCGTCTGGATGTCATCGATAGCGATGCCGTCGGCAGGCAGTGTCAGCAAACTGGAGCCGCCACCGGACACCAATACCAGCAGCAGATCATCGGCCGTCAGCGTCTTCACGCGATGCAGAATTTCCTGCGCCGCTTTTTCACCGGATTCATCGGGCACCGGATGCCCTGCTTCGATCACGGTGATGCGCTGGGTCTCCAGGCCATGCTGGTAACGCGTGATGACAAGTCCGTCGAGCGGCGCGCCGACGGGCCAATGTTGCTCGACCGCCAGCGCCATCGATGCGGCCGCCTTGCCCGCGCCGACCACCAGTGTCCTGCCCTTGGGGGGCTCGGGCAAATGCGCGCCCACGATCTTCAGCGGATCGGCCGCCGCCAATGCCACTTGAAAACTGCCAAGGAGAAGCTCGCGCGGCGCCATCGTTCCCCTTGTTCCTTATCGTTCCAGCACGGTTTTCAGATAACGTGCCGTATGACTTTCGGCGTGCTGGGCAACCGTCTCGGGTGTGCCTTCAACCAGAATGCGGCCACCGCCGCTGCCGCCTTCAGGGCCGAGATCGATGATCCAATCGGCGGTCTTGATCACATCGAGGTTGTGTTCGATAACCACCACCGTGTTGCCATGATCGCGCAGACGATGCAGCACATGCAGTAGCAAGTCGATGTCGTAAAAATGCAGGCCCGTGGTGGGCTCGTCGAGGATGTACAACGTGCGTCCGGTATCGCGCTTGGACAGCTCCAATGCGAGCTTTACGCGCTGCGCTTCGCCGCCAGAGAGCGTAATGGCGCTTTGCCCCAATTTGATGTAACCCAATCCCACGTCCAGCAGCGTCTGCAACTTGCGCGAGATCATCGGCACCGCGCTGAAAAACTCGGTGGCTTGCTCGACTGTCATGTCGAGCACTTCGTTGATGTTCTTGCCTTTGTATAGAATTTGCAGCGTTTCGCGGTTGTAGCGTTTGCCGTGACACACGTCGCAGGGCACGTAGACATCGGGCAGAAAATGCATTTCCACCTTCAACATGCCGTCGCCCTGACAGGCTTCGCAACGGCCGCCCTTGACGTTGAACGAAAATCGTCCGGCGCCATAGCCGCGTTCGCGCGCGGCGGGTACACCGGCGAACATATCGCGTATCGGCGTGAATAGCCCCGTATACGTCGCCGGATTGGAACGCGGCGTGCGGCCGATGGGGCTTTGATCGACATTGACCACCTTGTCGAAAAACTCCAGCCCGGTGATGCTTTCATGTGCTGCGGGTTCCGCCGCGCTGCCGTACAAATGTTGCGCAGCGGCACTGTAGAGCGTGTCGTTGATCAGCGTGGATTTTCCGGAACCCGAAACGCCGGTAATGCAAACGAACAGCCCGACGGGAATACCGACAGTGACATTCTTGAGATTGTTGCCGGTCGCGCCCTGCACGATAAGCTGACGCTTGTCGTTGAATGGATGGCGCAATGGCGGCACGGCAATACGGCGGCGCCCCGACAAAAACTGGCCAGTTAGCGATTCTGCATTCGCGCACACCTCGGCGGCTGTCCCCTCGGCGATGACACAGCCCCCGTGTACGCCTGCGCCCAGACCCATATCGACCACATAGTCGGCGCAGAGGATCGCGTCTTCGTCATGCTCGACGACGATGACCGAGTTGCCGATATCACGGAGCCGCTTCAATGTTTCAATCAGCCGCGCGTTGTCGCGCTGATGCAGTCCGATCGACGGCTCATCGAGCACATACATCACGCCGGTCAAGCCCGAGCCGATTTGGCTGGCCAGCCGTATGCGCTGTGCCTCACCACCCGACAAGGTGTCGGCTGCACGGTCGAGCGACAAATAGTCGAGTCCGACGTTAACCAGGAACTGCAGGCGGTTGGAAATTTCATGCACGATCTTGTCCGAGATCGCCCGCCGTGCACCTGCGACATCAATGGCGGCAAAAAAACTTACCCCCCGATCAAGTGATAAGCCACTGATTTCATGTATGTTTTTACCGCCGACTGTGACGTGGCGCGCTTCGCGCCGCAGTCGCGTACCAATGCAGTCGGGGCAGGTTTGCGTGTTCAGATATTTGGAGAGTTCTTCGCGCACCAGCACCGAATCGGTTTCACGAAAACGCCGCTCAAGGTTAGGCAGCACACCTTCAAACGCATGCTCCCGCACCGATTTCTTGCCGCGTTCACCGACATAATTGAACGCGATTTTTTCCGTGCCGGAACCGTGCAGCACCGTGGTTTTCACTTCGTCCGTGAGCTCGTTGTACGGCGTCTCCAGATTAAAACCGTAATGTTCCGCCAGACTTTGCAGCATGTCGTAAAAAAACTGATTGCGCCGGTCCCAGCCTTTGATAGCGCCCGATGCCAGCGACAGATCCGGGAATGCCACCACCCGTTTCGGATCATAAAAACTGACCGTGCCAATGCCATCGCAGCGCGGACAAGCGCCCATCGGATTGTTGAACGAGAACAAACGCGGCTCAAGTTCGGGCAGCGAATAGCTGCACACCGGACACGCGAACTTGGCGGAAAACAAATGTTCTTTGCCGCTGTCCATTTCGACGGCCAGCGCGCGGCCGTCGGCATGGCGCAGCGCCGTTTCAAAGGATTCCGCCAGCCGCTGCTTGGCGTCTTCGCGTACTTTGAGACGATCAACGATCACATCGACCGTGTGCTTGAAATTCTTTTTGAGCTTGGGCAGGTTGTCGATTTCGTATACCTGGCCATCAATGCGCAGCCGCACGAACCCTTGCGCGCGCAACTCATCGAAAAGATCGGCCTGCTCGCCCTTGCGTCCGGCGATCAGCGGCGCCACGATCATCACGCGCGTGTCGGCGGGCAGGGTGAGCACGTGATCCACCATCTGCGCCACGCTCTGCGCTTCGAGCCGCTTGCCGTGATCGGGGCAGTGCGGATCGCCGACGCGCGCGAACAGCAGGCGCAGGTAATCGTGAATCTCCGTAATAGTGCCGACGGTGGAACGCGGATTATGGCTGGTGGCTTTTTGTTCGATGGAAATCGCCGGCGACAAGCCGTCGATCAGATCGACATCCGGCTTTTCCATGATCTGCAAAAACTGCCGCGCGTACGCCGACAGCGATTCGACGTAGCGACGCTGGCCTTCGGCGTAGAGCGTGTCGAACGCGAGCGAGGATTTGCCGGAGCCTGACAAGCCGGTGATCACGACCAGCCGGTTGCGTGGCAGATCGAGATTGATATTCTTCAGGTTATGCGTGCGTGCGCCGCGGACGCGGATGTATTCGCCGGTCTTTGCCGGAACGCCTGTGTTAGCGGTTGTGTCCGCGCCGGTAACCGGCAGGCGAATCACGTTGGGGCCGATGGGAGAGCTGATGGCCAATTTGCAACCTGTCGTTAAATGTAAACCTGCTAATATACCCGCCTTTCGCCTCAATTCCCAATACGATTTAGTGAGCGATTCAACGCGCGTTTACTGAGCGTTTTGGTGAACGATAGCCGGCGTGTGCTACCGAATGTGCTTCCCAGCGCCTACTCTTTATCTCCTTGACTTTAATGGCCACCCCTAATCGCATGAGCACGCTGGAACTGCGGGCGAGTCTTGCGCTCGCCGGTGTGTTCGGCTTGCGCTTGTTTGGCATGTTTGTCATTTTGCCGGTATTCGCGATTTACGCGGAAACCATGCCCGGTGGCGCTAATCTCACGCTGGTTGGTATCGCCATTGGCGCGTATGGCCTGACGCAGGCCATACTGCAGATTCCATTTGGCTGGTGGTCTGATCGCATCGGCCGCAAGCCGGTGATGTATTTCGGGCTGATCCTGTTTGCCATTGGCAGCTTCGTTGCCGCGGTCGCGCCGAATATTTATATCGTGATCGTGGGCCGTGTATTGCAGGGGGCAGGCGCGATTTCGGCTGCCGTGATGGCATTGGCCTCCGACCTCACGCGCGAAGAACATCGCACCAAATCGATGGCGATGATCGGTTCCACCATCGGCTTGGTATTCGCAATGTCGCTGGCGGCGGCGCCGTGGCTGAATCAACTGATCGGCGTGCCGGGCATCTTTGCATTGACCGGCGTGTTGGCGATTGGCGCGATGGGCGTGATCTGGCGCATCGTGCCGTCCGCGCCGGCAAAAATGCAGCCGCGAACCTCCGGCCTGCTGGCTGATTTCAGGATTGTGCTGGCCAACCGGCAACTGCTGCGGTTGAACTGGGGTATTTTTGTGCTGCACGCCGTGCTGATGGCGCTGTTTATCGCCGTGCCCTTCGCCTTACGTGACGCCGGGTTGCCGCTGAACGCGCATTGGAAGATTTACCTGCCGGTGATGTTGCTGTCGTTTGTGCTGATGGTTCCTGCCGTTATGGGCGCGCACGACCCGCGCAAATTGAAGGGTTGGTTCGTGGGCGCCGTCGCGCTGTTACTGGCGGTACAAGGCTTGATGCCGTGGCTTACCGGCGGTCTATGGCCTATCACATTGTTTTTATTATTATTTTTTACGCCGTTTAATGTGCTGGAGGCGATGTTGCCGTCGCTGGTGTCGCGCGTCGCGCCGCCGGAACTCAAGGGTGCCGCCATTGGCGTGTACAGCAGTGTGCAGTTTTTCGGCGCGTTTGTCGGTGCGGCGGGCGGCGGATTTTTATACAGCCATTGGGGCGTGCCGGGCGTCGTTGTGCCCGGTGCAATCCTGCTCGTAATCTGGCTTATACTCGCAGTGGGTATGCAGGCACCGCCGCCGCGCGCAAAGCCAGACGCGGACGTGACGCAGGCTGCGGGCGAGCCCGCACGATAATTTTTTCAGGAGTTCATCATGGCATCAGTTAACAAAGTCATCCTCGTCGGCAACCTTGGAAAAGATCCGGAGATGCGCTACCTGCCGAGCGGCGATGCCGTGGCCAACTTCAGCATAGCAACGACCGAGAAGTTCAAGGATAAGAGTGGTTCCATGCAGGAGCACACCGAGTGGCACCGTATTTCATTTTTTGGCCGCCAAGCTGAAATCGCCGGCGAATACCTGAAAAAGGGCTCGCCCGTCTATATCGAAGGCAGTATTCGCACGAATAAATGGAAGGACAAGGAAGGCCAGGATCGCTACACCACCGAAATTCGCGGCGACCGCATGCAATTGCTGGGCAGCCGTGGCGGATCGGAGAACATGGCGCGCGAACCTGCGGCGGCGGGCTCGGGTAGTAGTGGCGGTGGCGGCGGCAACAGCGCGCCCGCAGGCGAAAAACGCGCGCCGGCGAAGAAGGGCGGCGGCTTTGACGAAATGGATGACGATATTCCGTTCTAGGTCCGTTGTTTTAAGTCACGACAGGGCGGCCTGCAACGGGCCGGTCTTTGATCAGCGCAGGTCGGATGTGCGTGCGGTAAGCCGCGCAATGACTACTTTTCCATTGCCGGGATTATGCCGCCCAAGATAGGGCTTTGCGCGCGAGAATGCTGCGCACCGATTCGCGCTAAGCACTTGGTGTATAATAATTTTTTCATATTTTTGCGTTATTTTTCGAGTTTTATCATGCCGATTTACGAATATCGTTGCGACAGTTGCGGGTTCCAAAAGGAATACATTCAGCGCATGAGTGATGCGAAGCTGACGGACTGTCCTGAGTGTAAAAAAGCAACCTTTAGCAAAATGGTCACAGCAGCCGGATTTCAACTGAAGGGTGGCGGATGGTATGTGACGGATTTCAAGAGCGGCGGCAGCAATACCAATGCCACCAATGCCACCAACGCCACTGGTGGCCCGAAAAAATCTGTTGATAAACAATCAGATACGTATGGCAGCGCCGAGCCGGCCAAAGCGGAATCGGCGAAGTCTGAATCCACCAAGACTGAAACCGGCGCTGCCAGCAGTTCCAGTGCGGCGGTGAGTACGCCCGCGGCGTCCACAGCATCGACGCCGGCGTCCTCCAGCGGCAATTGATGGCACATCCGACGCACGTCGTGTAACGATTTCGGTAGGTTCGCGTTATCTTTGTGTGGTTTGATCTGACCGGGTGCGGATGGTCCGACCGTTAATGATGCCGCAATAAACTTCGCCTACCGTCTGTTTCGCTTCGTTCCGCTTCGAACCTTATGCCCAAGAAGAGTTTTTTTAAACGCTACCTGATTACCGGCCTGCTGATCTGGGTGCCGCTGGTGATCACGGTGTGGGTGCTCAACCTGCTGGTGAGTACCATGGATCAGTCGCTGCTGCTGCTACCCCAGGCGCTACGCACCGAAAGCTGGCTCGGCTTCCACATCCCTGGCCTGGGCGTGATTCTCACGCTGGCGGTGGTGTTCCTCACCGGCGTGTTGGCGGCAAACTTCATCGGCCAAAAACTGGTTTCTTTCTGGGAAGGCGTGCTGCTGCGCATCCCGGTGGTAAATTCCATTTACAAGGCCGTCAAGCAGGTCAGTGACACGCTATTCTCCGGGTCAGGACATGCGTTTCGCAAGGTGCTGCTGGTGCGCTATCCACATCCCGAAGCCTGGTCGCTGGCATTACAGACCAATGTGCCCAGCGAATTATTAAGCCGCTTTCCCGAAGAGCACGTCGCAGTGTTTATTCCAACCACGCCGAGTCCGGTGAACGGATTCTATTTTTTTGTGAAACGCAGCGAAGTGATCGAAATCGACATGAGCATTGACGAGGCGTTGAAATACATTATCTCCATGGGCGTGGTGACATCGGACAGCAGTGTCAAAGAACGTAAAATTGCTGATGCCCGGCTCATGCAGCGAGACGTGCCGCCGTCGGTGTAGCCGCAAGCGGCGAATGAAAAACTCAACTTTTGAAATATCAGGTTTAAATCATGCGTAGCGAATACTGTGGTCTGGTGAGCCGTAAACATCTGGGGCAGGTTGTGACCGTGCAGGGCTGGGTGCATCGCAGACGCGATCACGGCGGCGTTATTTTTATCGACATGCGCGACCGCGAAGGCTTGTTGCAGATCGTTTGCGATCCGGACAATGCCGCAACATTCAAAACCGCGGAGACGCTGCGCAACGAATTCGTGGTGAGCATCACCGGCAAAGTGCGCCCGCGCCCCGACGGCACGGTGAACGCCAATCTGGTGAGCGGCGAAATCGAAGTTCTGGCGCAGTCGATTGAAATTTTGAATCCGTCGCTGACACCGCCGTTCCTGATGGACGACGAAAATTTGTCGGAAAACGTGCGCCTGGAATACCGCTTTCTCGATCTGCGCCGACCGGCCATGCAAAAGAACATGCGGCTGCGCTATCGCACCGCGATGGCGGTGCGTAATTATCTCGACAAGCTCGGCTTTATCGACATCGAGACGCCGATGCTGACGCGCTCCACGCCCGAGGGCGCGCGCGATTACCTAGTGCCGTCGCGGGTGCATGCGGGAGAATTTTTTGCGCTGCCGCAGTCGCCGCAGTTGTTTAAGCAAATGCTGATGGTGTCGGGCTACGACCGCTATTACCAGATTGTGCGCTGTTTTCGCGATGAAGATTTGCGCGCCGACCGCCAGCCGGAATTCACCCAGATCGATATCGAGACCTCGTTCCTGACGCAGCTTGAAATCACGGACATGATGGAAAAAATGATCTGTTCCGTGTTTAAAGATGTGCTGGATATCGATCTGCCGCAACCGTTTCCGCGCATGGCGTTTGACGAAGCCATGTCGGTTTACGGCTCCGACAAGCCCGATATGCGCGTGCCGTTAAAGCTCACCGAGTTGACGGATGCGATGAAAGAAGTCGCGTTCAAAGTGTTCTCCGGCCCCGCCAACACGCCCGGCGGCAGAGTTGCGGGCTTGCTGGTGCCGGGTGGCGCGACACTCACGCGCGGCGAGATCGACGCTTACACCGAGTTCAGCAAAATCTACGGCGCCAAGGGTCTGGCCTATATCAAAGTCAACGATGTCACGCAGTTGAACGACACCGGTTTGCAATCGCCCATCGTCAAAAACCTGTCAGAAGCCGCGCTCAAAGCAGCGATCGAGCGCACCGGCGCGAAAAACGGCGACTTGATTTTCTTCGGTGCAGACAAAGCGAAAATCGTCAATGAAGCGTTGGGTGCGTTGCGCGCGAAGATTGGCCACGAAAAGGGTTTCGCCAGCAAGGCATGGAAGCCGCTGTGGGTACTCGACTTTCCGATGTTCGAGTGGGACGAAGAAGGCAAGCGCTGGAACGCCATGCATCATCCGTTCACTTCACCCGCGGTCGGGCACGAAGATCTGCTCGAATCGAATCCCGGCGCGGCACGCGCCATCGCGCACGACATGGTGCTGAACGGCTGGGAAATCGGCGGCGGGTCGGTGCGCATACATCGTCAGGACGTGCAATCCAAAGTGTTCACCGCGCTGGGCATCAACGCCGAAGAAGCCGAAGCGAAATTCGGCTTCTTGCTGAAGGCGCTGCAATACGGCGCGCCGCCGCACGGCGGTATCGCGTTCGGACTGGATCGCATCGTCACCATGATGGCGGGCGCGGAATCGATACGCGACGTGATTGCGTTTCCGAAAACGCAGCGCGCGCAGTGTTTGCTCACGCAAGCGCCGAATGTGGTGGACGAAAAGCAGTTGCGCGAATTGCATATCCGGCTGCGAAAAGTCGAAACACCTGCGGCGTAGGCTGGAACACCTGCTGTGTAGGGCAACACGCCCGCAACGTGAGCTGCGGGTCATCCGGGTTTGCTAACCGCGCGTTAGGTGTAGAAGTAGAAAAAAAGGGCAGTAGCAGTGAAAAAAATAATCAATATTTTCAAATACTTAGGTATTTTATGGGCCGTGGCGCTGATGCTGGCGCCCTTGCCTGCGTCGGCGCAGCGACAGGATGCGGGGGCAGGCGCGCCCCAGCGCATCCAGATCGCGCTGGCCGATGTTTCTGTTAAAGATTTGCCGTCGGAGGCGCGTGACACGCTCAAACAAATCGAAAAAGGTGGACCCTATGCTTTTGATCGCGATGGCATCGTGTTCGGCAATTTTGAAAAGCGTCTGCCGATCAAAGAGCGCGGCTACTACAATGAATTCACGGTTAAAACGCCGGGAGTCAAACATCGCGGCGCGCGGCGTATCGTCACCGGCAAGAGTGGCGAAAAATATTACAGCGACGATCACTACAAAACTTTCAAGCGGATAGTGCCATGAGCGCAGCAGCGATAGAAGCCAAACGCTCCGGCGTATACCGTGCGCCAGCGCAAGTCGATGCGTTGCGCACGGCGGCTGGCAAAGCCGGATGCGTGTGGATGGAGTTGCCGATGCAAACCGTGGCCAACAAGAAACAGTTTTTGGCGGTGTGCGCAAAGCAGCTCAAGTTGCCCTCGTATTTCGGCGGCAACTGGGATGCCCTGGCGGACTGCGTGCGCGACTTCAATTGGCTCAGTGGCAAGGGCTATGTGCTGCACATCGCGGGCCACGAAAAATTTGCACAGGCTGCGCCCGAAGACTATCAAACAGCCCTCGATGTGCTGACCGAGGCTGCCGCGTACTGGAAAGAAAAAGGCACGCCGTTTGTGGTGTTGGTGGATGGCGCCAAGGAACTGCCGGCGTTCTAACGGCGGTGGCGTATAAAATCCCGATATCGGTGCTGGTGGTGATACACACCGCCGATTTGCAAGTGCTGCTGATCGAGCGCGCCGACCGACCGGGCTTCTGGCAGTCGGTGACAGGCAGCGTGGATGCGGTAGACGAGCCGCTGGAGGCAACGGCGGTGCGCGAAGTCGGCGAAGAAACCGGCATCGACGCGCGCTTGTACCCGTTGTGCAACTGGCACAAGCAGAATCAATTCGAGATTTTTTCGCGCTGGAGCGGTCGCTACGCGCCCGGCACCACGCACAACACCGAACACGTGTTCAGCCTGGAGGTGCCCGCGCCGGTGCCGGTAAAGTTGGCGCCAAGGGAGCATACGCAATACCTGTGGTTGCCGTGGCAGAAGGCCGCCGAAAAGTGTTTTTCCTGGAGTAACGTGGCAGCTATTCGTGAACTTCCGGAAAGAATTCGTGAAAACAGTGTATTAAGTCGCACGGCTGGTTGAAATCGGCTGAAATGCCGGTACACCAATTGTGCGTTCGCACATTATTACTTGCGCTGTGGTGGGAATTCCGCGCGGGAAGTTCGGTCCTAGTGTGATATCTTTCTAGGCTTACCCGGCGTTTCAGGTTGCAAAATACGTTGCAAAGCATGCGTGTAAAACGCGGGTCGATAGCGAAAGGCAGTCATGGAAAACAGTCTCTCTGGCACGCTCTCCAGTACGTTGGGCCCGATCAAGTTTGACCAATACAAGCCCCTGGCCGATGACGATTGCCAGCCGCGTATCCTTGCCGCCAAAAAGGCGCTGGGTAAGCGTGCGGTGATCCTAGGCCACCACTACCAGCGCGCCGACGTATACCGTCACGCCGATCTGGTGGGCGACTCGCTGGGGCTGTCCAAGCTCGCGTCGCGCACCGACGCCGACTACCTGATTTTCTGCGGCGTGCATTTCATGGCCGAAGTGGCCGACATCCTCTCCAAGCCCACGCAAACGGTGATCCTGCCGGACATGAGCGCGGGTTGCTCCATGGCCGACATGGCCAACCTGGCGAAGGTGGAGCGCGCCTGGCGTGAGATAGGCGAAGTGATCGATCCGGATGACAAGATCACGCCGATCACCTACATCAACTCCGCAGCGGATCTCAAGGCGTTTTGCGGCGAGCACGGCGGCATCGTCTGTACTTCGAGCAACGCGCGTTCGATTCTGCAATGGGCGTTCGCGCGGCGCGAAAAAGTGCTGTTCTTCCCCGATCAGCATCTGGGCCGCTGGACCGGCTACCTGATGGATATTCCGCTCGCTGAAATGCTGGTGTGGGATCCGGATCTGCCGATGGGGGGCTTGACCGTGCAGCAGATCAAAATGGCGAAAGTGCTGCTGTGGAAAGGCCATTGCTCGGTGCATCAAATGTTCCAGGCATCGCACATCTTGCGCTGGCGCCAGCAAAACCCGACTGGCGCGGTGATTAGCCATCCGGAATGCAATTTCGAGGTGTGCAAGCTCTCCGATTACGTTGGCTCCACCGATTACATTCTCAAAACCATCGCGTCGAGTGCGCCGGGCACGCG
The DNA here is from genome assembly GCA_947467315.1 of Betaproteobacteria bacterium. GTDB lineage: Bacteria > Pseudomonadota > Gammaproteobacteria > Burkholderiales > SG8-41 > UBA5216. Next base: position 11,367 of record CANIID010000029.1, on the reverse strand, counting down.
TTGGCTGGTGGGTACCGAGTTGAATCTGGTGAACCGCATGGCGGAAGAGTTCAAATCGCAGGGGAAGGTGGTGCAGTTCATGGCGCCGACGGTGTGCATGTGTTCGACCATGGCGCGCATCGATCCGCAACATCTGGCGTGGACACTCGAAAACCTGGTGGCCGGCAACGTGGTGAACCCGATCAAAGTGCCGCAGCGCGAAGCCGATCTTGCACGCATCACGCTGGATCGCATGCTGGCGGTGTCCTGAATTTTATCTTGAGGCAGACACGGCGTGTCGCGGTTGCGACACGCCTTTTTTTTGCATGACCCGCTTCACGCCCATACCCGCCCGGCAGTTACGCGTCGCCACCTACAACATCCACAAGGGGCTGTCGATCTTCAACCGGCGCGTGGTGATCCATGCGCTGCGCGATCAGTTGCGGGCGCTCAACGCCGACGTGGTGTTTCTGCAAGAGGTGGCAGGCCGACATGACGCGCATGCGAAGCGTCATGGCAACTGGCCGCGTGAGCCGCAGCATGAGTTTCTGGCCGATACCGTGTGGCAGGATCACGCATTCAGTCACGCTTATGGACGCAACGCGGTGTACGAAGGGGGCGAGCACGGCAACGCGATTCTGTCGCGCTATCCGATACTGCGCTGGGAAAATCAGGATGTGTCATCGCATCGATTCGAGAACCGCGGGTTGTTGCATGCGCAGATTGAAGTGCCGGGCTGGCCCGAGTCGCTGCATTGCGTATGCGTGCATCTGGCGTTGACCGCGCGCGGCCGCAGCCGCCAGTTTGAGCATATGCGCCAGCGCGTCGAACGCATGGTGCCTGCGAATGCGCCGCTGATTGTCGCCGGCGATTTCAATGACTGGTACTGGCGGCATCGCGCCACGCACGAATTTGCACATCCGCTGAATATGCACGAAGTGTTTGAGGCTGACGGCGGCCGGCCGGCACGCAGCTACCCGGCGCTATTGCCTTTCTTGCGTCTCGACCGCATCTATGTGCGTGGGTTTCACGTGCGTGGCGCTGACGTGCTGCACGGGCGCGGCTGGCGTCTGAGTTCGGATCACCGCGCGCTGACCTGTGATCTGAATTTAATATAACTATATGTTTTTATTGATAAAAGTAATTATATGACTTTTGGAATTGAAATCTGTTGGAGATGCGCATGAGCGCCCATGGTCACGTTGGCGGCGTGGCGGCGCCGGTCGTGGCAGAAGACAAGACTCGCGCGCGCAGTGAGTGGCGCGTAGTTCCCACGCTGCTGCCTTTTTTGTGGGAGTACAAAGGGCGGGTCGCGATTGCACTGACGTTTCTGGTGGCGGCCAAGCTGGCCAACGTCGGCGTGCCGTTGCTGATGAAGGCGATAGTCGATGACCTGACGCCGACGCAGCAAGTGCTCGCGGTGCCGTTTATGTTTTTGATCGCCTACGGCGTCCTGCGTTTTGCCAACACGCTGTTCGCGGAATTGCGCGACATGGTGTTTGTGCGGGTGGCGCAGCGCGCGGTGCGCCGCGTCGCGCTGAATGTGTTTCGTCATTTGCACAGCCTGTCGCTGCGCTTTCACCTGAACCGCCAAACCGGCGGCATGACGCGCGACATCGAGCGCGGCACGCGTGGCATTTCCACGCTGCTGACGTTCATGCTGTTTTCGATTATCCCCGTGATCCTGGAATTTCTGCTGGTAGCGGCAGTATTGTTCGCGCGCTTCGACTGGCGTTTTGTCGCGGTCACGTTTGGTGCGGTGGTGGCGTACATCATTTTCACTATCTCCATTACCGAATGGCGTACCGCCATCCGCCGGCGCGCGAATGAGCTGGACTCGAAAGCCAATACGCGCGCGGTGGATAGTCTGCTCAACTATGAGACCGTCAAGTATTTCAATAACGAAGAATTCGAAGCGCAGCGCTACGACGCGAACCTCACCAGCTATGAAGCGGCAGCCGTTAAAACCGAGGCATCACTGGGCGCGCTTAACATCGGCCAAAGCGCCATCATCGCGATTGCCGCGACCACGCTGATGGTGTTCGCCGCGCAGGGTGTGGCGGAGAAAACGCTGACGCTGGGCGATCTGGTGCTGGTGAACGCCTTGCTGATTCAACTTTACATCCCGTTGAATTTTCTCGGCATGGCGTATCGCGAAATCAAGCAATCGCTGATCGACATGGATCGCATGTTTCGGTTGCTGGAGGAAAACCGCGAAATTCAGGACAAGCCCGGCGCGCAGCCGCTCACCGACGGGCCCGCCACGGTCCGATTTGAAAACGTCAATTTCAGTTACGAGCCCGAGCGGCAGATTTTGTTTGACGTGAGTTTCGAGATTCCTGCCGGACACAAGGTGGCGGTGGTGGGCCACAGCGGCTCCGGCAAGTCAACCCTGGCGCGGCTGCTGTATCGCTTTTACGACGTGGCCGACGGTGCCATTCGGGTGAACGGCACCGATACACGCGATGTGCAACAGTCGAGTTTGCGTGCCGCGACGGGCATCGTGCCGCAGGATACCGTGTTGTTCAACGACACGATTTACTACAATATTCACTATGGCCGTACCAGCGCGGCGAAAGAAGAAGTGCTGGAAGCCGCGCGCGCCGCGCACATCCACGATTTTATCGTGACCCTGCCCGAAGGTTACGAATCGCCGGTGGGCGAGCGCGGCCTGAAGCTTTCCGGCGGCGAAAAACAACGCGTGGCGATCGCGCGCGCCATACTTAAAAATCCGCGCATCCTGATCTTTGATGAGGCGACCTCGGCGCTGGATTCCAAATCGGAGAAAGCGATTCAGGAAGAACTCACGCGTATCGCGCGCGGACACACCACGCTGGTGATCGCGCATCGGCTCTCGACCGTGATGGATGCCGATCAGATTTTGGTGATGGATCATGGACGTATCATCGAGCGCGGCACGCATCGTGAATTGCTGGATCGCGCGGGCGCCTATGCGCAGATGTGGGCGCTGCAGCAAGAGGAGGATCAAAAACACGCGGCAGATGTGCCAGAGTCACCGGATGCGCAGGGTAAGGTGTGAGCCGCGCTCCGTAGGGGCTTCGTACGCGTGACGTGTGCTTACGCCGCCAGCGGCAGCGTGACCTGCGCCAGCGTGCCACGATTGTCGTGGCCGGACGTCAGCCGGATGTGTCCGCCGTGGCGCGTGACGATTTCGCTCACGATGGCTAATCCCAGCCCGGCGCCTTCGACACCTGTGCCCAGCACGCGATGGAAGCGTTCCAGCACGGCTTCGCGCTCAGCCTCCGGTATACCCGGACCGTTGTCTTCTATGCTGAGGAGCAGGTTGTCCCGTTCATGCGTCAGGCGCACGGTCACGTGCCCGCCGGCTTGGGTGTAGTTGATCGCATTGTCGATTAAATTGCCGAGCATTTCGCGCAACAGAAAATCGTCTCCCGTAATCGCGGGTGTGGTGTCGCCGCCCTCGAAGCCCAGGTCGATATTTCGTGCCAACGCGCGTGGCACACGTTCGGTGGTCACCTCGCGCGCGAGCGCGTCGAGATCGAGCTTTTCCATGGGTTGTGCGTGTTCGGCGGAGGGTTCCGCGCGCGCCAGCGACAACAACTGGTTTACCAGGTGCGTGGTGCGTTCGGCGGCAGTTTGCAGTTGCGCCAGCGCCGCTTCAACGTCCGCGGGCGACGTTTGCCGGCGCGCCAGTTCGGTTTGTGTGCGCAGGCCGGCTATGGGGGTGCGCAACTGATGGGCGGCATCGGCGATGAAGCGTTGCTGTGCCGCCAACACCATGCTGAGCCGGTGCAGCAGGCCGTTGGTCGATTCGACCAGCGGACGCACCTCTGCGGGCACATGGGTCACCGACAACGCCGATAGATCGCGATGCGAGCGTTGTTCGATTTCGCGTCGCAGCGCGGACAGCGGCGCGAGCCCGCGACCGACGGCGAACCAGATCACCGCAGCGGCCAGCATCGCCAGCAACCCTTGCGGCAACGCCATACGCAGCAACACCTCGCGCAGCAAGTCCGTACGCGGCGACAGCGTTTCGGCGACCTGCACCGTGACCTGTCCGCGCACGTCTTCGGTTTCCACCGGCAATTTGATCACGGCCACCCGGATGTCGTGATTGAGGTAGCTGTCGTCATAATAGGCAGCCTGTCCCGAGGGCGTGGTGCGCGAGGGCTTGAGATCGGGTTCGCCGGTGATGTATTCATTGTCAGGGCCCGTCACCAGATAATAGAACTGCCCCGACTCGCGCGAACGCAGCATCTGAACCACAACTTCAGGCAGGTCCACGTACACACGCCCGCGCAATACCCGTACCTGGCGGCCGATATCCAGTGCTGATTCGAGCAGCGCGCGGTCGTAGGCCACGTTGACGAAGCGCTTGGCAATGTCGTAATCGCTATACGCACTGACCAGCCACAGGATGCCGAGAGGAATGGAGACCCACGCCAGCACTTGACGGCGCAGGGTCGTGCGTCCGCTCATGCGCGTTCTTTTTCCAGCAGGTAACCGAGCCCGCGGATGGTACGTATGGTGACGCCCGCCGGTTCTATTTTTTTGCGTAACCGGTGCACGCACACCTCGATGGCGTTGGCGCCGACATCGTCGTCCCAGCTATAAAGCTTCTCGGCCAGTTGATCCTTGCTCACCACTCTGCCGCTACGCATCATCAGCACTTCCAGCACGCCCAGTTCACGCGCCGAAAGTTCCAGCGGCTGATCTTCCACGGTGACGCGTCGTCCCGCCGTGTCCAATCGTAACTTTCCGTGAAATACGATTGCGCTGCCGCCGCCCTGTCCGCGGCGGATCAGCGCACGAACGCGGGCTTCCAGTTCAGGCAGCTCGAAGGGCTTGGTAATGTAATCATCCGCGCCCAGATCGAGCCCGCGCACACGATCCGTCAGCGCATCGCGCGCCGTCAATATCAGCACCGGTATGGTTGACGAGCGCCGGCGCAGCCGCCGCAGTACTTCAAACCCATCCAGGCGTGGCAGCCCCAGATCAAGAATCGCAAGATCATACGATTGCGTCGATAACGCATGATCCGCATCGAGTCCGTCATTCACGCAATCAACCGCGTACTCACCGAGGCGCAGCGAACGTGTAAGCCCATCGGCTAATACCGGATCGTCTTCTGCTATCAGAATGCGCATGCCCCAAGGATAACATCATGTGAAATTGTAAAAGAGGCCGCGTTTTAAATGTAAGGCTGACGTAAGGAGGCGCTGATATTTTGCCAACATCGTAAGCGGCTGCAGCGCACGTTCTGAATGTTTTGGCTGCAGCATTTTCCTCCTCGGAGGCCGGTAGTTACAGCCACCCGTGCTGAGCGGGTGGAGGTAAGGCCTCTTTAAGCTCCGCCGGGTAACCCCGTGCGGAGTTTTTTTGTGTTTTGCGCCCCCAAATTCGTAATCCCTTAGTCGCTTCGGCACGTTAATACAGTGCGCTAGCGTCTAAAGTGGCTAAAACACTTGAAATAAAGTTCGTAAGCCTGTATTTTTGCAGGGAAATATTATTATCGAGTATTGGGTGACGAAGTATAGTCTTGCTCTATTGCTATGCGTCATCTCGGTTAATGGTAACTCTGAACCGAGAAAAGCAGATGCTTGGCGTGCAACGGCGACCAAAGCTGCATCGGCTAAAGTGGCACCCAAGTTGGTGGCCGTCAAGGGCTCCAAAGCGGCCCCCCGCGCCGTCGTACGGCAAGGCAAGGGCGTGCGCGTGGTCCGTCGAGCCGGTCCGCCCCCGCCGGAGCCCTTTAATCCCAATGTGCTTGATGTGCAATCGACTGCTGCGTTGGTGGTAAACCTGCAAAGCGGCGATGTCGTCTACAACAAAAATATAACCGCCGTGTCGCCGATCGCCTCGATCACCAAACTGATGACCGCGATGGTGGTGCTGGATGCCAAGCTGCCGCTCGACGAACCTATTTCGTTGACCGAAGACGATCTCGATCACCTGAAGAACACCGGATCGCGCCTGCAGATCGGCACCGTGCTCACGCGCGATGAAATGTTGCGACTGGCCTTGATGTCGTCTGAGAATCGCGCGGCGTCCGCGCTGGCGCGTGCTTATCCGGGCGGCGTCACCGCGTTCGTGCGTGAGATGAATCTCAAGGCGATGGCGCTTGACATGATGCAATCGGCGTTCGTCGATAGCACGGGCCTGTCTAGCAGCAATGTGTCTACTGCACAAGATTTGGCAAAGATGGTGACGGCGGCTTATCAGTATCCGTTGATCCGGCAATACTCCACCGGAAACGGCTATGCCGTGCAGACGGCCAGCGGCCGTATGCTGGAGTTTCGCAACACCAATGCGCTGATTCCGAGTCCGGAGTGGCATATCGAGTTGTCCAAAACCGGCTATATCCGTGAAGCCGGACGCTGCCTGGTGATGCAAACCGTGATCGCCGGTTCGCCGGTGGTGATCGTGTTGCTCGATTCGTGGGGGCGTCTGAGCCGTGCGGGCGACGCCAACAAGATCAAGAAGTGGATCGAGTATCACGCGGGGCGCATGCACGTCGGCTGACGGGAGTCCGCGTGTTACTCTTGCGGGATTGCCAATCCCGCCGTCCGTGCCATGCCATCACACCTCGAATTCCAGTTCCACGACCTTCATCCTGACACTGAAAATCTGCGCGGCGACGTGCTAAGTGGATTGGCGCAGCCGCGCAAGGCGCTGGCGCCGAAATATTTCTACGACGCGCGCGGTAGCGAGCTGTTCGAAGCCATCTGCGGGTTGCCGGAGTATTACCCCACGCGCACCGAATTAGCGATGATGCAGGCCAGCGCCGGTGACATGGCGCGTCTGCTGGGGCCGAACGGTCTGTTAATCGAATACGGCGCCGGATCGGGACGCAAAACACGCGTGCTGATCGAAGCCATGGCGCCGGCTGCCTACGTGGCCATCGACATATCGCGCACCGCACTGCGGCAGTGCGCGGGTGAACTGGCGGCGGCCTATCCGGCAGTGCGGGTTGCCGCAGTGTGCGCCGATTACTCGCGGCCCATGCAGTTGCCAACCATCGAGGGACTCGCCGAACGCCGCCATGTGATTTATTTTCCGGGTTCGACCATCGGCAATTTCACGCGCGCGGAAGCGCTGGTCTTCCTGCGTTACGCGCGCGAAATCGCCGGGCGGGGCGGCGCTATGCTGGTGGGCGTCGATCTGAAAAAAGACCCGGCGCGGCTGCACGCCGCCTATAACGATGCGCAGGGCATTACCGCTGCGTTCAACCTGAATCTGCTGACGCGCATCAATCGTGAATTGGATGGCAACTTTGACGTGAACGCTTTCGAGCATCACGCGTTTTACGATATCAACGAAGGCCGCATCGAAATGCATTTGCGCAGCCTGCGCGATCAACAAGCGAGCGTGGCGGGGCAGGCGTTTCACTTCACAGCGGGCGAAACCATACACACCGAGAACTCCTGCAAATATTCGGTTGCCGAATTTCAGCAGCTCGCGCGCCAAGCCGGGTTTGCCGCTGAACATTGCTGGACCGATGCGGAACAACTGTTCTCGGTACACTTCCTGTCGATAGCCGCGTAGCAGCCGGGCCGGTCATCCGAAGTAGCCGGCTCGCGAGTGAGGTTCGGGAGCGTTGTGCGCTCAGACGTTGATTGCAACGGGCGACAGCAGCGGCTTGCCGGCAAAATACGCATTCAAGTTGGCGAGCATCAATGCAGTTGCGGCGGCGCGCGCCTCCGGTGCGCGTCCGGCGCAGTGCGGCGTGACCACCACGTTGTCGAATTGCAGCAGCGTTGGAAGGATAGGTGGCACGACCGGTTCGCCCTCGACGACATCCAGACCTGCCCCCGCAATGCGCCCTGACCGCAGGGCGTCTAACAGCGCCGCCGTGTCCACAACCGTACCGCGACCGATGTTGACGAGATACCCGTTGGGTCCAAGGGCCGTGAGCACGTCCGCGTTGACGAGGTGGCGCGTCGCAGCACCGCCGGGCGCGGCACAGATCAGGAAATCAGCCCACGTCGCCAACTCGATCAGACTGCCAAAATAGCGATAAGGAGACTCGGTAATGGTCTTGCGGTTGTGATAGCCAACCGCCATGTCGAAGCCGCGCGCGGCGCGGTGCGCGATCTTGCCGCCGATGGTTCCCATACCGAGCACACCCAGACGCTTGCCAGAAATGGTTGGCGTGACGACATTCCATTGGTCCTGCCAGCCACCGGCGTGGATGTGACGATCAGCCGCGCGCAGGTGCCGTGTGGCCGCCATCAACAGCATCATGGCGGAATCGGCAACGGTGGAGGCATTGGTGTCGGGGCAATTGGCGACCGCGATGCCGCGGCTTCGCGCCGTGTCGAGATCGACCGCTTCATAGCCCGCGCCGACAGTGCAGATAAATTCCAGCTTGGGCAGTAATGCCATTTCGTCGCTGCTCAAACCGCCACGACCGTTGGTCAGTACGGCTCGGACGGCCTCGCCTGCCTCACGAATGGCATCTGTCCTGTTTGGATATTGCTTTCCCTCGCGCACAGCGTAACCGGCGGCGGTCAGCGCCGCTACGCGCTCCGGACCGAGCCCCACCAGCGCCAGTAAGCCTATAGACATAACCGCGCCTTCAACCGCGTCCGGTGATGCCGCATCACGCCGTCGCCGGCCGATGCGCTCGCATGAAAGTGCGCACTTGGCGTACTGCGAGCGGAATTTTGTCCGGGGTATCCTTCCACGGATACAGACTGACTTCGGATTTCGGTGCAAGCATTGCGGATTCCATGGCGATAACAAACGGGTGCGCCGCGGTATCGTCCGGCATGATCAACGCGGGTACCTGACAGGCGCGCACGTCATTGCGCGTCACCGAAAAAACAAAGTCGGCCCTGGCGCCGCCGTACATGCTCTTGATAAAGCGATCAACCATCTCCATCGTGATGTCAGGCCGCTGCTTCGTGAGTTCGGGGCCCCAGCCCTTCATGTAATTGTCGTAGGCATGGTTCGGCAGCTCCTTGCGGAATCCGACCGGCTGCGACACCACCGCGGCGACAACGCGATCTGGCGCGCGCTTGACCAGATTCCAGATGAATGGGCCACCGATGCAAAACCCCATCACCATAAAACGCTTGATGCCGAGGTGATCCATCAGGCCGAGGTGGTCGTCGGTGTACGAGTCCCATGGCCGGTCGATCTCAAGCGGGCCGGTAGACTGGCCACTCGGCGCGTTGCGCAAATCAGCGGTAATACAACGATACTCGTTCTTGAATTCCTCGGTTGCGTTGAACGGCGCGCCCTCAACAGACCTGGCAATCGTTGAGTTTTGTCCTCCGCCGGGCATAATGAGCAGCGGGTAACCGGAGCCGATGTCCTGATAGTGAATACGGACGTTGCCTCTTTGGTAGAACGCCTTTGCGCCGCCCGCATTCCCGCTGGCTTGCGCAAAAGCGTGCGGCGCGCTGGCGGCAGCTACCGCTGCTGCGCCCGTTGTCAGTAGAGTGCGTCTTGTCGAATCCACAATGGCCTCCTATTTTTCCATGTGTTGACCGGTTGGATGCAGGGTGCTGGCGCCACCCGCTTTCCGAGCTGCCAGAACCTCGCGCTGCGAGGATCAAAGATTGTACCCGCACGGAGGCGGCGTCAAGTTGACGGTGAGTTCCGGGAGGCAGTCGGGTAATTCGATCAGGCGACATACATGAGCAAATTACCCACCGCAAATCCGCGCAAATTTTCTACGGCTTAGGCAACCCGGTTTAGAAATTCCATCAGCGCTCCGGTAAACACCTCCGCCTGCTCCACATTGGACAAATGCGCCGCTGACGGGATGACCAGCAACTGCGATCCCGGCAGGTTTTCATGTATCGCGCGCGCCATTTCTGGCGGGGTGCCGTGGTCTTCTTCGCCGACGATGATGAACACCGGGCATTGAATTTCTTTCAGCCGGTCGAGGGTGTTTACTTTTGAAATGGCCACGCACGCACCGCCGAAGCCATCGACGGGGGTGGTGAGTATTTGTTCGCCGATGCGCGCCATGACGTCGCGGCGGGTGTTGCGGTAAGGCGCGGTGAACCAGCGCGCGAGGGTGATGTCGAGCACACCGGCCATGCCGTTGGCGCGTGCGGCGGCGACGCGGTCACCCCACATTTTTTCCGCGTCGGGCGGGCGGCGGCTGGTGGTGTCGGCGAGCACCAGGCTTTGAAACACGCCGGGGTATTTGAGCGCAAAGGTTTGTCCGATCATGCCGCCCATCGACAGACCCACCCAGTGCGTGCGCGTGATGCCCAGCGCGTCAAACAAGCCCTTCACGTCGTCGGCCATTTGGTCGAGGGTGTAGTCACCCGCGGGCGCGGTGGATTGCCCGTGGCCGCGCGTATCAAAGCGCAGCACGTTATATTTTTGGGTGAGCTCGGCCATCTGGTCGTCCCACATGTGCAGGTTGCAGGCGAGCGAGTGGCTTAACGTGACCCACGGCTTGGTGTTGTCGCCAGCGATGTCGTAGTTGATTTCAATGCCGTTGGTTTTGATTTTCATGGGGCAGGGCCTTTAACATGTTGCATGTTGCGTTGCGAGTCAGCGTGTTACAGTAGAAAAAACGTTACTGATGATTTGTTGTAAGTTATTGTTTTTAAACAAAATAATAGTGTCTGAGGAGTGGAAAATGCTGTCATTCACGATGCGCGGGGTGCGTGTGTTGGGCGGGGTCTGGGTGATGGTGATGGGGGTGCTGGCGGCATGCAGCGTGCCGCTACATGCGCAGAATTATCCCGCAAAACCCGTGCGGCTGATCGCGCCGTTTCCAGCGGGTGGCTCATCCGACCTGATCGCGCGCATCGTGGCGCAGCGGCTGTCGGAAGGTTTTCCCAATCAGGTGATTATCGAAAACCGGCCTGGCGCGGGCAGTAATCTCGGTTCGCAGATCGCGTCGCGCGCGGCGCCCGATGGCTACACACTGCTGATTACCAGCGTGACGGCGGCGATCAACGTCTCGCTGTTCAAGAATCCCGGCTACGATTTGATGAAAGATTTCGCGCCGATTGCCAAGCTGGCGGTAGGGCCGACAGCGCTGGTGGTGCACCCGTCCGTGCCCGCGCGGAACGTGCGTGAATTTATCGCGCTCGCGCAGTCGCGGCCCGGTCAGTTGAATTACGGCTCGGGCGGCAACGGCACGCCCGCGCACATCTGCGGCGAGATGTTCCGTGTGATGGCGAAGGTGAACATCGCGCACGTGCCGTACAAAGGCACCGGGCAATCGGTGACGGATTTGATGGCGGGGCAAATTCATTTTGTGTTTGCCAGCATGCCGGTGGTGTTCCCGCATATGAAAACCGGCCGCGTGCGCACGCTGGCCAGCACCGGTTCCAAGCGCACCCCGCTGGCACCGGATTTACCCACGGTCGCGGAAGCCGGCATTCCCGGCTATGCGTTTGATTCGTGGTGGGGGCTGGTGACCAATGCCGC
>CANIID010000028.1 GCA_947467315.1 Betaproteobacteria bacterium | reverse complement strand
GACGCCGAGCGAACGCGCCTTGGCGTCACCCAAGCCCAGAATATCCAGACGCGCCGCGAGCGCCACGGCGCCCAGTGTCAACACCAGCAGCAACACACCAGCCGCCAGCGGGTTTTCGGCATACGACAAATCCCCCATCAGCCAGAACAACATGCCCTTAACCTGAGCGCTGGGCGCCGCCACCAGAATCAAACTCGTCAGCGCCGCGAACCCCGCCGACAACACCACGCCGGATAACAACAGGCGGTAGATATTCCATTGCCCGCCGCGAAACGTGACGCCGAACACGATGGCAATCGCAGCAATCGCGCCGCACAGCGCGGCGGCATTCGTCATCGCCAACCCCGCACCCAACGTAATCGCCCCCAGCGCCCCCAGCGACGCGCCGCCCGACACGCCCAGGATGTACGAATCCGCCAGCGCGTTGCGCAGCAGCGCCTGCAACAACACACCCGCCAGCGCAAGCAAGCCGCCGCAGGCGAACGCCGCAAGCGCGCGAGGCGCGCGCAGTTGCCAGAGGATGTCGTGTTCGATGCCTGGCGTGCCGCTGAAAATACTTTGCAGGATTTGTGTCGGCGTGAGGGAAACAGAGCCGAACAGCAGCGCGATGAAAAGGCTAATGACGGCGACAACGGCAGCCAGTGCGAGCGTGGGCGCGGCGCGCATTAGTCCAACTTAGGGACAATGGCAATCGCCACATCCCAACCCCCTGAGAGCCGCCGAGCAGCGCAGCCACGTCGGGGGCAGTCGGCGAGGACTGTCTGAGTCCTCGCGCCTTTGCCGTTTGCGAGGGCGAGTTCCGCAGCCGCCCGGCGTGGCGAGCAGCGGAGGGAAGGCCGTAGGCCCGGCGAACCGGGGGCGGCGTTTTCTTTGGTTACTTTCTTTTGGCCGTACAAAAGAAAGTGACCAGCCGCCGGGCTGCCCCCGGCGAACTTGAACTGAAAGCACCGTGCCATCATAAGCAAACGCACTTCCTCCAAATCACCCAAGCGACATCACCGGCCACCCCGCCGCCACCGCATGCGCCCGCAAAGTAGCATCCGGATCCACGGCCACCGGATGACTCACCAGCTTCATCAACGGCAAATCATTATGCGAGTCACTGTAAAACCAGACTTTTTCATACGACGATAGCGTCTCCCCGCGCGCAGCCAGCCAAGCCTCCAAGCGTTTAGGCTTGCCCTCCTTAAAACATGGCAGCCCGGTCACGCCGCCGGTAAATTCGCCACCGTGCTGCTCCGGCTCGGTGGCGATCAGGTGCTCAATCCCAAACAAACGCGCGATCGGCGCGGTGACAAAACTGTTGGTCGCGGTGATCAACACCCGCACGTCGCCAACGTGCTTGGCTACCAGCGCGTGCGCGGAGTCACGCAACATCGGATGAATCTTTTTCTTCATGTAGTCGCCATGCCATTGATCCAGCACTTTGCGCGGATGACGCGATAGCGGCTTCAATTGAAAATCGAGGAACTCGTGGATGTTGAGGGTGCCCGCTTTGTACTGATCATAAAATGCCTGATTGCGCGCTTCGTACACTTCGCGATCGAGCACGCCTTGTTCGATCAAAAACTGCGCCCACTCGAAATCCGAATCGCCCGCGAGCAAGGTGTTGTCCAAATCAAAGAGTGCGAGATTCATTATAAGTATATGTTTTTATTGTATTTTTTAATTGAATGGCTCAGCCTGCCGACGGCAACGGCAATTGCGTCTGTGTCAATTCATCCAGGCGCCCGAGTTCCTTCACCACGCGTTCCACCAACGCCACCACGCGCACAAAGCGCGGCATGCCGACGTAAATCGTCGATTGCAACACCACCTCCATGACTTCGCGCGGCGTGGCGCCGTGGATCAGCGCATTGCGGATATGATTTTCCGCCTGGATGAATTCGCCCATCACCATCAGCTCGCCGATTACGCACAGGATGCGCGTCTGGTCGTCGAGGATATTGCGTGTATACATGCCGGCGTAGATGTAATCGAGCCACAGCTTGAGGAAATGTTCGTCCACACGCTCCAATTGCTCAACCGTCTTGTGATGATGGCTCGGCTGCAATCGGAAGCCGGTACTCAAGCCTTGCCAGCCGAACTTGCGCAGCAGCTCATCCTGACGCGGACAATCCTTTTCGGTGACACCCCAGGTCTTGCGCTCGGCTTCGAGCGAGCGTTTGGCGCTACGGCCCGTCATCGGCAACTGCGTAGCGGTGATTTCCTTCATGCGCCCGAGTTTCTTTAATACCGTGGTAAATACACGGGTGGCGCGCATGATCTTCGGATAACCCAGATAAACCGTTGCCTGCAACAACACCTCCAGCACCTCGCGCGGCGTGGCATGACGCAAGGCGTTGCGTATGTGTATCGCCAGTTGCTCCCAATCCTCCATCACCAGAAACTGCCCCACCAGGATCAGGCAGCGCTTGCGCTCATCCAGAATGCCGCGCCCGGTCATGCCACCATAGGTGAACTCCAGCCACAATTTGGTGAAATGCGGATCGAGGCCGTCGCACCATTCAATATGCTCCACCACGTGATCCGGATGCGCGCGCGCAAGACCATCGATGGCCCTGGCACCGTATTTGCGTTTTAGTTGCGCCAGTGTGGGCGCGCGGGTTTTCGCCGCGACGGATTTTTTGGCGCCGCGCTTTTTTGCAGCGGCGGCGGGCTTTTTCTTGGATGGTTGACTCACGGAAGCTCCTCGACTGATATCTACGAAGTTTACGATCGCTATTATAGGTTGCAACGCCTGTAATATACTCGGCACGGCAGCACCCATCATTCAGTAAACGGAGATTATTTAAAATGGCATTTCGCAGAGTGGTAACCGGATTTAACAAGGACGGCAAAAGCTGCATCAAATGGGACAGCGCCATTGAACCCAAAACCCTGCGGCCCGGCTTCGACAATGTGCCGCTGTGGGCCACCAAAAAATTGCCGGCCGAAACCGCGACCGACGACCCCAACAACTGGGAACTCGGCACCAGCCTCGCCGGCGGCTCGGTGTTTCGCTTTGGTGTTTATGCGCCGGGCAACATCGCGCGCTGGCACAGCACCGACTCGGTAGACTACGCCATCTGCATCTCGGGCGAAATGTGGATGGAAATGGAAGAAGGCTCGGTGCTACTCAAACCCGGAGACGTGGTAATCCAACTCGGCACCAATCATAACTGGGCCAATCGCGGCACCATTCCGTGCGTCATGGCCTACGTGCTGGTCGCCACCGAAGGTGCAAAAACCACCGGCTGGGACGAGAACAAAAACAAGGCGCATTAGCCCCAACCGATACCATCACCGTACCAACAACAAGGGCCGCATTTGCGGCCCTTGTTGTTGGGATTCGGGAAATCACCGCTCACCCCACCGCCTTCACCATATCCTCCACCACTTTCTTGGCATCGCCAAACACCATCATGGTTTTGTCCATGTAGAACAGGTCGTTGTCGAGGCCCGCGTAACCCGCCGCCATCGAGCGCTTGACCACCATCACGGTGCGCGCTTTGTCGGCCTCGAGTATCGGCATGCCAAAGATCGGGCTGCCGGGCGTTTTGGCTGCCGGGTTCACCACGTCGTTGGCGCCGAGCACCAGCACCACGTCGGTGGTGGGGAAGTCGCTGTTGATTTCGTCCATCTCCAGCACTTGATCGTAAGGGATTTCCGCCTCCGCCAATAACACGTTCATGTGGCCAGGCATGCGGCCTGCCACCGGGTGTATGGCAAAGCGCACGGTGACGCCTTTTTCGCGCAGCTTGTAGGCGAGTTCTTTTACGGCGTGCTGCGCGCGTGCTACTGCGAGGCCGTAGCCGGGGACGATAATCACCGAATCGGCGTTGCCCATCAGGAACGCCGCGTCTTCAGCGCTGCCACTGCGATGGGTTTTCTGTTCGCCGCCGGCTGCCGCAGCAGCACCCGAGTCGGTACCGAAGCCGCCGAGGATCACCGACAGGAACGGACGGTTCATCGCCTTGCACATGATGTAACTCAGAATCGCACCAGAGCTGCCCACCAGCGAACCCGCGATGATGAGCATGGGATTGTTGAGCGAGAAACCGATGCCCGCCGCCGCCCACCCCGAATACGAGTTGAGCATCGAGATCACCACCGGCATGTCTGCGCCGCCGATGGGGACGATGATGAGAAAGCCCAGCACAAAGGCAATCGCCGTCATGGCGATAAACGCGGTCCAGTTGGTGCCGCCGCTGGCGAAGAACCACAGGCCGCAACCGAACATGCTCAGCCCCATCAGCAGGTTCAACAGGTGCTGCCCGCTAAACACGATGGGCGCGCCGCTCATGCGGCCCGACAACTTCAAGAAGGCGATCACCGAGCCGGAAAACGTCATCGCGCCGACGAAGGTGCCGATGAAGAGTTCCAGCTTGTTGCCCATCGGTATCGCGTCGCCCGCGGCTTTGACGATGCCAAACGCCAGCGGGTTATTGACCGCGGCAATCGCGATCAGCACCGCTGCCATACCCACCAGCGAGTGCATGAAGGCGACCAGTTCCGGCATCGCGGTCATCTGCACTTTGCGCGCGACCACTGCGCCGATGGCACCACCGAGCGCGATGCCGCCGATGATGATGCCCCAGTTCTTGGTGAGCGTCAGCGTCACGGCCAAGGCAATCGCCATGCCGATCATGCCGAAAAGATTACCGCGCCGCGAGGTGAGCGGCGACGACAGCCCTTTTAACGCCAGGATAAAAAATACCGAGGCGACAAGATACGCCAGTGCAACCTGATTACCGGAGAGCATTTACTTCGCCTCCAGTTTCTTGGGTTCTTTTTTCTTGAACATCGCCAGCATGCGCTGCGTCACCAAAAAGCCGCCGAACACGTTGACCGCCGCCAGCACCACCGCCACCGCGCCCACCCAAACGCCCCAGTCGGCCTCTGCCGGCCCGGCAGCAAGCATCGCGCCGACCAGAATAATGCTCGATATCGCATTGGTCACCGACATCAGCGGTGTATGCAGCGCGGGCGTGACGTTCCACACCACGTGATAGCCGACGAAAATCGCCAGCACGAAAACCATCAGGTTGGTTATTAACGGGTCTACGGTCATCTTGCTTCCTTTATCTGGCGAAGGGACGCAGCCCCTCACCCTAGGCCTCTCCCCGTAAACGGGGCGAGGGAATTACTGTGTTAGTCGTTTACTTTTTCGTCATTTCGCCATTTGCACACACCAACGTGCCGGCGATCACTTCATCTTCGCGGTTAATCTTGAACTCGCCGGTCTTGGCGTCGAGCATCAGGCTGAGGAAATTGAATAAATTGCGCGAATACAGCGCGCTGGCATCCGCCGCCACCAGTGCGGGAATGTTCGCCACGCCGATCAAGCTCACGCCATGCTTCACCACGGTTTTATCGAGTTCCGACAGCGGGCAATTGCCGCCCTGCTCCACAGCCATATCGACGATCACCGAACCGGGCTTCATGCTCTTTACCATGTCTTCGGTCACCAGCACGGGTGCGGCGCGGCCCGGTATCAGCGCGGTGGTAATCACGATGTCGGCCTGTTTGATACGCTCGGCGACCTGCGCGGCTTGACGCTTTTTGTAATCGTCGCCCATGTCACGCGCGTAGCCGCCCTGGCCCTTGGCCAATTCTTTTTCGGCATCGGTGAGCGGCACGTCGATGAATTTCGCGCCCAGCGATTCGACTTGTTCTTTGGTTTCCGGGCGCACGTCGGTGGCTTCGACAACGGCGCCCAGACGCTTGGCGGTGGCTATCGCCTGCAAGCCCGCGACGCCCACGCCCATGATCACTACGCGCGCGGCTTTCACCGTGCCCGCAGCCGTCATCAGCATGGGCATCATTTTGCCGTAGGTGTTGGCTGCCATCAGCACGGCTTTGTAACCGCCGATGTTGGCTTGCGACGACAACACATCCATCGATTGCGCGCGCGAGATGCGCGGCAGCGCTTCCATCGCGAACGCATTGACGCCGGTTTTGGCAATGGATTCGATGCCGTCTTTGTTGTGCGGGTTAAGCAGACCGATCAGCGTTTGGCCGCTTTTCAGTTGCGCCAGCTCGCCGGCATCCGGCCCGCGCACCTTGAGCACGATGTCCGCTTGCGCGTAGACCTCGCTCGCGGTGGCAACGACGGTAGCGCCTGCCGCTGTGTATTGATCATCGGGGATCGCCGCCGCCACACCGGCGCCCGTTTGAACAATGACCTGATGGTGTCCCGCTTTGGTGAGTTTGCCGATGGTTTCAGGTGTGGCTGCAACGCGTGTTTCGTGTGTCCGCGTTTCCGCGGGGATGCCGAACTTCATTAGAGTTTCCTGGTTATCCCTGATTGCTGCACGGCCATAATTATAACCGCCCTCCAGCAGTCGCGCATCGTGCGCGATGCTATGATCGTGCATCAGAACCGCAGAGGGAGCACCGATTGAAGCAACGCTATTCCGTTTATTCCATTCGTCCCATTTTGGCTTTATGCGCGCTCTGTTTCGGTGCAGTCACGGCAAGCGCACAAACTTTCCCGTCACGTTCGGCGCGCATCGTGGTCGGCTTTGCACCTGGCGGCGCCACCGATGTCATGGCACGGCTGATGGCGCTGGAACTCAACAAGCTCTGGGGCCAGCAAGTGGTGGTCGATAATCGTCCAGGCGCCAGCGGCATGATCGGCGCCGAGATGGTGGCCAAGGCCGCGCCCGATGGCTACACGCTGCTGGTATCGCCGCAAACCAGCATCGTGGTCGCGCCGTTGCTGATCAAGAAAGTGGCTTACGATTCGATCAGGGATTTCGCTACGGTTGCCGTCGTCGGGTCTACACCTCAGTTGCTGGTCATTCACCCGTCTCTGCCGCCGAAAACCTTTCGTGAGTTCGCGGCTTTCGTCAAAGTGAATGAGAGAAACCTGTCTTTCGGCTCCGGCGGCATCGGCTCCACCCCGCACATGGCGGGCGAGTTGCTGAATGCATCGCTCGGCGTAAAGGTGACGCACGTGCCGTATAAAGGTGAAAACCCCGGCGTTACTGATCTGCTGGGCGGACAAATTCCGTATATGTTCGTGAATTTCCCGGTTGCGATTTCGCATGTGCAGGCCGGCAAGTTGCGCGCAGTGGCGATCACCAGCCCGCAGCGTTCACCGCTCGCCAAAGAATTTCCGACTGTGGCGGAATCCGGTGTTCCCGGCTTCGACACCGCCACCTGGAATGGTCTTTACCTGCCCGCCGCCACGCCGCGCGATGTCATCACGCGAATCCACGCCGACATCATCAAGTTGCTCAGCGCGGCGGAAATGAAAGAACGCATGCTCAAACAAGGCATCGATCAAAGCCCGCTCAATACGCCTGAAAAACACGCCGCGTTCGTCAAAGCCGAGTTCGCGCGCTGGGGCAAGGTAATTAAGGACGCCAACATCAAAGCAGAATAACTTAATAAAAACATGTAGTTACATAAGCATCGCACCACCTCCCTCTGATCTTTTGATGACGTCACCTGCTGCCGCTTGTCGGGTTGGGGCGCGCGCAGGTCAGCCTGCTCGTGCTGACACACGCGTCCTGCCTATAATTCAATATGCCTGCTATCCATATTCTTCCTGATCTGCTGATCAACCAAATTGCCGCAGGCGAAGTGGTTGAGCGGCCTGCCGCCGCATTGAAAGAGTTAATGGAGAACAGCCTCGACGCGGGCGCGACGAACATCAGCGTGCAGCTCGCCGGCGGCGGCACGCAATTACTCAAAGTCAGTGACGACGGCGCGGGCATCGCGCGCGACGAACTGCCGCTTGCGCTCGCGCGCCACGCCACCAGCAAAATCACCTCGCTGGATGATCTCGAGCGTGTCGGCAGTCTCGGCTTTCGCGGCGAAGCGCTGGCGAGCATCGCCGCGGTGTCGCGCCTCACGCTCGCCAGCCGCCATCGCAATGCGGGTAACCCCGGCGGCGATAAACACGCGTGGTCGATCACCTCCGAAGGCCCGCAACTGTCGGCGCCCGAACCCACGGCGCTTGCCGCAGGCACCACAGTAGAAGTACGCGATCTGTATTTCAACACACCGGCGCGCCGCAAGTTTTTGAAAACCGAAGCCACCGAATATGCGCACTGCGAAGAAGCCTTCCGGCGCATCGCCTTGTCGCGCAGCGCTGCCGGCTTCACGCTGCAACACAACAACCGCGTGCAATGGCACTTGAAGCCGCAGAGCCTCGACGAACGCATCGCGGAATTGCAAGGCAAAGAATTCGCGCAATCCTCCATCGGCGTGAACGAAGACAATGCGGGCTTGCGGTTGTATGGCCGTGTGAGTTCACCCGCGATGGCGAAAGCCTCGCGCGACGCACAATACTTCTATGTGAACGGCCGCTACGTGCGCGACAAACTGCTCGCGCACGCGGTACGTCAGGCGTATCAGGATGTGCTGCATCACGACCGCCATCCGGCGTTCGCGCTGTTTCTCGATATCGATCCGGCGCTGGTGGATGTCAACGTGCATCCCACCAAAACCGAAGTGCGCTTTCGCGACAGCCGCGCAGTACATCAGTATGTGTTTCACGCGCTGTCGAAAGTGCTGGCGGGCACGGCGGGCGACACCGTGACCACGCAACAGGCGGCGTCCGGTTTCTCCCGATTTTCATCTGGATCATCTGGATCATCTGGCCGCGCAGCACGCTCCTGGGGATCATCGGGGGCATCCGGGTATTCCGGTGCATCTGGTACATCAGACCTGTCCAACGTCGCGTATGCGCCACGCCAAAGCGCGATGGCGCTACCTGCCTCTGAAGCCATGGGGTTTTACGACACGCTGTTTGGCGCGCGAAGCGCAACAACGCCATCCATACCAGACGCCACGGACACCGAAGCCCCGTCGCTGGATAATACGGTCGCGCCCCCGCTGGGATTTGCGTTGGCGCAACTGGCCGGCATCTACATCCTTGCCGAGAATCAGCAAGGCCTGGTGATCATCGATATGCATGCCGCGCACGAGCGCATCATGTATGAAAAGCTCAAGACCGCGCTCGATACGCAGGAAATTCCGATGCAGCCGCTGCTGGTGCCGATCACCATCATGGCGCACACGCTGGATATCGCCACCGCAGAGGAAAATGGCGCGATGCTGCGTCAGATTGGTTTCGATGTCGCGCCCGGCTCACCCACCTCATTAACCATCCGCGCCGTGCCCGCCATGCTCGCCGATGCGGACGTGCGCACGCTGACCGCGGATGTATTGCGCGAAGTGCGGGAATACGGCGCGAGTCGTGTGCTCACGGAACGCCGCAACGAATTGCTCGGCACCATGGCGTGTCACGCAGCCGTGCGTGCGAACCGGCGCCTTACAGTCACGGAAATGAATGCGTTGCTGCGCGACATGGAATCGACCGAACGATCCGGGCTGTGCAACCATGGCCGCCCCACCTGGCGGCAGATCACCGTGGCGGAACTGGACAAATTGTTCATGCGCGGGCAATGACCAGATCGTGGCCACAACAAACCAAAAACGCAATAAAAACAATACAATAGCCGCGCAATAGAACAACAAGGCGACCCGACATGACCCAGCCGCATCATCCGCCAGCCATCATCATTATGGGGCCGACCGCCAGCGGTAAAACTGCGTTGAGCGCGAAGCTCGCGCAATCGCTGGCGTGCGAAGTCATCAGCGTCGATTCCGGACAAGTCTACAAAGAGATGGACATCGGCACCGCCAAGCCCGATGCCGATTTCCTGAAACATACGCCACATCATTTGATCGACATCATCGAGCCGCACGAATCGTACTCGGCGGCGAAATTCCGCGACGATGCGATCACCCATATGCGCGAAATCACCGAGCGCGACAAAATTCCGCTGCTGGTGGGCGGCACCATGATGTATTTCAAATCACTGATCGAAGGTTTGAACGATCTGCCGGAAGCCGATCCCACGGCACGCATGCTGATCGACACCCTGGCCGAAGAAAAAGGCTGGGACGGCGTGCATGCCAAGCTGATGGAAGTAGACCCGGAAACCGCTGCGCGCCTCAACCCTAATGATGCGCAGCGCATTCAGCGCGCGATGGAAATTTATTACCTCACCGGCAAGCCGATGGCGGAGTGGCTGAAAAAGCCGAAGTACGTGTATTTCCCCTACACACCGATACGCATTGCCATCGTGCCCAGCGACCGCAGCGTGCTGCACGAGCGCATCGCCACGCGCTTTGACGACATGCTCAAGGGCGGGCTGGTGGAAGAAGTCGCACGGCTGCGCGAAGAATACGTGCTCGAATCCACCATGCCGTCAATGCGCTGCGTCGGCTACCGGCAAACGTGGCAGCATCTGAACGGCAATTTCGGTCTGGATCAACTGCGCGAACAAGGCATCGCCGCCACGCGCCAGCTCGCCAAGCGGCAACTCACCTGGCTGCGCAGCATGAGCGACGAAGGCAACGTGGCGGAGTTTGATTGCCTCGCGCCGGATACCGATGCACTGGTGCTCGATTACATCCGGCACGAGCTCGAAGCGCATTACGCGATGGAAGAAGCGGGCTGAACCGAACCGTGATCGGCTTACGTGGTTTGCAACTCACCCCTTGCGCTTAACCTCGCTCTCCACCTGCCCGCGCGCGAAGCGGATTTTCAAAAGATCACCCGCGTTCAACGCATCGGCGTCACGCACGATCGCGCCATTCGCAGTCTCGGCAATACTGTAGCCGCGTTCCAGCATCATTTGCGGATTGAGCGCGCTGATGTGCGCCTGGGCGCGGGCAAGTTGCGACTGGGCCTGCTCCAATCGGCGGCGCATGGCTTCATGTAATCCGCGCGCGGCCTGCTGCACCTCGCGCGCATGCGCGGGCACATCCGGGCGCGCGTTGCGCAGGCGTTGCGCGACCGCGCTCAGCGCCCAGGCGCGGCGCTCCGCCGCGTGTTTGAAGGCGCTTTGCAGGCGGTTGCCCAGTTGCGCCACATGGCGCTCGCGTTCGCGCAGGCGTTCGCCGGGATGGGTGAGGCGCCGCGCCAGGTAATCGAGTTTCTGCATGCGGTCTTCGAGTGTGCGGCGCGTGGTTCTCGTTAACGCACCGCCTAATTGACTCACCTGCATCTGTAATTCCACGCGATCCGGGCTTGCGAGCTCCGCTGCCGCCGTGGGCGTGGGCGCGCGCGCGTCCGCAACAAAATCGGCGATGGTGAAATCGGTTTCGTGTCCGACGCCGCTCACCACGGGTATCGCACACGCGTGGATCGCTCGCGCCACGATTTCTTCGTTGAACGACCACAGGTCTTCGATACTGCCGCCGCCACGGCATACGATCAGCACGTCGCATTGATCCTGCTCACAACGCGCCGAGGCGGTAGTGATCGCCTGCATGATTTTCGCGGCAGCACCGTCGCCCTGCACCGGCGTGGGGTAAATCACTACGGGGATCGATGGCATGCGGCGTTTTAACGTGGTCAGCACGTCGCGCAGCGCAGCGGCCTGCGGCGACGTGACCACGCCGATGGCGCGCGGGAACGCGGGAATCTCGCGCTTGCGCTCTTCGGCGAACAAGCCTTCGTGGTCTAGTTTGGCTTTGAGCTTTTCAAACGCTTCATACAGCGCGCCCAGTCCGGCGCGGCGCATGGCCTCGACGTTGAGTTGATATTTGCCGCGCGCCTCGTACACCGTGGCCGCCGCGCGCACCTCGACCTGCATGCCGTCCACCGGTTGCCAGTCGATGTGCTGCGCCTTGTGACGGAACATCACGCAGTCCACCTGCGCCGCCGCGTCTTTGAGGGTGAAATACCAGTGGCCGGAGTCGTAACGCCGCAGATTGGACATTTCGCCCGCCACCCACGTCAGTGGCAGGTTCTGTTCAATGGTTGCGCGCACCCGCCGGTTCAGCTCACTGACCGAGATGACTTGGGGCTGCCCATCCAACGCTATAGTTGAAAACATGCGGCGATTCTACCTGTGTCACGTCGAATCTATCCAAACCCACCTATTACGCAGATTCAGCCTTGATTTAAAGGGGATTTTTCGCCCTCTTCGCGTGACATCATCCACAGTACGCGGCAAGTCTTTGTTGTAAAAATGCTTTTAGTGCTGGCTTCTATAAAATTTATTTAAGTATATGTTTTTATTGTACTTTTTAAAAAGTGCATTTGTTGGGCGGCAGCAAATTCTCCAATCTGCAACACGACTTAGCAACACTCCACACAGCTTGCCCACAGAGTTATCCACAGCATCTGTGGACAACTGGCTAAGAGGTTGAAATAACGGCTTATTACGGCACGAGGCGTAAGGGGTACTGAGCAAGTGATAAGCGGTAGATGGTAATGGGGAAGTGGTAGTGCGTTTGGCGGAGGAGGCAAGGATTCGGCACGGCCGGGGTTTGCTTTTCAAGCGTCACACCTCACACCCAACGTGCCACGCTTCATGCCGCCAACTTGCTGAAAACCCAATCGCAATATATAGTTAGCGAAATATTCTCAGGGGGTTTATATAGTGTTCTCGATCATTCAAGCGGCGGGTTGGCCAGTATGGCCGCTGATTATCGCTTCAGTCGTTGCGCTGGCGATTATCGGCGAACGGCTTTGGACGCTGCGCGACAGTTTGGTCATGCCGCGCGGCCTGCTCACACAGACGATTCAGGAATTCCGCCAAAACGGCGCCGACGCGAAAGCGCTTGAGCGCCTCGCCGCCGGCTCGCCCCTGGGACTGATCCTTGCGGCCGGGCTCAAAAACATTCAAGCCTCGCCCACGATACTCAAAGAATCCATCGAAGAAGCCGCTCATCTGTCGGCCATCGACCTGGAACGCTTTCTCACCACGCTCGGCACCATTGCCGCGATTTCCCCGCTGCTCGGCCTGTTCGGCACGGTGATCGGCATGATCGAAATTTTCGGATCCACCTCGCCCGGCGGCAACAGCAATCCGGTGCAGCTTGCGCACGGCATTTCGATAGCACTCTACAACACCGCGCTGGGCCTGGTGGTCGCGGTACCGAGCATGATTTTCTATCGCCATTTCCGCGGCAAAGTGGATACGCTGCTGGTCGCAATGGAAATGCAGGCGGCCAAGCTGGTGGAAATCATACACGGTGAACGCCAGGCATGAGATTCCGCACCCGCGCCTTCCGGGAAGAACCGGAGATCAACTTTATTCCGTTGATCGACGTGCTGCTGGTGATTTTAATCTTCCTGATCATCACCACCACGTACACCAAGCAAGCCGAGCTGCAAATCAATCTGCCAACGGCGGATGCCTCGAAGCCGCCGGATCGCGTCGATCAGATCGACATCGCCATCGACGCCAACGGCAAGTATGTGGTGAACAAAACCGGCGTGACCTACAGCACGCGCGACGCCCTCGCAGCCGATTTGAAACGCGCTGCGGGCGAGATGAAAGACCCGGTGATCGTGATCAGCGCCGATGCGCAAGCCTCGCACCAGTCGGTGATCCGCGTGATGGAAGCCGCGCAGTTCGCGGGCTACGGCAAAGTCACCTTCACTATTCAGACCGGCAAGAAGTAGACCCGCTGTTCGCCATCCCTCGCCCGGAGACTCGCTGATGTCCGGGTATCCTGCCTCATGGACGCGCGTCACACCGCTGACGCTGCTGCTGGCTCCCGTCTCCTGGCTCTATGGCATCGTGATTGCCGTGAGGCGCGCGCTCTACACGGCAGGCGTCCTGCGCCGCGTGCGGCTGCCGGTGCCGGTGATCGTGATCGGCAATATCAGCGTCGGCGGCACCGGCAAGACCCCGCTGGTGTTGTGGCTGGTGGAACGGTTGCGCGCCGCCGGTTTCGAGCCGGGCATCATCAGCCGCGGCTATCTTGCATCCGGACGTAAACCCGCTGACGGCGCGCGTGAACCCCGCGCTGTTGGCGCCCAGGCCGACGCAATGCAGTGCGGCGACGAACCCGTGCTGCTGGCGCGGCGTAGCGGGTGCCCGGTTTGGATAGGCGCCGATCGCGTGGCGACGGCGCGCGCGTTGTTGGTTGCGCATCCGCAATGCAGCGTGATCGTCAGCGATGACGGCTTGCAACACTACGCGCTCGCGCGCGACGCTGAAGTCGCCGTGGTCGATAGTACTCGCCTGCACGGCAATGGTTTCCTGCTGCCCGCCGGCCCTCTGCGCGAACCGCAGTCTCGGCTACACCGCGTGGATGCGGTCGTCTTGCGCGGCGATGCCGTCCCAATACAGTCCATGGCAGTACTGGATGCGCCGCGCTTCAGGATGTCGATGATCGCCGGTTCATTTTATCAACTGCGTGCCCCACGAAACACCCGCGGCAGTTACGAATTTCGCGGGCAGCGCGTACACGCGGCCGCGGGCATCGGCAACCCGGAACATTTTTTCACCACGCTACAAAATCTGGGCCTTGCGTTCACGCCGCATGCGTTTCCTGATCATCATCCTTACACGCAGGGCGAACTGGATTTCGCCGATTGTGACGCCGTGGTGATGACGGAAAAAGATGCAGTAAAATATGCGCCTTACGCCAGCGAAAAACACTGGGCGCTCGGTATCACGGCACAAGTTGAAAGCGGCCTCGCGCCCCTGCTGATCAAGCGGCTGCATGAGCGGCATAAACGTCACTGAGGCATCACTGAGGAAACCCCGAATGGACGGAAAACTGCTCGACATCCTGGCCTGCCCGCTATGCAAGGGCCCGCTGATGTATAAAAAGGCCGACGCGGAGTTGATCTGCAAACCCTGTCGCCTCGGCTTCCCCATCAAGGACGATATCCCGGTAATGCTGGAGGATGAGGCACGCAAGATTCCTCCCGAGGTGGAGCTGTAAGGCATAAAGCGTGAGGAGTGACGCGAAACAGCACCATACCTCACGCCTGACACCTAACACCTGACGCCTCACATGACCTTTAACGTCATCATCCCCGCCCGCTACGCCTCCACGCGCTTTCCCGCCAAGCCGCTGGCGGATATCGCAGGTAAGCCAATGGTCGTGCGCGTGGCGGAACAGGCGGCGAAAAGCGGCGCGCGCGAGGTGATCGTCGCCACCGATCACCTCGACATCAAACGCGCCGTCGAAGCCCACGGCTTCGAGGCGATGATGACGCGCGAGGATCACGCCACCGGCACCGACCGGCTGGCCGAAGTGGCGCGCAAACGCGGCTATACGGCACGGCATATCGTGGTCAATGTGCAGGGCGATGAGCCGCTGATTCCGCCGGCGCTGATCCGTAGCGTCGCCGCCAGTCTCGCCGCGCACCGCCAAGCCGCCATCGCCACGGCCTGCCATCCAATCAGCAGCGCGGCAGAGTTCTCCAACCCGAACGTCGTCAAAGTGGTGCTGGATAACGCGGGTTACGCGCTGTATTTCAGTCGCGCACCGATCCCTTATGCGCGCGACGCCTTCGCACAAAACAAGCGCGCCATCACGGAATTACCCCCAAAACTCCCCGCGTTCCGCCATCTGGGCATTTACGCCTACCGCTGTGGCTTTCTCGCGGCGTTCAAAAAAATGCGCCCGGCGCCGATTGAGCAATTCGAGGCGCTGGAGCAACTGCGCGCTCTGGCTTACGGCCATCGCATCTGTGTAGCCGTAACCCGCCAAGCCCCGCACCCTGGCGTGGACACGCCGGATGACCTCAAACGCGTCCTGCGCCACTACCGCCGCCCGGCGTAACCCGGTGACGGGGACGGGGCGTCTGCGGTATAATCGCCTCATAATTAAAACAAATTTGACTGCAAGGGCCGCCGCGCCTGTGCGCTTGTTTAGGCGCTTTTTGGGTGCGAGGCGGCGTAGCAGTTGTTTGTCTAACCCGTTGTTCTGGCTTCTCTTTTCACCATGCGCATTTTATTGCTCGGCCTGCCCGGTGCCGGTAAAGGCACGCAGGCCCAATTTCTGATGGCCCAGTACGGCATTCCCCAGATTTCCACCGGGGACATGCTGCGCAGCGCCATCCGCGCGGGCTCGGCGCTGGGTGTCGAAGCCAAGGGTTACATGGACAAGGGCGCGCTGGTGCCCGATCAACTCGTCACCGCGCTGGTGAAAGAACGCATTAAGGTCGCCGACTGCACCAACGGCTTCATTATGGATGGCTTTCCGCGCACGCTACCGCAGGCGGATGCCCTGCGCAACGCGGGCGTCGATATCGACTTCGTGATCGACATTGACGTCGCCGACGCCGAAATTCTGCGCCGCATGAGCGGCCGCCGCGTGCATCTGGCCTCGGGCCGCAGCTATCACATCGAATTCAATCCGCCCAAGGTCGCGGGCCAGGACGATCTCACCGGCGAGCCGCTGGTGCAGCGCGCGGACGACAACGAAGCCACCGTGAAAGCGCGCCTGGATGTCTATCACGCGCAGACCAAACCGCTGGTGCAGTATTACATCGACTGGGGCAAACGCGGCGATACGCGCGCCCCGCGCTATGTCCATATCCAGGGCAAGGGCGAGGTCGAGGCCATTCGAGATCAGGTCTTTGCCGCGCTGATAAAATAAAAATATCGTTTAAAATCATATGCTTAATTAGATTCTT
The DNA here is from genome assembly GCA_947467315.1 of Betaproteobacteria bacterium. Lineage (GTDB taxonomy): Bacteria > Pseudomonadota > Gammaproteobacteria > Burkholderiales > SG8-41 > UBA5216. The sequence goes on along the minus strand of CANIID010000028.1, from coordinate 11,636 downwards.
CACATCGAGTTTCAAGCCAGTTTCAAGCTAAGTTCAAGTAAAGGGAGGCAGTAAACATGAGTGCGTATCAAGGACTAACCCTAGCCATCGTCTGTGCTGTGATCGGCATTATTTTTGGCGGCCTGTGGGCAAAACAGGTCATCAGCCAACCGGACGGCAACGACCGTATGCGCGAAATCGCGGCGGCCATCCACACCGGCGCGGTGGCTTACCTGTGGCGTCAATACAAAACCATCGGCGCAGTCGGCCTAGTGTTGTTTATCGTGATGGCAATTTTTCTGGATAAAGCCACCGCCATCGGTTTTGCCATCGGCGCAATTCTGTCGGGTGCTGCCGGCGCCATCGGCATGAACGTCTCGGTGCGCGCCAACGTGCGCACCGCTGAAGCCGCACGCACGGGCCTGAACGAAGCATTGCAAATCGCGTTTCGCGGCGGCGCCATCACCGGCTTGCTGGTGGTCGGCCTCGGCATGCTGGGCGTGGCGGGCTTTTTCGCCGTGCTGTATCTGGGCATGGGGTATTCGCTCAAGGATGCGGTGCATCCGCTGGTGGGCTTGGCCTTCGGCGGTTCGCTGATTTCAATCTTCGCGCGTTTGGGCGGCGGCATCTTCACCAAGGGTGCTGACGTCGGCGCTGACCTGGTGGGTAAAGTCGAAGCCGGCATCCCCGAAGACGACCCGCGCAACCCGGCGGTGATCGCCGATAACGTGGGTGACAACGTGGGTGACTGCGCTGGCATGGCCGCCGACTTGTTCGAGACGTACGCGGTGACCATCGTCGCCACTATTATTCTGGGCGCGCTGCTGATTACCAAACCCGGCGCGGATTACCTGGCGGTGGTGTATCCGCTGGCGCTGGGTGGCGTATCGATCATTGCTTCCATCATCGGCTGCTATTTTGTTAAGGCGCGCGAAGGCGGCAAGATCATGAACGCGCTGTATCGCGGGCTTGCCGTATCTGGCGTGCTGGCGTTGATCGCGTTCTGGTTTGTTACCGACGGCCTGATGGGCAGCGTCGCCGCGGTGTATCCGCAGTTCGCCACCACCAAGCTCTTCGGCTGCGCCGTCATCGGCTTGGTGCTGACCGCGCTGATGGTGGTGATTACCGAGTACTACACAGCCACCGAATACGCGCCGGTGCGCCACGTCGCCGCCGCTTCCACCACGGGCCACGGCACCAACATCATCGCGGGCCTCGGCGTATCGATGCGTTCGACCATGTGGCCGGTGCTTTCGGTGTGCGCCGCCATCTACGGCGCGTACCATCTGGCAGGCCTGTATGGCATCGCCATCGCCGCCACCTCGATGCTGTCGATGACCGGCATCATTGTCGCACTTGACGCCTACGGCCCGATCACCGACAACGCCGGCGGCATCGCCGAAATGTCGGGTCTGCCGAAAGAAGTGCGCGCCATCACCGATCCGCTGGACGCGGTGGGCAACACCACCAAGGCCGTTACCAAAGGCTATGCCATCGGCTCGGCGGGTCTTGCCGCCCTGGTGCTGTTCGCCGACTACACGCACGCGCTCGAAGCGGCTGGCAAGATGGTCAAGTTCGATCTGTCCGACCACATGGTCATCATCGGTCTATTCATCGGCGGCATGATTCCCTATCTCTTCGCCGCCATGGCGATGGAAGCCGTAGGACGCGCCGCAGGTTCTGTGGTAGTCGAAGTGCGCCGCCAGTTCAAAGAAATTCCCGGCATCATGGAAGGCACGGCCAAGCCCGATTACTCCAAGGCCGTGGACATGCTCACACTCGCCGCAATCAAGGAAATGATCATACCGTCGCTGCTGCCGGTGCTGATACCAGTAGTCGTCGGCGTGGTGCTCGGCCCGGTCGCGCTGGGCGGCGTATTGATGGGTTCCATCGTCACCGGTTTATTCGTCGCCATCTCCATGACCACCGGCGGCGGTGCGTGGGACAACGCGAAGAAATACATCGAAGACGGCAATCACGGTGGTAAAGGTTCCGAGGCTCACAAGGCCGCGGTCACCGGCGACACCGTCGGCGATCCTTATAAAGACACAGCAGGCCCGGCGGTGAATCCGTTGATCAAGATTATCAACATCGTGGCGCTGTTGATTGTGCCGTTGTTGTAGTCGCGACTGTCGTTGCTAAAACGGGGGCGCTGCGGCGCCCCCGTTTTCTTTGTGGCATGCGCTGGCGTCTGTAGCAATGATTACAAAAAGTAATTTTCATTTAAAAACAAAAGTTTAGCTTGACGCATTTCCTGTAGCGTAATTTTTATTGTCTCGCGCTGTCACATGGCATAGTCTGTCGGTGTCGTGACACGTGGTATTCAGGTTACTTTCATACATCGGACACAGGAGATTCAACATGGCTGAAGATATGCCGGACTTCTCAGACGTTCAATCAGGCTCCAGTTCCACGGCAGTCAAGATTTATGAAGTCAAATCCGGGGATAGCTTGTCGAAAATCGCCAAAGCAGAATACGGCAATGCGAATGACTACATGCTCATTTTCGAAGCGAACCGGGACATTCTGAAAGACCCGAACCTGATTCATCCGGGTCAAAAACTCAAGATTCCGCCCAAGTAACCCCGTCATCAACCCATCCGAAACGACAGGAGCGCACATGACATCACGCATTCGGTATTTCGCAATTACAGGTCTGGCTGCACTGGCTCTCGGTTTTGCCGGCTGCAAAAAAGAAGCCCCGCCACCTCCGCCGCCGCCACCGGCCGCACCAGCCCCCGCGCCTAAAGTCGAAGCGCCGGCGCCAGCGCCCGTGAGTGTTGCCAGCATTACCCTCGGCAAAGCCATTGGCGCAGACAAAAAAGTCACCGCCGCGACCGATACGTTTGCCAAAGCCGATACGATCTATGCCTCCGTGGATACCACCGGCACGGGCAACGCCACACTTAGGCGTCGAGCATGTATAAGTAGTACATCACGAGACATTCGCCGACCAAACGTCGTCGAAGAATCTGTTAAGGCAGAAAAAATTGTTCAAGTTATATTGGCTTGATGCCTTAAAGCCAAGTGGACCTTTCACAAAGGCGATAAGACCGCGGACGTGAGTGAAGAAACGGCGACCATCGCTGCAACCGGCCCCGCCACCAGCGAGTTCCATGTCAGCAAACCCAGCGGCTGGCCACCAGGCGACTATCAGGTGGCGATCACGCTGGGCGACAAACCGGCGGGCACGAAGAAGTTCACGGTCAAGTAAATAGTTCAAGTCGAACACGCGGCACACGGGGACGCTCAGGCGTCCCCGTTTTTTTGGAAGCTATTTTATGCAGCATATCGTGATCATCGGCGGCGGCCCCGCAGGACTAATGGCGGCCGAAATTTCCGCCGGCAACGGATTTCAGGTGGATGTCTACGACACCATGCCGTCGGTGGGCCGCAAGTTCCTGATGGCGGGCAAGGGTGGGTTGAATCTCACCCACGCCGAGCCCGCGCCGCAGTTTGCGGCGCGCTACGGTGCACGGCAAACGCAGGTAGAAGCATGGCTGTCCACCTTCGGCCCCGATGCGCTGCGCGCGTGGGCAGGCGCGCTCGGCATCGACACCTTTGTGGGCTCATCCAACCGCGTATTCCCCAAGGAAATGAAAGCAGCGCCGCTGCTGCGCGCGTGGATCCGCCGCTTGCGCGAGGCGGGCGTGGCGTTTCATATGCGTCATCGCTGGATGGGATGGGAAACCGATAACTGCGGCGCTCTGCGCTTCGCGACGCCACTCGGCGAGCAAGTGGTGAATGCCGATGCCGTGGTGTTGACCCTGGGCGGCGGCAGTTGGGCGCGGCTGGGATCGGATGGCGCGTGGACAACCTTGCTCGCGGCGCGCGGCGTAAACATCGCGCCCCTGCAACCCGCCAACTGCGGCTTCGATTGCGCATGGAGCGAACACTTCCGCACGCGCTTCGCCGGGCAACCGGTGAAGTCGGTGGTAGCCGCCTTCACCGATGCAACAGGCGCTACGCATCAGCAGCAGAGTGAATTCATGGTCACCGAATCGGGCGTCGAAGGCGGGCTGATTTATGCGTTGTCAGCTTCGTTGCGCGATGCGATCACCACGCAGGGCAGCGCCACCCTGCATCTCGATCTCGCGCCGCTGCGCGATCTGCCACGGCTCACGCACGATTTGTCCGCCTCGCGCGGCAAGCGCTCGTTGTCGAACCACTTGCAGAACCAGGCGAATATCGCCGGCGTCAAGGCCGGGCTGCTGCGTGAGGTTGCCACCGCCGAAGACCTCGCCGATCCCGCGCGCCTGGCCGCGCTCATCAAGGCCTTGCCGCTCAACCTCACCGCGCCACGCCCGCTCGATGAAGCCATCAGCAGCGCGGGCGGCGTCACCTTCGATGCGCTCGACGAACACTTGATGCTGCGCGATGCACCCGGCGTGTTCTGTGCCGGTGAAATGCTCGACTGGGAAGCGCCTACCGGCGGTTATCTCTTGACCGCCTGCTTCGCCAGCGGACGCACGGCGGGCGCCGGCGCGGTGGATTGGTTGCGCGCACGCACTCCGCTATAATCCGCACTTCGCTAAATTCACGAAAATAACGTAACTATATGATTTTATTATGAAATACTCACTAGGAGATCGCCGCATCGTGACCCACGGCGAGTACTGGATCGCCCCCGGCGCGCACGTCATCGGCAACGTCATCCTCGGCCACGATGTCAGCATCTGGTTTAACAGCGTGGTACGCGGCGACAACGACGTCATTACGCTGGGCGACGGCTCGCAGGTGCAGGACAGCTGTGTGTTGCACGCCGACCCTGGCTTTCCAATCACGCTCGGCAAAGGCGTGAGCATCGGCCACAAGTCGATGATCCACGGCTGCACCATCGGCGACGGCACGCTGATCGGCATCAACAGCGTGATCCTCAACGGCGCGGTCATCGGCAAAAACTGCGTCATCGGCGCCAATTCGCTGATCACCGAGAAAAAAGTCATTCCCGACGGCTCGATGGTGATGGGCTCGCCAGGGAAAGTGGTGCGCGCATTGCGTCCGGAAGAAATCATATTCTTCAACAGTGTTGCGGTGAATTACGCCGCGCGCGCCAAACGCTACAAACTCGAACTCAAGATTGACGACAGGCCGTAGCGTGATGCATCTGATTATTCAAGGCGCGGAGATCGCAACCGGCGGTCTTAAACAGCTCGCCAAACTAAGCGGCGCATCCGGCATCGAGCAAATCTGCCCATCGGCGTTTCGCCTGCGCAATGCACAGCCTGCGGCGGACATCGCGGCGCTGTGCGAAGCATCCAAACTCGATTTCGCCTTCATTCCCGAAGACCGCCACCTCGCCGATTTCAAGCTGCTGGTGATGGACATGGATTCGACGCTGATCACCATCGAGACCATCGACGAACTCGCTGACCTGATTGGCATCAAGCCGCAAGTCGCGGCCATCACCGAACAGGCAATGCGCGGCGAGATCGAATACAACGAAAGCCTGCAGCGTCGCGTGGCGCTGCTCAAAGGTTTGGACGAAAGTGCATTAAAGCGTGTCTACGACGAGCGGCTGAAGCTCTCGCCGGGCGCCGATGTATTGCTCGCCGCCGCTAAAAAACACGGCATCAAAACGCTGCTGGTTTCCGGCGGCTTTACCTATGTTACCAATCTGCTCAAACCCCGCCTCGGCCTCGATTACACTTACTCAAACACGCTAGGCATAGCAAACGGCAAGCTCACCGGCGAAGTGATCGGACGCATCGTCAATGCCGATGCCAAACGCGATGAATTGCTGCGCGTGAGCGCGTCGCTCGGCATACAACGCGAGCAGATCATCGGCATGGGTGACGGCGCGAATGATCTGAAATTCATGGCGGAGTGCGGGGTGAGTGTGGCGTATCACGCGAAGCCTATCGTGCGCGGGCAAACCACGCATGCGATCAACTTCGGCGGACTGGATGCAGCGGTGAATTTTTTCTACTGATTCCCCTGACTGTCGCCGTAGTCGGGTGAAACCCATTTACGGAGACTGTTCTCTCACGTCACCATGTTCTGCGGTGTACCCGCGAGAAACTGCTCCACATTCTCTATCGTCAGCAGCAATCCATCGCGCCGCACCTCGGGCGTTTGCCCCGCGTTGTGCGGCGACAGTACGGTGTTGGCGAAACCCAGAATCGGATCATCTGCCTTGAGCGGTTCGTCGTGAAACACATCGAGCCCCGCGCCCGCGATGCGCCGATTGGCCAACGCGTCGTGCAAGGCATCGCGATCGACCAGCGCGCCACGCCCGGTGTTGATCAGGATCGCATCGGACTTCATCAGGCCGAACTCGCGCGCGCCGATGAAGCCGCGCGTCTGCGGCGTCAGTCGCACGTGCAGCGACACAAAATCGGCTTGACGTAACATCGCATCGCGCTCGGCCAGATTACCCCGGCGCAAACGCCATTCCAGCACCGTCATGCCAAACGCCCGCGCCAGTTTGACCACATGGCTGCCGATGGCGCCCGTGCCTAACACTGCCAGCGTCTTGCCGTGCAGTTGACCGAGCATTTCACGCGGCCATTCGCCCTTGCGCATGGCACTGTCGATTTGCGGAATCTTGCGCGCCACGGACATCATCAGCGCCACCGCGTGCTCCGCCACGGCGATGGCATTCGCGCCCGGCGTATTGCACACGGTGATGCCACGCCGCGCGGCCGATGCCAGATCAATGTGGTCGGTACCCACGCCCCAGATCGACACCAGGCGCAAGTTCGGACACGCGGCAAACACTGCATCGGTGAACGGCGCATAGGCGCGGATATTGACCGCCACGGTTGCGCCGCCGATGCGCCGCGCGAGCTCGGCGGCATCGTCCGCGCCGCGCTCGCCGCAGATACGGAGTGCGCCCAATTTCTGTGCGCGTTCGTGCGCAGCGCTGCCGTCAAACACCGACGGGAAATCGTCCGGCACAACCACCAACGCGTCACCCACGATTAGTCGCCTCGTATGCCGGCGGCCTTGACCACTTTGCCGTACTTGGCGATTTCGGCTTTGATCAGTGCACCGAAATCTTCCGGCCCGGCACCGGCGGCATCCAGTCCTTGATGCGCCAACGCTTCGGTCATGCCCGGACGCTTGAGCGCGGCGATAAGATGCGCATGCAGCGCCTGCACGATGGCAGGCGGGGTTTTCGCCGGCGCGGTAATGCCCTGCCAGTTCAACACTTCGAATCCCGGCACGGTTTCGGCGATGCTGGGCACCTCCGGCAATACCGGCGCACGCTTGCGCCCCGAGGTGCCCAGCGCGCGCACTTTGCCCGCGCGCACATGCGGCAGCGCCGCCGGCATGGTGGTGATGATCATCTGCACCTGCCCCGCGATCATGTCGGTGAACGCGGGTGTGGCGCCCTTGTACGGCACATGTACGATATTCGTGGCAGTGGCATGTTTAAAAATTTCCGCCGCCAGATGCAGCGATGAGCCGTTGCCCGCCGACGCGTAGTTCAGCGCGCCGGGTTTGGCCTTCGCCAGTGCAATCAACTCCTGCACCGATTTCGCCGACACCGCATTATTCACGCACAGCGCGAACACCGAGGTTGCCAGCAACGTCACCGGCGCGAAATCACGCACCGGATCGTAAGCGGGTTTCTCCTGCAACACCGGATTTTGCGCAAGGTTGCCGACGCTGCCGAGAAACAGGGTGTAGCCGTCCGGCGCGGCGCTCACCGCGATCTGCGCGCCAAGCGCGCCACCCGCGCCGCCGCGATTATCGACAATGATTTGCTGGTTGACGACTTCGCTCAAGCGCTGACCCACCGTGCGCGCGAGGATATCGTTGCCGCCGCCCGGCGGAAACGGCACGATCATGCGGATGGGCTTGGCGGGATAAACGCGGCCCACCGAAGCGGACTGCGCATGCGCCGTCAGACTCAGCGCTGAAATGATGATCGTAGTCACTACCGTAACGACTGTTTTCTCACGCGACACGCTACCAGCATTCACAAAAATAATCCTTTAAAAACATATATTTATAATAACTCTTGCGATCTAACGCCGCTGTGTCGATTGATAAATCGGCATCACCTGCGCGGCGTATTTCTGCAAATCCGTGATGCGATCAGAGGCTGAGGGATGCGTGCTTAAAAAGCCGGGCCCGCCACCGCCGCCGGCCTGCGCCATTTTCTGCCACAGCGTGATCGCCGCACGCGGGTCAAAGCCGGCGCGCGCCGCGAGTTCGACACCCATCCGATCCGCCTCGCGTTCAAACTCGCGCGAGTTGGGCAGGCCGTAGGTGACTTGCGCCGCCATGTTCGCCAAGGTCGCGCCACCCTGCCCCACGCCCAGCACCGCCGCGCCGATGCCAATCACCGCTTGCTGCGCCGCCTGCTGCGAGGCTTTCTCGCGTCCGTGCTCACGCAGCGCGTGGGCGATTTCATGGCCCATCACCGCCGCGAGTTCCTCATCCGACAACGCCAGTTTTTCGAGCAGCCCGGTGTAGACGGCAATCTTGCCGCCGGGCATGCACCAAGCGTTGATCTCCGGCGACGACAGCACGTTCACTTCCCAACGCCAACCCGGCGCATCGGCGCGAAACGCCGCCGTGGCGGGTATCAGGCGGCTGGCCACCGCGCGCACCCGGTTCACCGCGTTCGGGTCGCGATTGAGCACGCCCTTGGCTGCCGCCTCCTGCATGGTCTGCGCGTACGATTGCTCGGCAGCCGCATTGATCTGCGCGGAAGAAATCGACATGCGCTGCGTGCGCTCCACACCCACCGCGCCGCCGCCAGTGGTTTGCACCGTCTGGCAGCCGGCCAGCGTCAGCAATGCCGCCAATGTTGCGAAGATAATTCGACGATTCATGATCTCGCTCCTCTGTTGTCGTTGGGTCAATTCAATGAACCGGCAATTTCGTATTGTCGCTCAGTAACTCATACGCACGCCACTGCGCACCGGCTTCGCGGCACATGCCGTAGCGAAACGGCCACACGGCGCGGCCCGGCGTGAAAAATCGCAAGTCCTGAAACCACACGCAGGTGTGCGGATTGCCGGTATCCACGCGGTAAAGCGCGGGGTACTGTGCAAACCATTTAAAGAAAGCGAATTGCGGATGCGCCATCACGTCACGCGCCAGCGCGTACTCGGTTGACTGCGCACTTGCGCCCCAACGGCCGGCATGGACCCACTGCGCCTGCGACAACGGCAGATAAGGCGCACCCATGCGCGCAAAAAATCCCGCGTCCGGCATGAGCTGCGGCGCATCGCGTCGCGACAAACTGATCAGACTATAGCGGTACTGGTCGTTCGCCTCGACCACCACCATCCAGTTAAATGGCGACACCGGACGCGGCATCGCGCTCACTTTGGCATCGCGCAATCCTGCCTGACTGGCATACTGCTCGCCGAACGTGATCGCGCGCTGCTGCATGGCAAACTGAAACACCACATACGCGCACAACACGCCCAGCCCGGCCACGGCGGGCCAGCGCGCATGGCGCGATTTACGCCACACCCAACACGCCAACAATCCCGTGATGATGATGCCGCTGAACCACAGGTCGATAATGAAGGTCGTCGACAGCCCCGCGCGCCAATCGGAAATCGGCGCGAACACCATGGTGCCGAATGAGGTGATCCCGTCGCCGGCGATATGCGCGCCGATGCCCCACGCGATAATACCGACGTAAGCACGCCAGCCGGGGCCCTTATTTTCCACCTTAGGCCACACCCGTGTGCAAAGCCACGCCAGCAGCACCGCCCACAGCGCCAGCATGACCAAGGAGTGCGTCACACCGCGATGATGATGCAGATAGGAAAGCGGTGACAGCCACGACGCGACGATATCGATATCGGGAAACGCTGCCGCCAGCGCACCCAGGGCAATGCGGCGGCGCAGGGGAATGACTTCCGCGCCTGGCGCCGGCGCGGTGGCCCGCCCCAACAATGCGCCGGAAAGAGCGTGAGTTAGCGTGTCCATTGAAGGACCGTGAGGCGTGAAGCGTGAAGCGTGAGGCGTGAGGTGTGGGTTGCGCACGAACATCAGGCCCTGGTCACGGTTATCACGATCGAACGACTCCATTCAAATCAACCCAGCGCAAAAACATCGACGCTACACGACAGTTGTTACACCTTACGCCTCACGCCTCCCCCCTCACGCAAAATCAAACCGCGACCACTTCCATATCCGGCTCGATCTGCCGCACCAGATTTTCGATGCCGGTCAGCGTACCGGACAACGAACTCGGGCAACTGCCGCAGGCGCCCTGGTAATGCACGCTGAGCTTGTTGCCTTCGAGGCCGACCACGTACAGATCGCCGCCGTCGTTCTGCAAGTACGGGCGAATTTGCTCATCAAGAATGTCGTTGATCTTGTCGAGGCGCGCGAGATCTTCGGCGCTCATTTTCGACGGATCGAAACTCGCCTCGGCGTCCTGCTTCATTTTCTCGGACTCAGCATCCGCGGCAGACGCCTCGCGTATCGGCACCGCCAGCTCGCGCTTCAGTTCATTCCAGTCGGCCTGGCCGTTTTGCGTCACCGTGATCCAGTGATCAACATAAAACACGTTGGTCACATGTTCAATATCGAACAGCGCAGCGGCCAATTTGTCGTCCCGCGCTTTGTCGGCACTGTCGTACGAACGCGTGATGCCCCAGGTCAATGGCTCCTTGAGGATGAACTTCATCGCGTTCGGATTCGGCGTGGGTTCGATTTCGGCAATCTTAGGCATAATATAAGTATATGATTTTATTGTATTTTTAGGTTCCAATCACCGGCGCATGCACCGGATCGGCATCTGCTTCCGTGGAGGTCACGGTTTGCGAATTCAGTGCCGCATGCAGCGTGTGCCACGGCAAAATCGCGCACTTCACGCGCGTGGGCAGATCGCGCACACCGGCAAATACCGTGAGCCGCCCCAAGTGATGCGGCTCTTTAGTGGGATCGAGCTTGCCAGTCGCCATGTCGCGAAACTCGTTCACCATTTGCTCGGCATCCTGCTGCGATTTACCTTTCACCAGCGTGGTCATCATCGACGCCGACGCTTTGCAGATCGCGCACGATTCGCCTTCAAACTGCACAGCTTCGATATTCGTGCCCTGCAATTTCAGCGACAAATAAATATGATCGCCGCACAAGGGATTCAAGCCTTCGGATTTGTGCGTGGCATCCGCCAGCGCGCCCCAGTTGCGTGGCTTCTTGTTGTGATCGAGGATCACTTCCTGATAGAGATTTCTGCTGTCGGCCATTGCATTAACCAAAAACTTTTTGCACCCGCTGGATAGATGCCACCAGCGCATCCACTTCGGCAAATGTATTGTAAAACGCGAACGACGCACGGCAAGTGGCCGGCACTTTGAAGCGCTGCATCACCGGCTGCGCACAGTGGTGCCCCGTGCGGATCGCCACGCCGTCTTCGTTGAGCAGCGTGCCGACATCGTGTGGATGCACGCCTTCGACCGCGAACGACAGCACCGCCGCTTTTTTTTCTGCTGTACCGATGATGCGCACGCCCGGCAACTGGGTGACTTCCGTTGTCGCGTAATCCAGCAAATCGGTTTCATGCGCGGCGATGCGACTCATGCTGATTTCAGTTAAATAATCGACTGCTGCGCCCAGCGTAATCGCCGCGGCAATCGGCGGCGTGCCGGCTTCAAACTTGGCGGGGATCGGCGCGTAGGTGGTTTTCTCGAACGTCACCGACAGAATCATGTCACCGCCGCCCTTGAAGGGCT
>CANIID010000027.1 GCA_947467315.1 Betaproteobacteria bacterium | reverse complement strand
GGCTGACAAATAGTGTAGTCTTACAAAATACGTGTCGCCCCTTAAACCACAATAACAAGCGCAAAAGCGGGCGCGCGTAGTCAGATCATCGATTTACACCCAAGGAGAACCCATGCGTTTCGCACCCCGTAAATTGCTTGCCGCGCTGTCCCTTGCCGTAACCGCCTCGTTTGCCGTTGGCGCCGCCAACGCCGAAGACATCAAACTGCGCATCGCGTCGGGCCACCCCGCCGCGAACACTTATGTCGGCCTGATGCAAAATTTCTTCGTGCCGGAAGTCACCAAGCGCGTGGCTGCGAAAACCTCGCACAAAGTTGAATTTATCGAAGGCTACGGCGGCGCAATGGTGAAAGTGGCCGACACGCTCGAAGGCGTGCAATCGGGCATCATCGACATCGGCGGCTACTGCTTCTGTTTTGAACCTTCCAACCTGCCGTTGCATGCGTTTCAGGTGATGCTGCCGTTCGGCACCATGGATCCGGAAATGAGCGTCAAGCTCGCGCGCACGGTGTACGACAAAGTGCCCTACATGAGCAAAGTGTTCGAGGACAAATACAAACAAAAGCTGTTGGCACTGATCGCCGACAACGGCTACAACCTCGGCACCTCATTCGACTGGAAAACCGTGGCCGATCTCAAAGGCAAAAAACTCGCCGGCGCGGGTCTGAATCTAAAATGGCTTGAATACGCGGGTGCAACTCCGGTGCAATCCTCGCTGCCCGAGGCCTACACCTCGATGCAAACCGGCGTGTATAACGGCTGGATCATGTTCCCGTCGGCGTGGGTGAACTTCAAGCTGCACGAAGTGGGCAAGTACTACACCGAAGTCGGCTTCGGCTCGATTACCTGGCATGGCTTGACCATCAATCAGGCGAAGTTCAACCGCTTGCCCAAGGATGTGCAGGCAATTATCCAGGAAGTCGCCAGGGAATTTGAAGCAAAAACCGGCTCGCTCAACAAAGAAAATTACCCCAAGCAGATCGATCAACTGAAAAAGCTCGGCACTGTCGTCACCGCCGTGCCGGATTCGGTCAAGCTGGAGTGGGCCAATTCGCTGAAAGGCTGGCCGCAGGAAAAAGCCGCCGAACTCGACAAGCAAGGCATGCCCGCCACCCAAGTGCTGAAACTCGCACTCGAAGAAGCGGAAAAACTCGGCCACAAGTGGCCGGTGCGGTACGCGGTTAAGTAAGTTCCGGGTACTACTTCCGTCAAGTCCATCCAGGCGTTTCCCTCATCCCCAGCCCTTCTCCCGATGGGAGAAGGGTGTTTTCATCGCGCGATTTTGATTTCTTCCCTCTCCCGTCGGGAGAGGGGCCGAGGGTGAGGGAAGGCGTTTCGTCAAACCAGCAACTTATTCCTATGATTACCAAGCTCAACGAATGGGTCGTACGCGCGATGCTGGTGGTCGCGGCGGTGCTCGCATTTCTGATCTGCTTTCTGGTGTGCGCCGATGTGATCGGCCGCGTGGCGTTCAACAGTCCGGTCAAGGGCACGCCCGAGATCGTGTCGTTTTCCATCGTAGTGATCTGCTTTTTGCAGGCGCCGTTCGCCATCCGCTCCGGCGGCATGATTTTTGTGGACGCCTTAACCACGCATCTGCCGCCGCTGATGCAACGCGTGCTTGAAATCTTCGGCTACCTGATGGGCATCGCTTTTTTCAGCATCGTATTCTGGGGCAGCATTGATCCGTCGATACATGCCTGGACCTCCAACGAATTTGAAGGCGAAGGCGCGTTGCGCGTGCCGGTGTGGCCGGCGCGATTCATTATCCTGCTCGGCACCTTTCTGGCTGCGTTCAACTATGTGCTCTGCGCCGTCGAACGCATCCGTGCGCCGTTGAGCGAGCCGCTGCGCGCACCGGGTAATCCCGACGAGATGGTCGGATAATTTTAACTATCTGTTTATAAACAAAAATGTTCGGATCAACTGAAATAGCGATTCTGCTCACCGCACTGCTGGTGATGGTGTTCGCGGGCGTGCATATCGCCGTCGCGTTGGGCATGGCCAGCGTGCTCGGCATCTACCTGATGCAGGGCAATATGGAGGTGGTGTATTCGTTTATCGGCACCACTGCCTACGAGGCGCTGCGCGATTACGTGTTCGCGGTGATACCGCTGTTCATGCTGATGGGCGATTTTCTCGCCAAGTGCGGCGCAGCGCGCGATCTGTTCGCGCTGACCAATCGGCTGACTAAAAAAATCCCGGGCCGGCTCGGCATCGCTACCGTGCTGGCGAACGCGGTGTTCGCGTTTGTCACCGGTGTGTCCATCGCGGCGGCGGCGGCTTTCTCGCGCATCGCTTATCCGGAAATGAAGCGCTACGGCTACGACAAAAAATTCGCCCTCGGCTGCATCGCCGGCAGCGCGTGTCTGGGCATGCTGATTCCGCCCAGCGTGCTGATGATCGTGTGGGGTGTGTTGACTGAACAGGCGATCGGCAAAATCTTTATCGCCGGCATCATCCCCGGCTTCATTCTGGTGTTTTTTTACTGCGCCTACATCATCGGCGCGGCGTATCTCAAGCCGGAACTCGTCGGTGCGGGCACGAAACTCGCGCAGGTGCAAAGCGAAGTCGAAATCACCGACGCTGAGTTTCGCGAGCTGCTGATCAGCACGGCGCTGGTGTTTTTGCTGGTGGGCATCACGCTGGGCGGCATTTGGCTGGGCTTTTTCACGCCCACCGAAGGCGCGGGCGTGGGCGCGGCGCTGGCGCTCTTGCTGGCGATGTGGAAGCGCATGAAGCCGAAAGAACTGTTCGAGGTGGTGCTGTCCGTGGGCCGCACCTCTGCCCCGTTGCTGATCCTGCTGTTTTGCGCCCAGCTCTACTCGCGCGTGTTGTCGATGACCGGCATCACCGGCATGGCCAAAGAGTTTTTCCTCACCTCCGGCCTTGGCGTGTGGGGCGTGCTGGCGGTAATGGTGCTGATCTGGTTTATTCTCGGCATGCTGATCGATTCAATTTCGATCATTCTGCTCACCGTGCCGGTGTTTGCACCGGTGGCGATGGCGCTGGGGCTGGACCCGTTGGCCTTCGCGATACTCGGCATCCTCGCCATCGAAACCGGTTTGCTGACGCCGCCCTTCGGCATCCTCGTGTTCACGGTCAAGGCGGCACTGCCCAATGAAGCCTCGCTGGGCGATATTTTCCGCGGCTGCATCCCGTACTGGATTTGCCTGCTAAGCGTGATTGTCGTGATCGCCGCTTTCCCGCAACTCGCGACGTGGCTGCCAAGTCTCGGCAACGTCGTGGCCAAATAATTCTGGAGCAACAGCATGGCTGCCTACTGGATTTCCCGCTGCAAAATCAACAATCCGGTTGAATACAAAAAGTATACCGACCTGGTGCCCGGCATCATCAAACAGTACGGCGGACGCGTGCTGGCGCGTGGTGGCCCCTTTCAAATCATGGAAGGTACTGACAAATTCACCCGCTTCGTGGTGATCGAGTTCGACTCGCTGGAGCAAGCGGTCAAATGCAATAAGGGGCCGGAATATCAGGCCGCCGCCGCGTTTCGCCGCGCGCCGGGTGTGGGCGAAGTCGATCAGATTATTGTCGATGGCGGCGACGCGACAAAATAACCGTTGACGACAGAAAGCCCGTTATGCCACTCCATCACCTTGAACATTTTCTGATTCAAACCGCCGATCTTGAAGGCACGCGCGACTGGTACGTCAACACGCTCGGCATGCGCGTCGGCCCCAGCCCGGATTTCAAATTCCCCGTGGTGTGGCTCTACATCGGCGACACCGATGTGCTGCATCTGACCGTCGGTGGCAAAAACGTCAGCGAGAATCGCAAAGCCTATCTCGGCCAGCAGTCCGATGCGATTCACGGCTCCGGCGTGGTGGATCATGTGGCGTTTCGCGCCACAGGCCTTCGCGAGATGATGGCTAATCTGCAAAAGCACGGCGTTAAATTTCACAAGCGCATGGTCAACGATCAGGGTTTGTTTCAGTTGTTCATGCTCGATCCGAACGGCGTTAAAGTGGAACTGAATTTTTCCAATGACGAGGTGCAGGGCGTAGAACCCGAATTGATGGCCGCGGCGCTTCCGTAAAAAACAATTTAAATATCATTTAAAAACAAATACTTAAATATTATGGCTATCTATCCCGAACTCAAAGGCCGCATCGCGGCTGTCACCGGCGCGGCGCAGGGCATCGGCGCCTCCACCGCGCGCGAATTCGCCAAACAAGGCACGCTCGTCGCGCTGCTTGACATCGACGAAGTCGGCGCACAACAAGTCGCTACTGAAATCAAAAGCACTGGCGCGCGCGTGATGACAGTGCGCACCGATGTCACCGACGACAAATCCGTCACCGATGCGCTGGCGAAAGTCGCCGCTGAATTCGGTGGCATCGATATCCTGGTGAACAGCGCGGGCGGCTACGGCAAGCTCACCGGCGTGGAAGAATTACCCATCGACGACTGGGACAGAACCGTCACGCTCAATCTGCGCGGCACGTTCCTGATGTGCAAGCGCGTGATTCCTTATTTAAAAAAATCCAAGGCGGGCCGCATCATCAACGTGTCGTCGATTTCCGGCCGCACCTTGTTCGGCTCCACCTCGCCCGCATATGCCGCGTCGAAAGCCGGCGTGATTCAGCTCACGCGCTTTCTCGCGATTGAACTGGGGCCGTCGGGCATTACCTCGAACTCGATTGCGCCGATCACTACATTGACCCCGCGTGTGCGCGCACTGCGCTCCGAAGCCAACATCGAAGCTATCGCCGCGCAAATTCCGCTGCGCCGTCTTCCCGATCCCGAAGATCACGCCAACGCGATGGTTTTTCTGGCGTCCGACAGCGCGTCGTATCTCAACGGCGTCGCCCTGGATATCAATGGCGGGCGCATTTTGATGTAGCGCGGTTCAGCCCCATTCGAGAGAACACATGCACAATAAATTGACTGTTCCGTTGACCGCTTCGTTGTGGGCATTGGCCGCCATCGCGCCACCCGCTGCGGCGCAGGCCTACCCCACCAAACCGGTGCGCATGATTATTCCGTTCGCGGCAGGCGGTGCGACGGACGTGGTGATACGCATCGTCGCCAACAAGCTGCCCGAGTTGCTGAAGCAGCAGATCGTCATCGACAACCGGTCCGGCGCCGGCGGACTGTTGGGCATGGAACTCGCGGCCACCGCGATTCCCGACGGCTATACGCTGCTTGCCACCGGCTCGCCACATGTCATCGTGCCGAATCTGTACAAGAAAGTGCCGTTCGATGTGCTCAAGGATTTCGCGCCGATCATGCAAATCGGCGCGCAGCCCTATGCGCTGACAGTGCATCCCTCGCTGGGGGTGCAATCGGTTAAGGAGCTGATCGCGCTGGCGCAAAAGCAACCGGGCAAAATCAATTACGCCTCATCCGGCAACGGCGGCGCGCAACATCTGTTCCAGGCGATGTTCGTGTCGATGGCCAACATCAACATGGTGCATATTCCGTACAAAGGCAGCAGCCAGGTGCGCTCGGATTTGTTGGGCGGCCAGATCGCCATCAGTTGCGTGGGCATTTCCAGCATCATCAACAATCATAAAGCCGGACAGGTGCGCATTATCGGCGTGACCAGCGCCAAACGCTCGCCGGAACTGCCCGACGTGCCGAGCATCAGCGAAACAGTGCCGGGTTACGACGCGCAATTATGGATAGGCCTGTTTGCGCCCAGCGCCACGCCAGCGGTTGTGATTAACCGCATTCACCAGGACGTGAGCAAACTTCTGCAGCAGGCCGATGTCAAAACGGCTTACGAGCGCGTCGGCACCTATGTGGTGGCGACCGATCCCAAAGTGTTCGGCGAGTATGTGAAGGTCGAATTCACCAAATGGGGCAAAGTCGTGCGCGAGGTGAAGGCGCAGGTTAACTGACGCCTGCAGTGCGATGTTGCACGCAACTATTTGAATTGAAAAACAATTTTTAGTTGCACCTGCGGCTGTTGTTTTGCCATAATCAGTGCCCCTGATTCGCAGCCCGGCCATGACCGCTACCTCCATCGCAGCATCGAACACCCCCACGCGCGACCGCCTCGGCCGGCCCTTGCGCGACCTGCGCATCTCGATCACCGACCGCTGCAATTTCCGCTGCACCTATTGCATGCCGAAAGAAGTGTTCGGCAAGGATTATCAGTTTCTTGAACGCAGCGCGCTGCTCTCGTTTGAAGAAATTACCCGACTCGCGCGCGCGTTTGTTCAGCATGGCGTGGAAAAAATTCGCTTAACCGGCGGCGAGCCGCTGATTCGCCGCAACATCGAGCAGTTGATCGCGATGCTCGCCGAGATTCCCGGCCTCGATTTGACGCTCACCACCAACGGCTCATCACTCGCCAAAAAAGCGGCGTCGTTAAAAGCTGCGGGCCTGAAGCGCATCACCGTCAGCCTCGATTCGCTGGACGACGCCGTGTTCATGGGCATGAACGACGTGGATTTCCCGGTGGCGAAGGTGCTCGAAGGCATCGATGCCGCAGCAGCCGCAGGCTTGGCGCCCATCAAGATCAACATGGTCGTCAAGCGCGGCGTCAACGAACACAGCATCGTGCCGATGGCGCGTTACTTCAAACAGCAAGGCCACATCCTGCGCTTTATCGAATTCATGGACGTCGGCCACACCAACGGCTGGCGCATGGACGACGTGGTGAGCGCACGAGAAATTGTTGATCTCATCAGCAAAGACATGCCACTTGAACCGGCAGACCCCAACTACACCGGCGAAGTCGCCGAACGCTGGCGCTACAAAGACGGCGGCGGCGAAATCGGCGTCATCGCATCCGTCACGCAGGCATTTTGCAAAGACTGCACGCGTGCCCGCATCTCTACCGAAGGCAAACTCTACACCTGTTTGTTCGCTACCAGCGGGCATGACTTGCGCGCACTGCTGCGCAACGGCGCGAGTGATGAAGCCCTGCACGCGGCCATCGCCGGCGTGTGGACGAAACGGGCTGACCGTTACTCTGAAATTCGTTCGGAGAAAACGGTGAAGTTGGAAAAGATCGAGATGTCGTACATCGGCGGTTAAGCCACCCATACAATCCCCTCGCCCCGCTTGCGGGGAGAGGGCTAGGGTGAGGGGCCTACGTGCCTCCCCTACCCTCACCCCCACCCTCTCCCGCCCAAGGGCAGGAGAGGGAGCAAACGCGGCCCCAGTGAAACGTGCCATGACGCCTCGCATCACAAACGCCCAACGCCCCCTAACCACTGAAGTCGAAGCCATCAACGAGCGTGGCGAGAACGTGCCCACGCCCATAGCCGGCGAACACCCGTTAACCCTCTACATCGACAAGTGCGAAATCGTCACGCTGATGACCCTGGGCCAGGCGCCCGAAGCGTTGGCACTCGGCTATCTGCGCAACCAACGGCTGGTGCGCACCGTCGACGAAATCGCCGAAGTCCAGGTGGATTGGGACACGAATGCTGTCGCCATCACCACGCGCCAGGGGTTGAATAATCTCGACGAAAAAATGCAAAAACGCACCGTCACCACCGGCTGCGGCCAAGGCACGGTGTTCGGCGACTTGATGGCGGAAATCGATGCCATCCAACTGCGCAATGACGTGTCGTTAAGTGAAACCACGCTCTACGCCCTTCTCGACGCCGTGCGCCGCCATGAAACCATCTACAAAAGCGCCGGCGCGGTACACGGCTGCGCGCTCGCCGACGGCGATGGCGAAATTCTGATGTTCGTCGAAGACGTCGGCCGCCACAATGCCGTGGACGCCATCGCCGGCAAGATGTGGTTGGACCACATCGACGGCTCCGACAAAATTTTTTACACCACCGGACGGCTTACCTCCGAAATGGTGATCAAGGCTGCGCAAATGCAAATCCCGTTTCTGGTGTCACGCTCGGGCCTGACGCAAATGGGCCACGACATAGCGGTTAAAACCGACATCACCATGATCGGGCGCGCGGTGAACAAACATTATTTGCTGTTCAGCGGCAAACAACGGTTTCTCAAGTCGTGACCAGATCGCAAAGCAAGGTCCTGCCGCGCCACGTCATTCTGGCGCAGGCCAGAATCCAGTTCGTGCAATCATGCGAGGCATGCACATGAACCGCCCATCCATCACAGGCATCATCCTCGCAGGCGGCCAAGGCCGCCGCATGGGCAGCGTGGATAAAGGTTTGAAACCCCTGCGCGGCAAGCCCATGGTGCAATGGGTGCTGGAACGCTTCACCCCGCAAGTGGATGAAGTGCTCATCAACGCCAATCAAAATATTGAACAATATCAATTACTTGGTCACCCAGTAGTGCCCGATGAGATTGGCGGTTTCGCCGGCCCGCTCGCGGGCTTGCACCGCGGCTTGTCGTCGGCCACGCATGACTTGATCGCGACCGTCCCCTGCGATTCCCCTTTCCTGCCGCTGGATTTAATCGAGCGCCTGTACGCTGCAATGAGCGCCGCGATGAACGAACAGCAAGTCGATCTCGCCGTAGCCCGCACCGGCGATCAACCGCATCCGGTGTTTTGCCTGACGCGCAAATCGGTGCTGCCGGGATTGACCGCGTTTCTGCAAAGCGGCGGGCGTAAGATTGATGCTTGGTATGCGGCGCTGAAGGTCGCCGAAGTGCGGTTTGATGACGAGGCAGGGGCGTTTAGTAATATCAATACAGTAGAAGAGTTGCGAACATTTGAGCAATCGTAGGGCGCAATCCCTATTGCGCCGCATGCACACACCGCACGCCACTTTTTGGCACAATGCGCAACCTACACCGAGAAGCGCATCTCGTACGGCGCAATAGGGATTGCGCCCTACAATCACAAACGGGATCACCCATGTCCACCACCGAAAAAGAACTCCGCCACGACGTAGCATTAGCCAACCGCATCATCGAACGCTTCGGCCTCGCCACCGGCTTCGGCCATGCCAGCGCGCGCGTGCCGGGCACCAACACGTTTTATATTTCCACCCGCCGCAGCCCCGGCTTTGCCGATGAAAACGATCTGCTGCTGATCGACAACGACGGCAAGGTGCTGTCGGGTAACGGCCAGCCGAACAGTGAATTCTGGATTCACGCGCGCATTTACGCCGCGCGGCCCGAGGTCAACGGCGTTGTGCATGCGCATCCGCTGGCGTGTGTGTCGCTCACGCAGATCGGCCAGCCGCACCGCGTAGTACACAACATGGGCGGTGCATTTCTCGATGGCGTGCCGGAGTACGAGCGCATCGGCCTGATCCGTTCGCGCGAGTTGGGTGATGAAGTCGCGCAAAGTCTCTCCACGCGCCCCGCGGTGATGATGCGCGGCCACGGCATTACCACCGCGTTTTCCAATGTGCGCGCGGCGACGGTAGCGGCATGCTTTCTCGAAGAAAGCGCTGAACTGCAGATGCGCATGCTGGCGGCGGCGGGCGGCGATGCATCGAAAATCCGCGCCTTCACGCGCGAAGAAGCCGAACTGGTGCGCGATCAGACCGGGCCGGATGCGGCGGCACGCGGGCGGGCGTGGGAGTATTACGCGGCGGTGGCGGCTGCGCGGCCGATTGGTGGTTAGGAGCAGCCACAAAATGAAGCTGATCCAGCAAAGCTGTTCCGCTGCATCCCTGGCCCTGCTGTGTCTCGCTACGGCGCAGGCACAGCCCTACCCCTCCCGCCCCATCAAAATGAACGTCACCACTCTGCCTGGCGGCGCGCCGGACATTGCCGCGCGCGTGATCGGGCAAAAGCTATCCGAGGCGCTGGGCCAGCAAGTCGTGATCGAAAACCGTCCCGGTTCCAACGGCAATATCGCCGTGGAAGCCACGGTAAAAGCCGCGCCCGATGGCCACACGCTGATGGTGTGCGCGGAATCGCAGTTGGTGATTAATCCGCATCTCTACACCAAGCTGCCGTTCGACGCGCTCAAGGATCTGGTGGTCATTGCCACGCTGGTATCGAATGAATTCGTGCTGACCATCAACCCCGCGCTGCCAGTGAAAAATTTCAAGGACTTTATCGCCTTCGCGCGCACCTCCAACCCCACGCTCAATTACGCCTCCGCCGGCAATGGCAGCCAGCACCATCTCACCATGGAGATGTTTAAAGCGCGCGCCGGTCTCAAGCTGCTGCATGTGCCCTACAAAGGCGGCACCGCTGCCGCCACCGCGACGGTTTCGGGCGAAGTGGCGGCCGTGTTCGCCGGCTCGTCCAGCGCGCCGCAAATCCGCGCGGGCCGCCTGCGCGCGTTGGCGGTGGCGAGCCCTGCACGCTCAAAGATATTTCCCGATCTGCCGACTATCGCCGAGTTCTACCCCGGCTTCAGCAACAGCATCTGGCTCGCCTTGTGCGGCCCCGCCGCATTGCCCGAACCCATCGTGACGCGTTTGCGCACCGAGGTGAACAAACTACTGGCGCAACCCGACACCCGTGAGCGTTTCAGCAACGCGGGCGCGCTGGAGCCGTTCATCACCACGCCGGATCAATTGGCGGGGCTGATCAAATCTGAATACGCGAAGTACGGCAAGGTGGTGAAGGACATCGGCGCAAAAATGGACTAGTGGATTAGCGCACGACGGACGCGGAACGTAACTGTATGTTTTTATTGCATTATTTGTGACGCGCCAGCGCTACGAGCCTGCCTCCCGCTTGAGCAACGCGCGTTTACGAGCCACGCCCCAGCGATAACCCGCCAGCCCGGCATCAAGCCGTACCACGCGATGGCAGGGTATCGCCACCGCCAGCGTGTTCGCCGCACACGCACTCGCCACCGCGCGCACGGCTTGCGGCGCGCCGATGCGTTGGGCGATTTGCGTGTAGGTCGCCGTGGCGCCGACAGGAATGTTTTGCAGCGCCTGCCACACGCGCTGTTGAAACGCGGTGCCACGCACGTCCAGCGGCAAATCCAAGCCGCGCGCGGGCGCTTCGACAAAGCCCACTACATTGGCTACCAGCCGCGCGAATTTTTTGTCGCCGCCGATGAGGTGTGCGTGTGCAAAGCGATCCTGCAATTCGCGCGCCAGCGCATCGGGATCATCGCCCATAAGAATCGCGCATATGCCGCGCTCGCTGGCCGCCACCAGTATCGACCCCAGCGTACATTCACCGATGGCGAAACGGATGTCGGTGTTGGCGCCACCGGCGCGGTACGTCGATGGTGGCATGCCCAGCAACGCGGTGGATTTTTCGTAGAAGCGCGCATTGGAATGGTAGCCGGCAGCGAAAATAGCGTCCGTCACTTTGACGCCCCGCGCCAGCGCACTACGAACGCGTTTTCCGCGATGCGCTGTTGCATAAGCCTTGGGCGTCAGGCCGGTCACCGCTTTGAACACACGATGAAAATGGTAGGTGCTGATGCCGGCTTGTTGCGCCAATTCGGTGAGTGCCGGCAACGTCTCGGCGTTTTCAATCAGCCGGCAGATTTTGCCCACCGCTGCCGCGCGCTGTTCAATCAACGACGCCTGGCCGGGCTTGCAGCGTTTGCACGCGCGAAAGCCCGCTCGCTCCGCATCCGCGCAGGTGGCGTGGAACGCCACATTTTCAGGCCGCGCCGAGCGCGCCGCGCACGATGGCCGGCAATACACGCCGGTGGTTTTGACCGAGTAGAAAAATTTTCCATCCATTCGCTCGTCGCGCGCAAGCACCGCGGCCCAGCGCGGATCGCTCAAAGTCGCGGCTGCAAGCCGACCGTTACGTGCTGACGCTTTCATCTTCGTCCCTTTCAACCGTGTGGTGACGATTGCACTGTAACGAATGCGGTCAGGCCTCGCACTCCGACTCTTGCTTTTGAATTCGGCGAATGCGCGTCAATCGAGCTTGATCCCGGCCTGCTTGATCACCGCCGCCCACTTGTCGCGCTCGGTGCTCACAAACGCCGCAAATTCGCGCGAGACATTGCCCACGGGTTCGCAGCCCAGGGCGATCAAGCGATCTTGTGTCTCCGCGCTGCGCAGCACCTTCACGATATCGCCATTCAGCCGCGTGACGATGCTCTCCGGCGTGCGCGCGGGCGCGAGCCAGCCGAACCAGCCGATCACCTCAAAACCCGGAAACCCCAGTTCCGCCACCGTCGGCAAATCCGGCGCGACCCGCGAGCGCTTGCCGCTGGTGATGGCCAGCGCGCGCACCTTGCCGGCCTTGACCTGCGGTATCGCCACCAGCGCCAAGCTAAACATCGACTGCACTTGCCCGCCCATCACTTCCGCCAGCGCCGGGCCGCCGCCTTTATAGGGGATATGCGCGAGCGGCATGCCGGACACAATTTTGAATTGCTCCACCGCCAGATGCCCCGATGAGCCGTTGCCCGCGGAGGCGAAATTGACCGGTCGCGTTTTCCCCAGCGCGATCAGTTCTTTCACCGAAGTGGCCGGCACCGACGGATGCACAATCAAAATATTCGGCACCGAGATGCCCTGCGTGATGGCGGCGAAATCTTTCACCGGATCAAAACGCACTTCGCGATACAGACTGGGGTTGATCGCCACGCCCGCCGCCGCCAGCACGAAGGTGTAGCCGTCCGGCGCGGCACGTGCAGCGGTTTCATAGGCGATGTTGCCGTTGGCGCCGGGACGATTGTCGATCACCACGGTTTGTCCGAGCCCCTCGGCCAGCTTGGGCGCGACCAGCCGCGCGAGCGTGTCCGCGGGGCCGCCCGGCGGCACGGCGACCAGCATGCGTATGGGTTTGGTCGGGTACGGTTGGGCTTGCGCGCTCAAACTCCACGCCATGCCAATAACAAAAGCTACTGCAACGGCAAGCGTGCAAGCTGTATGATTTTCGCCCACTTGGTTTTCTCCTCTTTGATTTGTGCGGCGAATGCCTGCGGCGTTGAACCTTCCGGCTCCATGCCCAACCCGACAAACTTGTCGTTGAGCTCGGGCCGCTTCAACATCGCGGCCACCTCGCCGTGCAGCCGGTTGATAATCTGCGCGGACGTGCCCACCGTAGTAAACAAACCGTACCAGCTCATCATCTGATAGCCGGGCACGGATTCGCCAATCGTCGGAAGATCCGGCATGGCTTTCACTCGACTGACGCCGGTCACGCCCAGCGCACGCAGCTTGCCGGAGCGGATATGCGTCTGCGCCGCTGAAAAGCCGGTGATCAACATTTGTACTTGCCCGCCCATGGTTTCGGTCAGCGCCGGGCCTGCGCCTTTGTACGGCACATGCACCATGTCCACGCCCGCCGTGAACTTGAGCAATTCCGACGCCAGTTGCGCGGTTGAGCCGATACCCGACGACGCAAAATTGATGGTTCCCGGTTTGGCCCTCGCCAGCGCCAGCAGTTCATTTACCGATTGCGCAGGCACCGATGGATGCACCAGCAGCACCAGTTGCGCACCGCCGATGCGGCTGACCGGCGCGATATCGCGCACCGTGTCGTAGGTCATCTTTTTATACAGGTTCGGCGAAATCGCGATCTCGCCGTTGGAGGCGATGAACAGCGTGTGGCCATCCGGCGCGGCTTTTACCATCAGCATGCCGGCGACCGCGCCACCCGCGCCGGGCCGATTGTCGATCACCACCGGTTGTGCGAACGTCTCGAACAGATGCTGCCCCACCAGCCGTGCGATCAAATCCGTCGGCCCGCCCGGTGGAAAGCCGATGATCATGCGCAGCGGGCGCGAGGGATAGTGTTGCGCGTGCGCCAATGTGGGCAGCCACGCCGCCACAGTGACAAATACAGCATAACTATATGTTTTTATTGATAATTTCATTACCGCCGCACGGCGCGTTTTGTGGCGCGTTTCACCACCGATTTCACTGCACGCTTCACGGTCTTACGCGGTGTTTCTTTCTTTTCCGGATGTAACTCAAACTCGCCCATGATTTCAAGCACCGCGCCGCGCGGCAATCCCGCGATGCCCACCGCGGCACGCGCGTGTTGGCCGTACTCCGGCCCCCACAATTCATAAAACAAATCCGACGCGCCGTCGATCACCACCATGTGCCGGTCGAAATCCGGCGCGCAATTCACCATGCCATACAGCCGAATCACGCGCTTGACGCGATCCAGATCGCCCACCGCTTCTTTGATAGACGCCAGCATGCACAGCGCCGCCGATTTCGCGCACACATAAGCCTCCTGCTCAGTGACATCGCCACCGACCTTGCCGTACTGCTTGATGTTGAGCGGCATCGCCTGCCGACCGGTGCCGTGTCCGGACAGAAACAGCAGATTGCCCACCTGCACCGCCGAGGTGCGATTGGGGCTTGGGTATGGGTGCGTCGGCGGAATGTCCAGACCCATTTTTTTCAGCTTGGCTTCGATCTTGCTCAAAGCGTTTTCCCGGTTCCTTAGCATTGCGCGCATTATCCCACCGCAGTTTGTGGAATGCTAAGATCGCGCGACCTGACCAACTACGCCCCCGCAACTGCCCATCATGACCCTTTCCCGTCTCGTCGTCATCGCCAGCTTGTTTATCCTCACCGGATGCGCCACCCATCCGCCAGGGCAAAAATCCTCGGATAAAGGCTGGTATTCCGCATGGACCATGGCACACAACGCGCGTGCGGCCACGCCAAACATGAGCGGGCGCACCGTGCGCATGATTCTTAACCCCAGCATTTCAGGCAGCGGTGTACGCGTGAAAATTGAAAACACCATGGGGGAAGCCCCTGTGGTATTTGCAGGCGCAAGCATCGGTGTGGCGGGAGCAGGCGCGTCCGTGCGCGAAGGCACGATGGCGCGCCTCACCTTCGGCGGCCAGCCCGGTCTGACACTCGCACCGGGCGCAGGCGCTTATAGCGACCCGGTGCCGTTCAAAATCACCGCGTTTGAGAAGCTCGCGCTGAGTCTGGAGGTTCAATCCGCATCCGACATCAGCACACACCATGTCGGCTTGCGTATCAACTGGTCGGCGCCCGGCGCGCGTGCTGGCGATGTGTCCGCCGCAGGATTTGAGCCGCTGCCGGAAATGGCACCGCTGAACAGCGGGCAGTGGCCGTACTACTGGGTGGCGGCGCTCGACGTGCGATCGACGGACGTCACTGGCAGCATCGTGCTGTTTGCCGATTCGATCACCGATGGCCGTTGCAGCACGCGCGACGATAAAGGCATTGCGCAACCGAATCTTGACCAACGCTGGGGAGACATCGTGGCAACGCGACTCGCGGCGCGACCGAAGTCCGAACACAAGGCCATAGCGATTTCGTCGATCTCCGGCAATCGCGTACTCGGTCGCGGCAACGGCCCGTCAGCGTTCGAGCGTCTGGAGCGCGACGTACTCGACCGTGCGGGCGTAACGCATGTCGTATTGTTTCTGGGCACCAACGACATCGCGAGCAACTTCACCGCTGAACAAGTCAGTGCGGGATTACAGCAATTGGCGGCGTTGATCCGTTACCGCGGCATCAAGGTGGTCGGTGTCACCGCAGTGCCACGTGGCAGACCTGCGCCGGCGACGGGCTGGACGGCGGCGACCGAAAAACAACGGCTGGCCCTCAACGAATGGATACGCACGCCGGGACACTTCGACGCCATCATCGACTTCGATGCCCTGATGAAAAACGCACCCATCGTGAAGCAAGTCGATGGCAGCATGGCCCCTGCCATACCGGCCGCGTGGAACTGCGACGGCACGCATCCCAATGCAGCAGGCTACAAGGCGATGGGGGAGTTTGTCGAATTGAATGTGTTTCGCTAGCCCCGGCGCGTAACCTTGATACCCAAGCATCCCGCGACACGCGTCGTCGCGCTGTGTTGGTTATTGGCGTGCTTGACGTTTTTAATTCTGACGTTGCTGCAACGCGATTTATACGCGGACGAGCGCAGCGCGCTGGCGATGCTGGTGCCGGTTTATTTTCTCAATTTTCCCAGCGGACATCTTGCGCCCGTGGCCGTCAGCAAGATTAAAATCGCGCTGTACGTAAACGGAGGCTTCACGCCCAGCGTGCTGACTGAAAGTATTTTGCTGTGGCTGTTCAGCATAGTGGCAGGATACGTACAGTGGTTTCTGGTGTTGCCGTGGATTTCACGTGCCTGTTTGTACGTTAGCCGCCTGCTGTTTGATCGACAGAAGAATTGACGCGACTGCTGTAACCATTAGCTTTTGACAGAGGAAACACCACATGCAAATCGGATTCATCGGCCTCGGCGCCATGGGCGCCATTATCGTGCCGCGCTTGATGGCGGCGGGCCATAGCGTCACCGGCTGGAACCGCTCGCGCGACAAGGCGCAGGCACTCATCACCTCCGGCATGCGCTGGGCGAACACGCCGCGCGAAGTGGCGGCGCAATCGGAAATCGTGTTTTCCATCGTCACCGATGCCGATGCGGTTAAAAGCGTGGCGCTCGGCGCCGATGGCGTTATTGCCGGATTAAAAAAAGGCGGCGTCTATCTCGACATGAGCACCATCGCGCCCGAACCCAGCCGCGCCATCGCCGCCGAGTTCGCCCGAGCCGGGCTGACCATGCTCGACGCGCCGATTTCCGGCAGCCCGGTGACGCTGGTGCAGGGCAACGCATCAACGATGGTGGGCGGCGACAAGGCGGCCTACGAGCGCGTGCTGCCGGTGTTGTTGGCTATCGGGCCAAAATCGACTTACATCGGCGGCAACGGCCTTGCGGTGCAAATGAAACTGTCGGTCAACTCGCTATTGATGATCGAGGTGATTGCATTCGGCGAAGCGGTGGCGCTGGCGGAAAAGGGCGGCGTGTCGCGCGAGATCGCGGTGGACGCCATTCTGAAAAGTGTCGCCGCCTCGCCAGTGCTGGGCTATCGCGGGCCGTTCATCCTTGAAGGTAAAATGCCTGCCGTGCCGCTCGCCGACGTCACCCTGCAACAAAAGGACATGCTGCTGGTGCTGGAACAGGGCCGCAAACTCGGCTCACCCACGCCGCTGGCGGCGGCGGCCAACGAAATGATGAACGCCTGTCGCGGGCTGGGACTGGATCACCATGATTTTGTGGTCGCGCATCAGGCTTATCGAAAACTCGGAGGACAAGTATGAAACCCGATCAATACACCACGCTGAAACCCTACAAAACCAGCCTCAACGAAACACCCAAAGTCGGCGGCCTGAAAGAAAAAGACGGTTGGGTCAACATGCAGGTACAGTTCCTCATCAACCAGAAAACCTGTAACTCCGACAAGCTGCTGGTGGGTTGGACCGTGCTGCCGCCGGGCGCGCAACACGATCAGCATCGTCATTTCAATTGCGAAGAATTCTGGATCGTGATCGAAGGCAGCGGCGTGATGTACGGCGAAAACGGCGAAGAAATTCCGTCGAGCAAGGGTGACGTGGTGTTCACGCCGCGCGGTCACTGGCATGGCTTCAAGAATAATTCGACCGAGGACGTGGTGCTGGCGTGGGGCTGGAGCGGCGCGGGCTCGCTGGAGGCTGCCGGATATGAATCCATCGAAGGCGGTCGCACGCATTAGATTGGTAATGATCGACTCCCGCATCACGCGCGGCCTGACCGCGCAACTCGCGCAACGCCGCACACGCATCGCCGCCGGCGAAAAACCGCTGGGCTGGAAAGTCGGCTTCGGCGCACCTGCATCGATGAAAATGCTCGGCATTGACGCGCCGCTGCTGGGTTATCTGATGCAAAGCGCCCTGCTTCCCAACAACGCTGACGTGTCGCTTGCGGGCTGGCAAAAACCCGCTGCTGAAGCCGAGATCACCGTGCATATGGCGCATGACCTCGACGCCAATGCGGATCGCAAAACGATTCAATCGGCCATCGCGGGCATCGGCCAAGCGATTGAGCTGGCGGACGTCACGTTTGCACCGGACGACGTGGAGAAAATTCTAACCGGCAACATCTATCAGCGCCACGTAATACTCGGCACCTGCGACACCACCCGCGCGGGCGCCAATCTTGACGGCATCCGCGCGCGCATCACGCGCAACCACAGCGAAATCGCCAACACCACCGACCCGCAAGCCGCCACCGGCGATATCATCGCTATCGTCGGCCATGTCGCCACCACGCTCGCCGCGCACGGCGAACGGCTGCGTGCGGGTGACATCATTATCACCGGATCGATTACACCGCCGCTGTGGATGGCGCCCAGTGAAATGTTGCGTTTTGATCTTGAGCCGCTCGGCTCACTGGCACTTCAATTCAATCCAGGTTGAAGCACTACTCCGGCCGCGCGCCGGATGCCTTGATGATCTTGCCCATCTTTTCGATTTCCGCGCGCACATAGCTCGTGAACGCTTCCGGCGTGGCCCCGCTTGCCTCGATGCCCTGATTCGCCAGTTGTTGTTTCACTTCGGGAATCGCCAGCGCCTTCACGATCGCGCCATTGAGTTTCAGGATGATGTCGCGCGGTACTTTGATCGGCGCGTGCATGCCGTACCAAGTATCGAATTCGTAGTCCTTGACACCCGCCTCCGCCAGCGTCGGCAGGTTGGGCAAAAACGCCGAGCGCTTCGCGCCGGAGGTGGCGAGCGCTACCAACCGTTTGGCGCCAATGAACGGCATGGTGCCCGGCAGCGCGGAAATCATCACCTGCGTTTGCCCGGCCACCATGTCGGTCAGCGCGGGGGCTGTGCCTTTGTAGGGGATATGCACGATTTTAGTCCCGGTCGAGAGACGGAAATATTCCATCGCCAGATGCGAGGTGCCGCCCGCGCCGGTGCTGGCGTAATTGAGCGCATCCGGTTTGGATTTCGCCAGCGCGATCAGTTCTTTCGTGTTTTTCACCGGCAGCGCGGGATGCACCACCAGCGTGTTGGTGGTGACGCCCACCAGGGCCACTTGCGCAAAATCGCGCACTGCGTCGTATGGCAGTTTGGGATACAGGGTTTGATTGATGGCGATGGCGTTGTGGATCACCATCAGCGTGTACCCGTCCGGCGCGGATTTGGCCACCATGTCGGTGCCCACGGTGCTGCCGGCGCCGGGCCGGTTTTCCACGATGACGCTATGTTTGAACGCTTCCGTCAACTGCTGCGCGATAAAGCGCGCGGAGATGTCGTTGCCGCCGCCCGGCGTGAACGGCACGATGATGCGGATGGTTTTTGTCGGGTAATTTTGCGCGAGCGCCGGTCCGGCGCAAACCAGCGCCAGCGCGAACAGCGATTGCATAGCTCTATCAAATTTTTTCATCAGGGCTTTTCAGGTGAGGTGGAAAGAGAACGTGCCGTATGTTCGGCGGCCAGCAAGCCAAACGTCAGTGCCTTGATCAAACCGCCGACATAGCCTACCGCCGGTCCGCCTTCGAGTCCGCCGCTGGTGGCGCCCGCGGCGTACAGACCGGGTATCGCGCTGCGATCCGCGCGCAGCACTTCGGCGTGGCCGCTGATGCGCACACCGCCCATGGTGTAGGTAAGTCCGCAACACGCGGGCGCGCCGTAAAACGGCGGCTGCGCAATCGCGAATGGTTTGCGGCGGCGCGCGGAGCGCGGCGGTTGCAGCGTGTTTAACGTGTCTGCCGTCAATGCCGCGTTGTAGTTCTGGACGGTGGCTTCGAGGCTGCTTGCATCCATGTCCAGTTTCACCGCGAGAGCGGCAATGGTGTCGGCCTTATGCAAGGTGCCGCCCGCGCCCAACAGCGTCGAATTCGGCGGTATTGCCGCAGCGCGTCCCGGCCCCTGCCAGATGGTGTCGTCGAAAATGACCGTGGTGGCCAGCGGATCGGGTTGCCGCGCGATCATGTTGGCGAGATACACACCGCCCATGCCTTCGTCGCCGATGCGCTGGCCGCTTTGATTGACCAGCAAACCGGCAGCCGCGAGTTCATCGAGTTGTGGATACGGCCACACACGCTCGTTGTGCATGGCGTCGCGTGACAACACGTGGCCGTAAAATGCATCGAGCGTGCTGAGGTCTGCGCCCGCCGCCTGCGCCATGCGGATGCCGTCGCCCAGGCCAGTGCCGGCGCCGCGCTGCTTGACGCGTTGCGGCGCGGGCGTGAGATGCTGGCCTGCCATATCGGCATTGCCCTGAAAGCCGCCGTCGGCGAGCAGCACGGCGCGCGCGCGAAACGTTACATCGGCGTCGCCCTGCTTGGCACGCACGCCCATACAACATCCATTTTCTAGAATTAAATCAATAACTTGTGTATTCCTGTGCAATACGCCACCACGTTCACCCAGGTTTTTCTCCAGCGTGCGCAACGCCACATCCGCGCCGCGACCTTTCCAATCCATTTGCGTCACTGCGGGCCGCGGCGGCGAGAGTATCCATTGTCGCCAACTGACGTTGCCCACGCGCGCGAACTTTGCGCCTTCGTCACGCAACCATTCAACCGCGCGACCGGCATTGGTGGCAATCGCGCTCACCAATTCAGCGTCGGCATTGCCGGCGCAAATCTCGTTGATGGCGGCGGTCAGCACGTCGCTTGGGCTTTTCGGATCGTGGTACGAGACATGCATCACGCCGCCGGCAAAGCGCGAGTTGCAGGCGTACAAGGCGTCACTGCCGCGTTCGAGCACTGCGGCTTTCAGGCCGAGTTGCGCCGCACGGCTGGCGGCGACGAGTCCGGCATAGCCACCGCCGACGCTGATTAAATCGAAATCATGCTCTGTCACGGTCGTCTCTCACACGTGGTTTAGTAATTGCCCCTGCCCCGCCAATGTTCCCTGCCAACCGACGATACGCAGCGCCGACCAAAACGCCGCCGCCGTGGTTGAAATCACCGGCTTGCCGATTTTGGCTTCGAGCCGCCCGGTTATGGCCATGGTGCGCCAGTTGGTGCCGGCGAACACAATCGCCTGCGCACGGTCACTGTCGAGTCGCAGACCCATGTCGTACGCACTCTCCGGCGGCAAGCGCCCGACCTCCAGATTTTCCGTCAGGCCGAGTTCCTGCGTGCCGACCACTTCGATGCCATTCGCCTGCAAAAAGCGGCTGGCGATCTCGCTCACCACTTTGTCGTACGGCGCGCCGATGGCAATGCGCGTGATGTTCAAGTATCGCAGCGCGTCCAGCAGCGCAGTGGCGGTAGTGGATGCACGCTTGCCGGTGGCGGCGGCGATACGCGCCGCCAACTCGCGGTCGTAGCCCAATCCCTTGAGGAAGCCCGGCGATACCGCGCCGAGCATAATCACATCAACATTGGCGGTCGCCAGCAGTTTTCCTTGTGATTCCATTTCAGCCAGCATCGCGGCAATGGTTTCTTCGCTGATGTGCGATAGAAACAGACGCGCGGTGTGCAACGTGACTTCGGGCGGCAACGCGCGGTAAAACTCGGGTTCCACCGACGTATTGGATGACGGAATCAGCAGGCCGATGCGGGCGTTCATGAGGGGGGATTTGACGCGTGTGTCGAATGAGACGCAGAGCGCCAGCATGCTAACATAAGCACTCCGAATTTCCCGACGATACGCAGTGCGTAGCGTCCCATCCCAGAAAGAGGAAGCCATGAGCAGTCTGCCTGCGACCATGAAGGTCATTGAAATCAGCAAGCCCGGCGCGCCGGATGTGCTCACGCCCGCAGTGCGTGCGTTACCGGTGCCCAAGGACGGTGAAGTGCTGGTGAAGGTCGCTGCCACCGGAGTGAACGGCCCGGACATGATGCAACGCAAAGGCCTTTACCCGGCGCCGGCGGGCGCATCCGATTTGCTGGGCCTTGAAATTTCCGGCGAAGTCGTGGCGCTAGGCGCCGACGTGCGGCGCTGGAAAATCGGCGACCTGCTGTGCGGCCTCACCAACGGGGGCGGTTACGCCGAGTATTGCGTGATAGACGCCAACCACTGCTTGCCGATACCCAAGGGCGTGTCGCTGGTGGACGCGGCTGGACTCCCCGAAACGTTCTTCACGGTATGGAGCAACGTCTTCATCGGCGCGCAACTCAAAGCCGGCGAAACCTTTCTGGTGCACGGCGGCGCCGGCGGCATCGGCACCACCTGCATCCAGCTCGGCAAGGCGTTTGGCGCAAAAGTCATTGCCACCGACAGCCCCGATGCACGCTGCCAACTGTGCCGTGATCTGGGCGCGGATCGCGTGATCGACTACAAAACGGAAGACTTCGTTGAAGTGGTGCGCACCGAAGGCGGCGCCAATGTCATTCTCGACATCGTGGGCGGACCGAATATTGAAAAGAATATCAAGGCAGCGTCGCCGGACGCGCGGATCATTCAGTTGGCCTTCGCCGCTGGCTCGAAGGTGGAAATCAACCTGATGCCCATCATGCTCAAGCGCCTGACTTACACCGGCTCGACGCTGCGCACGCGGCCCGTGGCGTTCAAGACCCGCGTGGCACAAGAACTGGAAGCAGAAGTCTGGCCCCTGATCGAATCCGGAAAAATTCGCGTGGTGACCGGACGCATTCTGCCGCTGGCCCAGGCTGCCGCATCGCACACCCTGATGGAATCCGCCGGACACACTGGGAAAATACTGCTGACACTGTAGTTTGTTTGGGGTGGGCCACGCCCTTCTGGTTTAGCCTAAACGGGTGCATATTTCAGTCGGCACGTGAGAATTGGTGGTTTTTGGGAGATTAACTATAATGTCTAGAAAAACCAGCGTCCGTTTTGATTGGAAAATCGCTCAATAAGCTGCCCCAAAAACTCGAGACCAGCCCATGATCTACCATCCCGAAACTGTTTTCACGCGTACGACCAAGGGCATCCGCGAAGCGCGCAGCACGAAGTTGCCACGCGAGTTAAGCCGGGTATTTGCCGCCATCGATGGCAAGTCCAACGTCGCTAACCTGGTCGAAAAGTCGGGTATTGCCGAAGGTCACTGCCACCTCGCGCTCGACCAGTTGATGACGGAAGGGTACATCCGCCTCTTCTCGACACCGGATATGTCCGCCGCCGCCATCGCGGCTGCGTCAGCCGACGTTTTGGGAGCGACCGGAAAAATGCTTGCGGCACGTGCCGCATCCGCAGCACCGGCCACCGCCCCTGCTGCCACAAAGCCCGCCGCCAGCCCGCAAGCCCCGGTGATCGACGCAAATAGCGAGGGTGATGAACTCGACTTTACCTCCGAGGAAGTCGTGGCCAAGGTCAATGCCGAGGCTGTTGATCGCGCCAAGGCCGAGAACGAAGCCCGTGCGCGTGCCGAAGTCGCCGGCAAGGCCGCCGCCGAGGCCAAGCTGCGGCAGGACGCCGAAAATCGTGCGCGCGTCGCGGCAGAGGCCCGCGTCAAAGCCGAAGCGGCAGGACGCGCGATAGCCGAGGCCGAAGCGAAATCCCGTAGCGAAGCAGCGGTGAAGGCGGCAGCAGAAGCCAAGGCTGCGGCCGATTCCAAAGTGCGCGCCGAAGCAGAAGGTCGCGTTCGCGCGGCGATGGAGGCCAAGGTCAAAGCCGAAGCAGAAGCCAAGACACGTGCTGCCGCCGAAGCCAAAGCCCGCGCCGAAGCCATGGTAAATGCCCGCGCCGAAGCCGAGGCCAAGGCTAAGGCCGACGCTGAGCAACGTGCTGAAGTCGAAGCACGGGCGTTGGCCGCCGCCGAAGGCAAAGCGCGCATGGCACTCGAAGCGCAAATCAAGGCCATGGGCGATGCGCTGGAACAGGCCAGAAAAATAGCGGCGGACGAGGCCGCTAAGCGCGTGCAGATGGAGGCTGAAATAAAAGCGCGCGCTGAAGCCGAGCAAAAAGCGCGTAATGAAGTGGAAGCACGCAGCAAGACTGCCGAGCTCGCGATCGCACAGGCGCGCGTCATGGCCGAGGAAGCCGCGCGCGCTAAAGCCGAAGCCGAGATGCGCGCCCGTACGCAAGTCGACGGCAACAATGCCGAGGCGCAAGCGCGCGTGCAGCAGGCAATGAAAGCGCTGGAAGACGCCAAAGCGCGGGCGGTTGCCGAGGCCGAGGCCAAGGCGAAAGCCGAAGCACGGGTACAGGTGGAGGAAGAACTGCGGCACCGGCAGGTGGAAGAACGCGCGCTACGCGAAGCAGCGGAAGCCAAGGCCCGCGAAGAGGCCGAGGTCAAAGCACGCGAAGAAGTGCGCGAGCTCGTGGAACAGGCACGGGAAGCCAAGGCTGGCGCCGAGGCCAGCGCCGCTTCGGAGCGCGCGGCACGTGAAGAAAGCGAGGCACGTCTGCAGGCGCAGATCCAGGAAATGCAGGCGCAGGCGGCACGTGCGAAAGCCGATTCCGAGGCGGCTGCGGCGAGCGAGCGCAAAGCGCGTGAACAGGCAGAGGTCTCCATGCGCGCCGCGGAAGCCTCCGTGCGCGCCACCGAAGCCAGGGCAGAGGAGGATCGTAAACAACACGAAGCCGCCATGCAGCAGGCGCGCCAGGAAGCCGAGCAGAAAGCGCGAGCCGAAGTCGAAGCATTGATGCTGACGGAACGAAAAGCGCGCGAGGAATCGGAAGCCAAGGCCGCGGCGGAGAAACTCGCGCACGAACAGGCCGAACGCAAGGCGATGCAGGAACTCGCTCTGAAAATTGCGGCGGAACGCAAAGCCCGCGAACAGGCGG
Organism: Betaproteobacteria bacterium; assembly: GCA_947467315.1. Lineage (GTDB taxonomy): Bacteria > Pseudomonadota > Gammaproteobacteria > Burkholderiales > SG8-41 > UBA5216. The sequence goes on along the minus strand of CANIID010000027.1, from coordinate 3,879 downwards.
AACAACAGATGCTGGCTGCGCGCAAGGCCAGCGAAGAGGCCGAGAAGCGCGCGCAGCTTGCAGCCGTCAGCGACCCGGAAGAGTTGAGCAAAATGCGCGAACAGGCCGCGCTGTCAGCGCGCGCGGCCGACGAAGCGATGGCGCACGCCAATGCGGTAGTGGCGGAAGCGGCCGCAGCAAAGGCCCAGGCCGAAGCCCGCGTTAAGACGGAACAGCAAGCCCGGGCTGCCGCCGAAGATCGTGCCAAGGCGGAATCGGTGCAACGACTGATACAGGAGCAGCAGTCGCACGAACGCGCGGAGTCCGATATACAGGTCATGGTCGCGCAGCAACTGAAGGCGCGCGAGGACGCCGAGCGCGCCGCCGACGCCAAGGCGCGCGCCGACGCCGAAGAGCGCGCCAAAAAGTCAGCCGCCGAACAAAAAGTACGAGCCGCCGAAGCCGGGGGCCACGCCCCCTCGCCCCAACCCACCGGTAAAAAGAAAAACTGGGCGCTCATCGGTGGCGTGGGAGCTGTCGCAACCATCGCCGGCGGATTGGCGTTGTTGCCCATGATTCCACTGTCGGGTTATGTGCCCAACGTGCAAGCGCTGATGTCCAAACGTTTGGGCCAGCCGGTGACCGTCGGCAGCATGCGTTATGAGTTGTATCCGTCGTCACAGTTGACCTTGCAAGGCGTCACCATCGGCAAGTTACAGGAAATCAAAATCGCCACGCTGGTGGCGCCGGTCGGCCCGGTTGGATTAATCAGTGGCACGACCAGCTTCGACACGGTTGAGGCCAATCGAGTCACGCTGGAACAGGATGCTCTCGGCGCCCTGCCCGCCTTGATCGGCGCGCAAAAAGGCGAGCTTGCGGTACAGGTGGCGCGAGTCCGGCTGAAAGCCGTTACGCTCGCGACCAACGCGGTGACCTTGCCGCAATTCGATGTCGACGCGTCGTTCGCCCCGAATGGGGAACTGCGTAAAGCCACGCTGACTGCGGACAAGGCAAAATTTGATATCACGCCGAAGGATAAAACCTGGGAAGTGGCATTAAGCGCCAGCGGATGGAAACCCTTCATCGGCCCCGCAGTTGAATTCGATGACCTCGAAGCCACTGCGATTGTCAGCGGCAATCAGGCGACGGTAAGCCAATACAAAGGACGCGTGGGTGGCGGCGCCATCAGCGGCCAGTTCAAAGTCAGTTGGGGCAGCGCCATTACGGGCAGCGGCGATATCAAAATGGAAAACGGCCGCCTGAATCAATTGATGCCGTTTTTCACGCGCAGTTTTACCTCCAGCGGTACGGTGGGCCTGAACGCCACCTATACACTTAACGGCGCAAGCCTGAAAACATTGTTCGACGCCGCGCAACTCGAGGGTTCATTTACAATTGCCGGTGGTGAATTTAATAACGTGGATGTCACGCGCGCGCTGCAAGCGGCCAAGGCCGCGGGAATGCGCGGCGGCAAGACGCGCTTTGAAAACCTCGCTGGCACGGTGCAGGTGAGCGGCAATCACTACAGCTACCGGCAGTTACAGTTGTCTTCAGGGGCCATGAGCGCATCCGGCAACGTGGATGTCACCGATGGCAATTTATCGGGACGCATCAACGCGGAGATCGGCAGCAAAGGCGTGGTAGTCGCACGCGGCGGACTCAGCCCGTCGGGGACGCTACGCGATCCGGTGCTGCGGCCGTAGTTGCACGTCACAAAAGAAAAACGGCACGTTTGGCTCAAGCGTGCCGTTTTTGATTAGCGTGGTTGGCGAAGCTCAGGCTGCGCGGCGTAACGCCTCGATACGCTCCTCCAACGGCGGATGCGTCATGAACAACCTGCTGAAAGCGCCGCCGCCCGAGATGCCGAAGGCGGCCACCGACTTGGGCAGTGCAGCTTCCTCGTGGTTCAATTTGAGCCGTTCCAGTGCCGCGATCATTTTGTGGCGGCCCGCCAGGCTGGCGCCGCCCGCATCGGCGTGGAACTCACGATAGCGGCTGAACCACATCACGATCATGTTCGCCAGCACGCCCAATACCATCTGCGCGATCAGCGACACGATAAAAAACGCCGGGCCCGTGCCGCGCTCGACCTTGAACACCATGCGATCCACCAGGTAGCCGATGATGCGCGAGAAGAAAATCACAAAGGTGTTGACCACGCCCTGAATCAGCGTCAGCGTAATCATGTCGCCATTGGCCACGTGGCTGATTTCATGCCCCAGCACAGCCTCGGCTTCGTCCTGCGTCATGTTGTTCATCAGGCCGGTGCTCACCGCGACCAGCGCGTCGTTGCGGTTCCAGCCGGTCGCAAATGCATTGATTTCAGGAGAATCGTAAATCGCGACTTCGGGCATGCCGATGCCGGCCTGCTGCGCCTGACGCTGCACCGTATTGAACAACCATTGCTCGGTGGCATTCGACGGCGCGGTGATGACGTGCGCACCCACCGAGCGCTTCGCCATCCATTTTGAGATAAACAGCGATATCAGCGATCCCGCGAAACCCATCACCATCGACATGATCAGCAGCGCATTAAAATTGATGCCGCCGGATTGATTCAGAATTTGATCCACGCCAAGCAAGCGCAGCGTGATGCTGATCACCACCATAATGGCCAGATTGGTCATCAGGAACAGAAAAATGCGTTTCATAAGTTACCGCCTCCTCGTTGATACCACACTAACGGCTCTACCCACCGTTGCGCATTAGATGGGGGCGTGGCGGCGTAGTTCAATACCACACACGCTTGCCACTGCGCATCGTGAAAATATCATAACTATATGTTTTTATTGTATTTTTTTGTTAATGCCGCGCAACAAAATCTGTAATAGCCGCCAGCACATTGGCGCCGTTCTGATGCGGCGGCAGCACAGGCCACAATTCCGCGTTCGGCATAAGCTCTTTCATCGCCCAAGCCGATGAGGTGGAGTGCGATGCGTCGGCTCCAGGCAAAATCAGCGCGGGCGTCTTGATATTCATCAGTTGCTCGCCGGTTGCGCCCGACGGCATGGTGTCGCCGTATAAGGCGTCGCGGCTTTGCGCGCAGAGTTCAAGATATTTCGCGACGTCGTGTTTCACATACGCCGCCGTGAACGCAGGGTCGGTCGCGTTTTGCGCCGCCCACGGCCCGGCTTCCGGGTCCAGCCAGAAATTCTTGCCCGACGGTCCGCGTGCCGACGCGGCCGCGAGCCCATGTTGTCGCACGAATTCAATATGCCGATCGTAGAATCCTCGCCCTTTCAACATCCACAAATACCCGCCCACCGGCCAGTGCATCAGCAATCCGCTACAGCGATCCGGCCGCTGCACCGCCATCGCCGCCGCGACCGAAACGCCCATGCAGCCGCCGACGATCCAGGATTTGTTCACGCCCAGATGATCGAGAATGGCATGACCTTGTTTTGCGAAAATCTCCCAGGTCAATTTTTCAACGCGTCCGCCCGACAAACCGGCTTCGCGCCGGTCGTAGGTGATGACGGTGAATGATTTCGACAGTGTGTTGAGTGCATCCATCTCCTTCCACACGCCGCTGCCCTGCCAGCGTTCGATGGTGGAGTTGAATCCGCCGGGCGAGAGCACCAGCAGATGCGGTCCGCTGCCCTGCATGAGATAGTTGACTTTGAGTCCATCGATAACGGCTGTTGGCATGGCGAATATCCTTACGCGGGTTCAATTTTGAAGTGCAACGCCTGATGACTTGAAGAATACCTTATTGGGGGTCTGGAACCCAAGCCGTTTTCTACGGTCGGTTGTTCAACCGAGATTTTCCATTAGCGCTTTATCCGGACGGATGAAGTGGCGCAAAAGTAGCGGGCAAGTCGAACGTTTTTGCGGCATCCCACAGACCTTGCATCCATGCGCGCTGCTGCATCGCGATAGCGAGGTGTAGGATCGGTTTGC
>CANIID010000026.1 GCA_947467315.1 Betaproteobacteria bacterium | reverse complement strand
GGTGCGGATCTTCCGGCTCCCACACTGGTCGTCATGGCGATTTCAGAATATTTCGTCAAATACTGGTGGGCGATATTCGGCAGTGTTATCGGCGGCGGGTGGTTCTTTTTCTATACGTGGAAACGCTCGGTAAAAATGCAGATCATCATGGATCGCGTCATGCTGCGCGTACCCGTGTTTGGCCATTTGATCCGAATATCATCGATAGCACGATGGACCCGCACGCTGTCCACCATGTTTGCGGCGGGCGTGCCGTTGGTCGAAGCGCTGGAATCGGTCGCGGGCGCCTCAGGCAATCACGAATACTATGTCGCCACCAAGAAAATTCAAGGCGAAGTTGCCACCGGCTCCAGCCTGACGGCTGCCATGCAAAATACCGGGTCATTTCCCAGCACGGTGATCCAGATGACTTCCATCGGCGAGGAATCCGGTTCGCTGGATTCCATGTTATCCAAGGTGGCCGACTTTTTTGAAGCGGAAGTTGACGATGCCGTAGAAGCGTTGGCGAGCCTGATGGAACCCGTGATCATGGTGGTACTGGGCACGCTGATCGGCGGCATGGTGATTGCGATGTATCTGCCCATCTTCAAGCTCGGGTCAGTGGTATAACGGCCATCGGAGAGATCGTCCTCCTTGTGGCACGCAACGCTTTGCACGTCCGGGTAAGTATTTCCCAGGGCAAGCGCTTACCTTGCTTGCCGTTGCGAATGGAGCGCCGCCGTTGACTGTATTCTCGGACGCTACCGTTTTCCTGTGCGTTGCCATCGTGCTGGGGCTGATGGTCGGCAGTTTCCTCAATGTCGTCATCCATCGCTTGCCGAAAATGATGGAGCAACAGTGTCAGCAGGAGTGTGCGGACCTATATGGACTGGTAAAACCATCCGGCGAGCGCTTCGACCTTATTGCCCCGCGCTCGCGCTGTCCATCCTGTGCGCAGCCGATCACAGCACTGCAAAACATTCCCGTCATCAGCTATCTTGTTTTGGGCGGCAAATGCGCGGGATGCAAAGCCCGGATTTCGCCACGTTACCCTTGCGTTGAAGTGCTCTCCGGCGCGCTCGCTGGATATGCTGCATGGCGCTTCGGTCCGACTCTGGCGGGAGTGGGCGCCATCGTTTTTGTGTGGGCCATGATCGCGCTGACGTTTATCGACCTCGATACCTTTTATCTTCCGGACGACATTACGCTGCCGCTGTTATGGGCAGGGCTGCTGTTTAATCTCGGTAACGTGCATATTAGTTTGCAATCCGCCGTCGTCGGCGCCGCGGCGGGCTACCTGGCGCTATGGTCTGTGTTCTGGCTGTTCAAATGGGTCACCGGCAAGGAGGGTATGGGCTACGGTGATTTCAAGCTGCTGGCCGCGATAGGCGCCTGGCTCGGCTGGCAAGTGCTGCCGCTGGTCATCCTGCTGTCGTCGCTGGTAGGTGCCGTCATCGGTATTGCGCTCATGGTGTTTGCCCGCCACGGGCGCGAAACGCCTATACCGTTTGGCCCATACCTTGCGATCGCAGGCATGATTGCGTTGTTTCATGGCGAAGCCATCAACCGCCACTATCTCAATTTGTTCTGAGCTGCCATGCCGTTTTGTATCGGTTTGACCGGCGGCATCGGCTCTGGCAAATCCAGCGCGGCTCGCCTGTTTCAGGGCTTGGGCGCGGGCGTGGTGGATGTCGATGATATTTCGCATGCGCTCACCAAGCCGGGCGGCGCCGGCATTGCCGGCATCATGCGCCAGTTCGGCCAGGAATACATCGCGGCAGACGGCAGTCTGGACCGATCCCGGATGCGCGAATTGGTGTTCAAGGATCCGCTGGCCAAAGACCGGTTGGAAGCCATCCTGCACCCGCTGATCGGCCAGCAGTCCCGCGAACTAGTCGCTCACGCCACGCAACCCTACGTGCTGCTGGTCGTGCCTTTGCTGCTGGAGCGAAATACCTATCGGGACCGGGTGCAACGGATCGCCGTGGTGGATTGTTCCGAGCAAACGCAGATTGAGCGCACCATGCGCAGAAGCCAGCTTTCCGAATCCGCGGTACGCGCGATCATGGCGGCACAACTATCGAGAGCGGATCGGCTGGCGCAGGCGGATGATGTGCTGCACAACGACGGCGACGAGGCCGATCTGCAAAAACAGGTAGCGGCATTGCACGAGCACTACCTTGCGTTGGCGTTGAAAGCCCCGCGCCTAACGTAGCCGCACCTGATAAATCGCATATAAACCCTTTATTTTTTTCGCGTTTTGGTGAATACTTAGTCGCATTCTTATTCGATACGGTCCGGGCGTCTTGTGATCAGTTACGAGTATCCGCTGAGCGAGCGCGTGCGCACCTTGTTGCGCTTTGAGGATCTGTACGAACGGGTCGAGTATTTTCTCGCCAAGTCCGATGCCGAAGAACATCACGCCGCATTGGTTTCGACCTTCGAGATACTCGAAGTAGCCAGTCGCGCCGATCTAAAATCCGATCTGCTGCAGGAACTCGAACGGCAGAAGCACACGCTGGAATTGCTGCGCGACAATCCCGATATATCCGAAGCGGCACTGGATGACATCCTGTGGAAAATAGATCAGGCCTCGTCGCGCCTGTTTCAGACATCCGGCAAGGTGGGGCAAGAGCTGCGCGAGAACGATTGGCTGATGAGCATCAAGCAGCGCACCAGCATACCCGGCGGCGTGTGCGAGTTTGATCTGCCGTCGTACCATTTTTGGCTTCAGCAGAATAGCGAACAACGCCGGCATGATCTGAATCAGTGGCTGGCGCCTTTTCAGCCAATACGCGAAGCCATCATCATCGTGTTGCGCCTGTTGCGCGAAAGCGGCAAGAACACCACGCTGATCGCGCACCAGGGGGTTTATCAGCAAATGATGGCGGGGCGCGTTGCGCAGATGCTGCGCATACGGCTATCGCGCAATTACCAATGCGTGCCGGAGATCAGCGCCAACAAATACGCCCTCAACATCCGCTTCACCAGTCACGAAGGCGGCCAACGTCCCAAGGCGGTTGAAACGGATGTCGAATTCGATCTCACGTTTTGTAATCTGTGATCTGTATTCCGGCTTTATAAACGATGCCCCCTCGTACCGTCAGTTGCCCGCGCTGTGCCGCCAAAGTGATCTGGAGCACCGACAATCCGTGGCGCCCCTTCTGCTCCGAACACTGCAAGATGATGGATCTTGGCGCGTGGGCGAGCGAGAGCTATCGCATCCCGGTGGTCGAGTTTGACGACATCGACGAGCAGAACCTTCCAACGGACGGCCCGCCGCTGAATTAGCCGCAGCTAACGCCACGCCCCGCGCAGCATGGCTATGCCGTGCGCACCCGCTCGTCGTGCCGATGGAAGATCGCTCGATTGCATGCCGCCCAACGCATACACGGGTAGCGGCGTATTTTGTATCGCCTGCGTAAATCCATCCCAACCCAAAACCGGCATACCGGGATGACTGAGCGTGGGCTGCACCGGCCCCACCACCGCAAAATCCACGCCTAATAGAACGGCCTTCGCAAGCTCCGAAGCGTTGTGGCAAGACGCGGCCACCCATTCCCCCACAGGGCGTTCGGTCAATGCAGCCATTCGCGCCGCCGTGAGATGCACGCCATCGGCGCCCAGTTCGCGCGCAAGCTGCGGATCGCCGTTCAGCAGGACGCGTGCGCCGTGTTGATGCGCCACGTCGATGATTTGGCGCGCAAACAGCCGCAAGTCGGGCGATGCCATTTCTTTTTCACGAATCTGGATCAGCTTGAGACCGCCTTGCAGCGCGCGATGCAAACTGACCATGAACCGCGCCACACCCATCGCACCGGCATGTGTAATGCCATAGACCGCCGGCAAAGCGAGCGCACGCAATATAGGCCCGTTGGCCGGTAAAATCGGTGACACATTCAGGGCGGTGGATTCCTGCCATGCGAACTGTTGCCCCTCACGCCCCTGCGGCTCGCCGCGCCAATGATAGATGCGGTAAAACCGCAGGCGCACGTTGGCATGCGCGTAGTCGAAATCGCGGGTAAGCCATGGACAAACGCTATCGCGATCGACCTCGATGCCCAGTTCTTCATGCAGCTCGCGCCGCATGGCGTCCACCCCGGTCTCACCGGGTTCGACCTTGCCGCCGGGAAACTCCCAGTAGCCTTCATAGGCTTTGCCGGCGGGCCGTTGCGCCAACAGAAAACGTCCGTCGGCATCATGAATAACCGCAGCCGCGACTTCAATACGGCGCCGCGCCTGCGTCGTCATCGGCAACCGCGTTATTTTTTACGCGCGAGGCGCGTGCGGCCAGCCCAGTCGCGCGCGAACTGCCACGCGACACGTCCGCTGCGCGAGCCACGCTGCAACGACCATTGCAACGCGGCGCGCTGGATTTCCGGTGTCGCCGTCGCGGCAACCTTGAAATGCGCCAGCCACACCGCGACGATTTTCAGGTATTCGTCCTGGTCGAACGGATAAAACGACACCCACAAACCAAAACGCTCCGACAACGAGACTTTTTCCTCGGAGGTTTCGCCCGGATGAATTTCTTCACCGAGGTGTTTGTATTCCAGATTTTCCTGCATGAACTCCGGCATCAGATGCCGGCGGTTCGACGTGGCATAGATCAGGCAATTCTCGGACGCCGCCGCCACCGATCCATCGAGTATGACCTTCAGTGCCTTGTAGCCCGGCTCATCCGCCTCGAACGACAGATCATCGCAATACAACACAAAGCGCTCGGGCCGGTTACAAATCAGTTCGACGATTTCCGGCAGATCGATCAAGTCCTGCTTTTCGACTTCAATCAGGCGCAATCCGCGTGACGCATACTTGGTGAGCAGCGCCTTGATCAGCGATGATTTTCCGGTGCCGCGCGCACCGGTGAGCAACACATTGTTCGCGGGATAGCCTTCGACGAACTGCCGCGTGTTCTGTTCGACCAACGCTTTCTGTTCGTCGATGCCGCGCAAATCTTTCAACTGGATGCGATGCACCTGGCCGACCGGGTGAATCACGCCACGGCCATTGTGCTTTCTCCAGCGATACGCGATCGACGCTTTCCAGTCCGTCGGCGCCGGGTCAGCAGGTAACAATTTTTCCAAACGCGCCGCAATCGATTCGGCGCGCGCCAACAATGCGCTTACGTCTGTCATTTAGTAACTATATGTTTTTAAACGATTTTTTAGCTACGATAGTCGGCATTGATACTGACATAGTCATGCGACAAATCGCAGGTCCATACCGTCGCCGACACCGAGCCGCGATTCAGCACCACGCGCACGGTGATTTCCGCCTGCTGCATCACGCGCTGGCCGTCCGCTTCCTGATAGCCCGGATAACGTCCGCCGTTTTTGGCAACCATTACGTCGTCGAGATACAGGTCAATTTTGTCCGCATCGAGATCGTCGATGCCGGCGTAACCGACAGCGGCGAGGATGCGCCCCAGATTGGGATCGGAGGCAAAGAATGCCGTTTTGGTCAGCGGCGAATGCGCGATGGCAAACGCCACCTTGCGGCATTCGTCTTCGGTCTTGCCGCCGTCGATGCGCACGGTAATGAACTTGGTGGCGCCTTCGCCATCGCGAATGATCGCTTGCGCCAACTCAAGCGCGATGACGGTGACGGCATCGCGAAACGCCACGTACGCTGCGCTGGCGGCGTCGGTGATTTCCGCCATCTCCGCCTTGCCAGTAGCGATCAGAATAAACGAATCATTCGTCGAAGTATCGCCGTCCACCGTGATGCAATTGAACGAGTTTTGCGCGGCGTACGCCACGGCGCGCTTGACCAGCGGCAGGCTGACGCGCGCGTCGGTAGCCACGTAGCCCAGCATGGTTGCCATATTCGGGTGAATCATGCCCGCGCCTTTGGCGATGCCGGTGACGGTCATTTTCGCGCCGCCGACGTCGAACTGGCGTGACGCGGCTTTAGGCACCGTGTCGGTGGTCATAATCGCCTGCGCGGCATGCGCCCAGTTCGCGGGCTGCAAATCTGCCAAACACTGCGGCAAGCCGGCGACGATTCTATCAATCGGCAACGGCTCCATGATCACGCCGGTTGAAAACGGCAACACCTGCGCCGACGTGCAACCCATCAGCCCGGCCAGCGCGGCGCAAGTTTCACGCGCGTGCTTAAGGCCGCTGTCGCCGGTACCTGCATTCGCGCACCCGGTGTTGACCACCAGCGCGCGCATCGATTTACCCAGATCAAGCGTGCTGAGATGCTGACGCGCCACCACGACCGGCGCGGCACAAAACCGATTCTGCGTGAAGACGCCGGCAACACGCGCGCCGTCATCCAACCGCATCACCAGCAAATCCTTGCGGCCGGGCTTGCGGATATTCGCTTCGGCAATGCCCAGCGTGACACCGTTTACCGGCAGCAGTGCATCGGGATGAGGGGCGGATAGATTCACGGGCATCTTACGATTCCAGTCACACCAACCATCAGCTCAGCTTGCCGTGGCACTGTTTGTATTTTTTCCCCGAGCCACACGGACAGGGATCGTTGCGTCCCACTTTCTCGCCAGGCCGCACGAAGGGTTGCGATCTTTGTTCATCGCGATCCGCTGAGGCAATGGGCTCCGCCTCAGCCGCGCCAGCATCACTGAAATCCGCGTGCTGGTACTGCACATTTTGCAGTGTCTCGGGCTCCTCGACCGCCTGCAGCTCGTCAGCGTTGCGGATGCGTACCGTCATCAGCGTTTTGGTGACTTCGCCCTTGATGGTATCCAGCAGCAGCGAGAACAGTTCGAACGCTTCACGCTTGTATTCCTGCGCCGGTTGCTTTTGCGCGTAGGACCGCAGGTGGATGCCCTGCCGTAAATGGTCCAGGTTCGACAGGTGCTCGCGCCAATGCGTATCGATGCTTTGCAGCATCAGGCCGCGCTCATACTGCCGCATCGCCTGGGCATCGACCAGCGACACCTTGTCGTTGTACGCCTTATGCGCCGCCTCGACGATGCGTTCGCGCAGGTCGTCTTCCTCCAGACCTGTCTCGTCTTTCAACCATTGCTGGATCGGCAGATTGAGCGTGAGCTCTGAATCGAGCGTGCGTTCCAGGCCGGCGACATCCCACTGCTCTTCCAGGCTGTCCGGCGGAATATACTGGGCGACGTAGCCGCGCACCACGTCTGCGCGCATCGCGGTGATGGTCTCAGACATGTCCTCGGCGTCCAGCAACTCGTTGCGTTGTTGGTAAATGACTTTGCGCTGATCGTTGGCCACATCGTCGTATTCCAGCAAATGCTTGCGAATGTCGAAGTTGCGCGCCTCGACCTTGCGCTGCGCGTTTTCGATCGAGCGGTTAATCATGCCCGCCTCGATCGGCTCGCCTTCGGGCACTTTGAGGCGTTGCATGATCGCTTTAACACGATCACCCGCGAAAATGCGCATCAGCGAATCGTCGAGCGACAGATAAAAGCGGCTGGAACCCGGATCGCCCTGGCGTCCCGACCGTCCACGCAACTGATTGTCTATACGGCGCGACTCGTGCCGTTCGGTGCCGATGATATGCACGCCGCCCAACGCCACCACCTGATTGTGCAGCACCTGCCAGTCGTGGCGCAGGTCGTCCATGCGCTTTTGCCGCGTGACGTCGTCGATCGAGGTGTCCGCGCGCAGGTCCTCGGTTTCACGATGAATGCTGCCGCCGAGCACGATGTCGGTGCCGCGACCGGCCATGTTGGTAGCTATCGTCACCACTTTGGCACGGCCCGCTTGCGCCACAATCTCCGCCTCGCGCGCGTGTTGCTTGGCGTTCAACACATTGTGCGGCACGCCTTCTTTTTCCAGCATGCCCGCCAGCAACTCCGAACTCTCGATCGAGGTGGTGCCCACCAGCACGGGTTGACCGCGCGTATAGCAATCCTTGATGTCGGCGATCACGGCCTTGTATTTTTCCGGCGTGGATTGATACACCAGATCATTCATGTCCTTGCGGATCATGGATTGATGCGTCGGTATGATCACCGTTTCCAGACCGTAAATCTGCTGGAACTCGTAGGCCTCGGTATCCGCCGTGCCGGTCATGCCCGCCAGCTTCTTGTACATGCGGAAATAATTCTGGAAGGTAATCGTCGCCAGCGTTTGATTTTCCTTCTGAATTTCGACGCCTTCCTTGGCTTCAACCGCCTGATGCAAGCCTTCCGACCAACGCCGGCCGGGCATCAAGCGGCCGGTGAACTCATCGACGATGATGATCTCGCCGTTCTGCACCACGTACTGCTGCTCGTTGTGATACAGCGTATGCGCGCGCAAGCCCGCGTTCAGGTGATGCATCAGATTGATGTTTGCCGCGTCATACAGGCTGCCGTTCTCCGGCAGCATGCCCGCTTTTGCCAGCAACTCTTCCGCGTGCTGATGGCCTTCTTCGGACATCGTGACCTGATGCTGCTTTTCGTCCACCCAGTAATCGCCTTCGCCTTTTTCGTCTTTTTGACGCACCAGCTTGGGCACCACCGCGTTCATGCGGATGTAGAGGTCGCCGGTGTCTTCGGCCTGCCCAGAAATAATCAGCGGCGTGCGCGCCTCGTCGATCAGGATCGAATCCACCTCGTCCACGATGGCGTAACCCAGAACACGCTGCACTTTCTCCGAGTTGTGATACACCATGTTGTCGCGCAGGTAATCGAAGCCGAACTCGTTGTTGGTGCCGTAGGTGATGTCGGCGGCGTACGCCTCCTGCTTTAACGCGTGCTCCATCTGCGACAGGTTCACCCCGACGGTGAGCCCGAGGAAACGATAGATGTTCCCCATCCACTCCGCATCGCGCTTGGCGAGGTAATCGTTGACCGTGACGATATGCACGCCCTGGCCCGCCAGCGCATTCAGATACGCCGGCAACGTTGCCATCAGCGTTTTGCCCTCGCCGGTGCGCATCTCAGAAATCTTGCCATTGTGCAAGGCGATGCCGCCCAGCATCTGCACATCAAAATGGCGCATGCCGAGCGCGCGTTTGGACGCCTCGCGCACCACCGCGAAGGCTTCCGGCAGAATTTCGTCAAGGATTTCACGGCGTTCGCGATCACGCGCCAATTCCTGCGCAGCGGTGCCGCGCGAGGCGCCATCGCCTGCTTCGAGTTTTGCCAGGCGTGCCTGAATGCGCTCACGGAATGCCGCGGTTTTTCCACGCAAGGCGTCGTCGGATAGCTTGGAAATCTCCGCTTCCAGCGCATTGATCGCCACCACGCGACGGCGATACTGTTTCAACAACCGGTCATTGCGGCTGCCGAAGATTTTCTTGAGAATGCCAGTAACCATGAACTTCCTGCGCAAATAAAAAGGGGCGGGGAAATCCCCACCCCTCGCGTTTCATCTCGTAGCCGTATTCGATTTCAGCCCGGCAACTGCAAGAACTGGGCAGGATTCACCGCGATGCCACGCTGCCGGACCTCAAAATGCAAATGCGTACCAGTGGAGCGGCCCGTACTGCCCACTTCTGCGATTTTCGCGCCGCGCAAAACCATCTCGCCGACTTTGACGTGCAACTTCGATGCATGCGCGTAACGCGTAATCAACTCATTACCGTGGTCAATTTCCACCATATTACCATACGCCGAATGGTACTCCGCGTAGACCACCACACCGCCCGCCGCCGCGAGTATGGGCGTGCCGACACCCCCGGCAAAATCGATGCCCTCGTGCAGGGAGTGTTGTCCGGTAAAGGGGTCGATACGCCAGCCGTAATTCGAGTTGTAGCCGCCGCCTAACACCGGCAGCATGGTCGGAATCAGCTTCTTCTTGGCGCTTTCGATGGTCAGCATCGACTCCAACGCGCCCAGCTTGTCACCGCGGTCATCCACGGTGCGCGTGAGCTTCTCAATCTGTTGCGAAAGATCCGAGAGCGTAAAGTCGCGGTTCGGCACGGTGGACGGCGCACCGCCACGGCCCGGCGGCTCGCTGAAGCGGAATTCCTGTGGCTTGAAGCCGGCGAGCTTGGCCAGCCGCTCACCCAAGGTGTCCAGACGCAGCAATTGCGCCTGCATCTCACCGAGGCGCTGCGCCATGGCGTTCAGGTTGTCGCGCAAATAGGATTCTGACTGGGTTTGCTGCGTCTGCTGCATCGTGCCCACCATATTCTGCAAATAAGGCAGAAAATGGAGCTCAGAAGCATAGCGCAACATGAAATAATTGAGGGTGCCGGCCAAAACAAACACCGAAACCACCAACCCCACACCCATCACTGCGATCTGGCGAATGCCAATATTGATGGTTCTGGCCTTCGCAAGATGCTCGGAAACGAGAATAATGTTCAACGTCTACCTCCACGCTGCCACGCATGCCGCTACGTAACATCCGTAATTTGCTAGGCGCAGCGGAACTCGCTGCATTTCGCGAAAAAACGCAACGCCTGCTGGCGTTGCAACGGGCTTATGTTGACTGCACCCCGGTCGAACTTGCCGATATGATCAAGGCAAGTCGTGTGGGTTACCTCAAGGCTGGGACGCTGTATCTGTTGGCTGACAACACTGCCGTTGCCGCTAAACTTCGCCAACTGCTACCGCGCCTGCTGCCCGTATTCCAGAAACTCGAAGCGGAGGTTACTGGAATTCGCGTGGACGTGCAACCCAAATCCCCGCCCGCCTCGCCTTCTCCCAGTGCGAATAAAGATTCGTTACCTATTGATTATATTGAACAATTAGAGGCTTCCGCCAAAACCATCAGCAGCCCGGGCCTTAAGTTCGCGGTTACCAACCTGCTGCGAAATCGCGCTAAAAAATCGCCGTCTTCGTGATGCCGCGGGTTGCAGTTACCGGCGCAGGGCTCAGCAGCAGAAAACCCGGTCAAGCAACCTGCGGCTGCCAGAACACAAAGCCGGGCGCTTCTTCGGCCTTGAGGAAACTACAGAACTCCCACGCCTGACTGTCGGCCAGCAGCGCGCGCAGCAGTTGGTTGTTCAGCGCATGGCCCGACTTAAAGCCGCTGAACGCGCCAATCAGCGGATGACCCAGCAAATACAAATCACCAATCGCATCCAGCGCCTTGTGTTTGACGAACTCATCGTCGTAGCGCAATCCGTCATTGTTCAGGATGCGGTACTCGTCCATCACAATCGCGTTATCCAGACTGCCGCCCAGCGCCAGCCCCTGCGAACGCATCGACTCCACGTCCTGCATGAAGCCGAAGGTGCGCGCGCGGCTTACTTCCTTGATAAACGAGGTGGACGAAAAATCAATGCCCACCGTCTGGCGCGTACGCTCAAACACCGGGTGGTTGAACTCAATAGCCAAGTCAATCTTGAAGCCGTTGTAGGGCTCCAGCCGCACCCACTTATCGCCCTCTTTCACTTCCACCGTCTTGAGGATGCGGATAAAGCGCTTGGCGGCGTTTTGCTCTTCGATGCCCGCCGATTGCAGCAGAAACACAAACGGGCCCGCGCTGCCATCCATGATCGGCACTTCCGGCGCGGAAAGATCGATATAGGCGTTATCCACGCCCAAGCCCGACAGCGCCGACATCAAATGCTCAACCGTGCCAATCGACGCACCGTCTTTTTGCAGGCACGACGCCAAGCGCGTATCGCCTACCGCGTACGGCGTGGCCTTGATATCCACCACCTGCGGCAAATCCACGCGACGAAACACAATGCCCGTATCCACGGCAGCCGGACGCAACGTCATGTACACCTTTTCACCGGTGTGCAGACCCACGCCTGTGGCGCTGATCACGTTTTTGAGGGTACGTTGCCGAATCATGGTTTAAGCGTAATGGGCACTGCCTCGGGCCGCCCGGTAGCAATCTCTTTAGATTCAATGAGATACGGATTATAACATGTACCGCCCCGCGACTGAAAGCTATTGGGGCACTGAAAGCCAATCTGGAGTGCGGCGGCTTGCCGCCGCTGGCTACCGCCGGACAAGAGAAGAGTACACTCACACCCAGCGGCATCAGCATCGACTACACCCAGCGCATGATCGGCGCCGCCGGTTTTGGGGCGGAAGCGCAATCCATGCGCGTATTCACCGGGCTGGTGGACGGCGTCATCAATCTCACACTCAACGACGGCAGATAAAAACCCATGACACCCCCAGCAGCCACCCCCGAAGCAAAAGCCGCTACCGCGCAAACCGGCACTGCCACCGGCTCCAGCGCGGCCAGCGCATCCGCGCCACCCGCACCAGAGAAAGGCCCGCGTTTGCGGCTTAACGCGGTGAATAACTCCGACCAACCGGTGGTGGCCAACACCAGCAACGTGCATCTTGCGCCGGGCATGGCGTATCTCGACTTTGGGTTTATCGAACCCGGCATGCTGGCCGCGCTGCCGCGCATGGCGCAACAAGGCGGCAAGATGCCGGAAGAGATCAGCGGCAAGCTCGCGGTGCGCGTGGTGATGGGCTTTGACGGGCTGGCGCAACTACAGCAGCAGTTGACGCGGATGATGGGGGAGTTGGCTAAGGCGGCGAAGCGGCAGGAGGGCGATAAGTCGTGATGTCGGGGTTGACAGGCAAAAGGCAATGCTCCGGTTCCCAATCGCCAAGGATCGGCATCATGGATTTAACGTTGTTCATGTGTTTCACATCGATATCGAAGGGTTGTGAATTGCGGAGCAGGAGCTCAATGGGAATGCTTTGGGCGACTTTAAAAAATCACATTAAAAACAAATGCTACAGACCGATCCGCACTTGAGGTTATTTTTCCGCCACAGATGGAAGTTGCTCGTCGCACGGACTTTGTGCGCGAGCGTGCTGGCGCTGCAGGGATGCGGTGTTGATGCGGCAACTACTGGAGTTACGGTTACGCCGATTGGGTATGACCCATCCTCACATGATCCGTCCATTGCTTGGATCGATAACGATCAGTTGATCTTCGCTGGGCAGAAGAGCAACACAGACCCAAAGAAAGTGTCGTTTGCGCCTGGCAAGATTTATATCTGGAGTGAAACATCAAAGACTGCACGCGTTTATTCCGAAGAATCAGGCTTGGGACTCTGTTTCTCGCAAGGCAGGATCAGCTTCATCGTAGGCAGAGACAATGAAAAGAGGCGTGTTACGTTCGTACAGGGGATGTTGGGATCAGAGAAACGGGTAGAGCGATCATCGATAATGGAGGGGGAGCTTTTCAGCAATTTCGATTGCAAATTCCGAAAACGCGATGAATTCGTGCCGCGCTTCCCAAGAGAGCGTGAACATCTTGTTTTGCGCGAAGGTGACGGCTACCTAACCTTGCGACCCGACGATATCAACGAATACCGGTCGTATCCGCGCAACATCACGCTGTATCGTGAAAAAAACGCGCTGCCGGTAACTTTACCGATTACCTGGGATGAGGGCGCCGGAAGCTGGGGTACGGCGTATTCAGACTACTTAAAAGCCAATGTCATTCAACCTGTGAATCTTGTGCCCGCCAAAGGGCCTGGGAATTGGGCGCCCGAGGAGCCACGGGTTGTATACCTACTGCACGCGGCCAGCGGACAAGTTGAGCGGCTTGTGTTTCCTCGATCAGATGATTTTGCCCAGCCTCGCCCCACCAAAAATGGGTGGATTTATATCGGCGGGAATATCTACAAGACTTATGGCTTGTATGAGTACAAAAACAATACGGTTCGTAAACTAGATGTTGGAAATGTAAAGAAAATCGTGGTCAGTCCGGATGGTTGCAAAGCGGCGGTTGCCATAAATAATTTGCATCTAAGCGCGCCGAGTCCGCCAACGAGTATCAAGATATTCAACTTTTGCACGGAAAGGAAATAATCATGGCAATCATAGATGCCGATCGTGACGAGCTGAGCAAGATTCTTCTGGTTGCTTGCGATCAATCGTACGATCCAGCCGCCGAAGCGAGCCAGGAAGGAAACTCTCTTTATGGCTTCCCGGATTCGAAGGACGCTCAGCACGTAGCCCGCAATCCGTAGGGCGTCAATAAGCGTAGCGCATTGCGCCGCATGCCAATCGTTGCAATGCCAGCGCCATGGCAACAATTTTTCCACGGTGTCACAAAGGCGTTTTCGCTACTCACATCCCAATAAACCGCGCCCCAACGGAACCTTCCTATTCCCATCCTTTCACCACAAAAAAAGGCCAGCCGCAGACAACGCCGCGACTGGCCGTACAAGATCGATCCGCTTTATTGCGGCAAACGCCCTACGTCATCATACGATCACTAATTCACTAATCCGCCTGCTTACGCAAAAACGCCGGAATATCCAGCATTTCCACGCCCGATTGGCGCATCGCTTCCACCGTGGCATCGCGATTGCGGCGGCGAATCACCGCTGGCTGTTCGAGCTCGTCGTAGTTGACTTCCATCGCCTGGTTGTCGGTGCCGGTTTTTTGCGCCACCACCATCATCGGCTTCATTTGCTGGCGCGTCATCGGCTTGCCCAGGCCCGTGGCCACGATAGTCACGCGAAGGTTGTCTTCGATGGATTCGTCGTAGACGGTGCCGACGATCACGGTCGCGGAATCCGCCGCGAACGCCTTGATGGTTTCCATCACGTCATACATCTCCTGTAACTGGAAGCTTGCCTTGCTAGCTGATATATTGATCAGCACGCCGCGCGCATCTGAAATGTTGATGTCTTCCAGCAGCGGGCAGGCCACCGCCTGTTCGGCCGCCGCGCGTGCGCGATCCGGGCCTGCCGCCTTGGCGGAGCCCATCATCGCCATGCCCATTTCGGCCATTACCGTGCGCACGTCGGCAAAGTCGACGTTGATCATGCCGGGGCAACTGATGATTTCCGCGATGCCCGCGACCGCGCCGTGCAACACATCATTGGCGGCTTTGAAGGCTTCGTCGAGCGTGATGGTTGAACCCAGCACCTGCATCAGCTTGTCGTTGGGAATCACGATCAGCGAATCAACATGCTGCGCGAGCGCATCCAGACCTTCCTGCGCGATGCGCTGGCGCTTGCCTTCAAACGCGAAGGGTTTGGTCACCACGGCCACAGTCAGCACGCCGAGTTCCTTGGCGATTTCCGCCACCACCGGCGCCGCGCCCGTACCGGTGCCGCCGCCCATGCCGGCGGTAAGGAACAGCATGTCCGCGCCGCTGATGAGTTCCGCGAGACGTTCTCGGTCTTCGAGCGCGGCCTGACGCCCCATTTCCGGATTCGCCCCGGCGCCCAGTCCCTTGGTCACCGTGGTACCCAACTGCAATTGCACCTGGGCTTTGTTGCGTTTCAACGCCTGCGCGTCCGTGTTGACGCAGATGAACTCCACGCCGCTCACGCCCTGCGCGATCATGTGATCCACGGCGTTGCCGCCGCAGCCACCGACACCGATTACCTTGATTACCGCTTCCTGCGATTGCGCATCGATCAGCTCTATCATTTTGTGCCCCCGTTTTTGTGATGATACAAATAATCGTTTAAAAACATATACTTAAACAAAAAATTAACTACATACTTAGCTTTAGAAATTACCTTTGAACCATGCCTTCATGCGATCCATCAATTGCTGAAACGCCCCGGTTTGCGTGCGCGCGACTTCCTGTTGCCGGTATTGCTCCATGCCTTCAATCAACAAACCCATCGCCGTCGAATAGCGCGGATGCCGCACCACCTCGGCCAGCCCGCCGTTGTACGAGGGCTGCCCCACGCGCACCGGCATATGAAAAATTTCTTCGCCCAGCTCCACCATGCCCTGCATCATGCTGGAGCCGCCGGTGAGCACGATGCCCGACGACAGCAGCTCTTCATAACCGCTGCGGCGCAACTCGGATTGCACCAGTGAATACAGTTCCTCGACGCGCGGCTCGATCACTTCGGCCAGCGTCTTGCGCGACAACTGCTTGGTACCGCGGTCACCCACGCCGGGCACCTCGATCATTTCCTGCGGATCGGCCAGTTGCGACAACGCGCAGCCGTGCTTCATCTTGATATCGTCGGCGTCCTTGGTCGGCGTACGCAACGCCATCGCGATGTCGCTGGTGATCTGATCACCGGCGATGGGAATCACCGCCGTGTGGCGGATCGCGCCATGCGTAAACACCGCCATATCCGTGGTGCCGCCGCCGATGTCGATCAGGCACACGCCCAAATCTTTTTCGTCGTCCGACACCACCGCCGTAGCCGAGGCCAGCGGTTGCAGCACCAGATCGCGCACTTCCAGCCCGCAGCGGCGCACGCATTTGATGATGTTCTGCGCCGCCGACACCGCGCCAGTGACGATATGCACCTTCACTTCGAGACGCACGCCCGACATGCCCAGCGGCTCGCGCACATCCTCCTGCCCGTCGATGATGAATTCCTGATTCAGGATGTGCAAAATCTGCTGGTCGTTCGGAATCTGCACGGCCTTCGCGGTTTCGATCACGCGGTCGATATCAAACTGCGAGACCTCTTTGTCCTTGATCGCGACCATGCCCTGCGAGTTAAAGCTGTGCACATGACTGCCGGCGATGCCGGTCAGCACTTCGCGTATTTTGCAATCCGCCATCAACTCGGCTTCTTCCAGCGCGCGCTGTATCGCGCTGACCGTGGTTTCGATATTCACCACCACGCCTTTTTTCAGGCCGCGCGACGGATGCGTGCCCATGCCGATGATTTCAAACCCGCCATTGGCACCATCTGGTTTCATCTCGGCAACGATGGCGACGATCTTCGAGGTCCCGATGTCGAGCCCGACGATGATGGATTTATTTTCTTTGGCGCGGTTCATCAACTCAGGCTCCCGGACGCGTGCGCGCCGCATCGCCTTTGGTGGTTGCAAGTTCCGGAACGCGCGCGGCAAAACCATTCACATAGCGCAAATCCACATAATCGATGTGCCGCGCGAGCGGCGCCAGCGTGCGCGGGTATGCCGCGAGAAAACGTTTCAGCCGGCTCTCCACCAGCTCGCGTCCAATTTCCAGCGTCATGCCGTCATCGAGCTGTACGCGCCAGGCACGCCGTTGTGATAACTGCACATGCACCGGCACGCGCCCGATTTCGGCGAGCTGGCCACGCAACTGTGCATACTGAAGCGCAACCTCCCGCGACGTGCCGGCCGGCCCCACGAACACCGGCAGCGTCGCGTCATACGCGGCCTCGAATACCTCGCCCTGTTGGTTCACCAGCGCGGTATTGCCCCAGCGCGCCAGCGGCCGATGTTCCTCGATCGCCACGTCGATGCGATCCGGCCAACTGCGGCGTATATCGACCTTGCGCACCCACGGCATTTTTTCAAATGAACCGCGCAGCCGTGCGAGATCGAGCGTAAAGAATGTGCCGCGCACATCGCGTCGCGCAATGGCTTCGACTTGCTCCAGCGTGATATGCGCGGTGGCGCCGCCCACGCGCAATTCACGCATCGCAAACACCGGTTGCACAATGGCAAATCGAATCGCACAGTAGAGCACGATCAGCCCGGCCGCCACCAGCAGCAGGTCCGAGGTGCGATTAAGCGCGGCGGCGTTATTCCACATGCGCCGACTCCAGAATGCGCAGCACCAGATCGTCAAACGCCACGCCGCTGGCGCGCGCCGCCATCGGCACCAGACTGTGATCCGTCATGCCGGGTATCGTATTCACCTCGAGAAACCAAGGACGGTTTTCGGCGTCGAGCATCACATCCAGCCGGCCCCAGCCCTGACAGCCGATGACGCGAAACGCCTCCAGCGCCTGATGCTGTATTTGCTTTTCGAGCTCCGCCGGCAGCCCGCTGGGGCAGTGGTATTGGGTGTCGTTGCCGAAATACTTGTTGTGATAATCGTAGTTGCCCTGTGGCGCCTCGATGCGCACCAGCGGCAGCGCGTCGTGGCCGAGTACGGCGGCGGTCACTTCGCGCCCGGCGATGAATTGCTCGGCAATCACGGTGTCGTCGAGCTTCGCGGCCAGCGCGTAGGCCGCGTCGAATTTTTCCACGGACTCGACCTTGGTGATGCCGATGCTCGACCCTTCGCGTGCGGGTTTAATCATCAGCGGCAGGCCCAAGCGCGCCACCACGTCCACCGCGTCCGAATCCGCCGTCAGCAACTCATACACCGGCGTGGGGATGCCAGACGCCAGCCACACCAGCTTGGTGCGCCATTTGTCCATCGCCAGCGCGCTCGCCATCACGCCGCTGCCGGTATAGGGAATGCCCAGGTATTCCAGCGCGCCCTGCACCGTGCCGTCTTCGCCGAAGCGGCCATGTAGCGCGATGAACACGCGCTGAAAACGCTGCGCCACCAATTGCTCGATGCTTTGCTCGCGTGGGTCGAAGGCGTGGGCATCCACGCCCTTGCGCTTCAACGCGGCGAGCACCATCGTGCCGCTCTTGAGCGAAATTTCTCTCTCTGCCGAGCGGCCGCCCATGAGTACCGCCACCTTGCCGAAATTACCGGTGGCACTCATCCGCGCTCTCCGATGATGCGTACTTCGCGCTCCAGTTCGACGCCAAATTTTTCGCGCACGGTGTTTTGCGCAAGATCAATCAGTGCCTCGATGTCTGCCGCCTTGGTTACGCCGGCACCGCCCGTGTTGACGATGAAATTCGCGTGCTTCTTCGAGATTTCCGCGCCGCCGATACGCGTGCCTTTCAGCCCGCACGCTTCGATCAGGCGCGCGGCGTGGTCGTTCGGCGGATTGCGGAACACCGATCCCGCATTGGGCTGCTGCAGCGGCTGGCTGGCAATACGCTTCGATAGTAACTGTTTGATTTTATTGCGGGATTTTTCACCGCCCGGATCATCCACGGCACGCGGAATGCGAAACGTCGCCGCCACGAACGCTTCGTTTTCCGGCCCCACCACGCTGCGATAGCCGATCTTGAAATCACTGGCGGCACGCTGCCGCACCACGCCGTGACGATCTATCGTGCGCACGCTCTCGACAAGATTCCACGTCTCGCCGCCATAGCAGCCGGCGTTCATCGCCAGCGCGCCGCCGACTGTGCCGGGTATTCCGGCGAGAAATTCAGCCCCTGCCGCGCCATGCAGCGCGGCGAATCGTGCCACTTTCGGACTGGCGATACCCGCCTCGGCGTAAATCGTTATATTAGTTTCCCCCGCGCCCAGCACACTGATCTGCCGCAACGCCCAATGCGTAAATACGACGGTAGCCCGCAGGCCACCGTCGCGAACCAAGAGGTTACTGCCAAGTCCGCAAAAGTACAAGGGCTCTGCGGCAGAAATCGTACGTAAAAACGCTGCAAGATCATCAACATCCGCCGGAAAGTACGCGCGCGCCGCAACGCCGCCCGCGCGCCAGCTCACGTGCCGGGCCATCGGCTCTGCTTGCCTGAGTTCACCGCGCAGTACCTGCAAGCTGTTTACCTCCGTCATATTCATTGCCCGGATTCAGCCTTTCACCGCGGCCATAGCCGCCGCCACGCCGCCTATCGAGCCCGCACCCATCGTCAACACCACATCGCCGTCGCGCGCCGCGCCCAGAATCGCCGCCGGCACCTCGCTCACACTTTCGACAAACAGCGGTTCGACCTTCCCCTGCACGCGCACCGCGCGTATCAGCGCGCGCCCGTCGGCGGCAACGATCGGCGCTTCGCCTGCGGGGTACACCTCGCTCAACACCAGTACATCCACCGTTGATAGCACCTTGACGAAATCCTCGAAGCAGTCGCGTGTACGCGTGTAGCGATGCGGCTGGAATGCCAACATCAGTCGCCGGCCCGGGAATGCCCCGCGCACCGCCGCCAGCGTCGCCGCCATTTCCACCGGGTGATGGCCATAATCGTCAATTAGCGTGACGTGCCCGCCTCCCGCCAAAGCGATTTCGCCGTGCCGCTGGAAGCGCCGGCCCACACCCTTGAATTCCGCCAGCGCCTTGACGATACGATCATCGGGCACGCCGACCTCCATGCCCACCGCGATCGCCGCCAACGCATTGAGCACGTTGTGCAGGCCAGGCAAATTCAGCGTGACCCTCAGGTCCGCCGCCGCGCTGTCACCGCCTGAACGCACCACGCGAAAACGCATCTGCCCGCCGCTGTGCTGGATGTCCACCGCGCGTATCTGCGCTTCCGGCGACAGGCCATAGGTGGTGATCGGTTTGGTGATTTTCGGAATGATGTCGCGGATGTTGGCATCGTCCTGGCACAACACCGCCATGCCGTAGAACGGCAGCCGATGCACGAAATCGACAAACGCCTGCTTCAATTTATCCATGGAGTGGCCGTAGGTCTCCATGTGATCGGCGTCGATATTGGTCACCACCGCGAGTACCGGTTGCAGGTGCAGAAACGAGGCGTCCGATTCATCGGCCTCGACCACGATGAACTCACCCGCGCCGAGGCGCGCGTTCGCGCCGGCGCTGTTAAGACGGCCGCCAATCACAAAGGTCGGATCGAGTCCGCCCTCCGCCAGCACACTGGCGGCGAGACTGGTGGTGGTGGTTTTACCATGCGTGCCGGCGATGGCGATGCCCTGCTTCAGACGCATCAACTCGGCGAGCATCAGCGCGCGCGGCACCACGGGGATGTGCTTTTCTCGTGCCGCCATCACTTCGGGGTTGTCGGCCTTCACTGCGGTGGATACCACCACCGCGTCAGCCCCCGTGATTTGATCCGCTACGTGCCCTTTGAATACCTTGACGCCTAACCCCGCCAGCCGCTGCGTCGTGGCGTTCGTAGACAAGTCGGAACCGCTGATCTCATAACCCAGATTCAGCAGTACCTCGGCAATCCCACTCATGCCTGAGCCACCGATGCCGACGAAGTGAACTCGTTTAACTTTATGCCGCATGTGCCAGCTCCATACAGACTTGCGCGACGGCCTGCGTCGCGTCCGGTTTCGCCGCTTCGCGCGCGGCTTGCGCCATCGTGAGCAGCTTGTCGCGCGCAAACCCCTGCAACAGTTGGGCTAATTTTTCGGGCGTGAATTCAGCCTGCGGCACCAGGATCGCCGCGCCGCGTTCCGACAGAAAGCGTGCGTTGTGCGTCTGATGGTCGTCCACCGCGGAGGGCAGCGGCACCAGCACCGAGGCCACGCCGGCGGCAGCGATCTCTGCAATCGTGGAAGCGCCGGCGCGGCAAATCACCAGATCAGCCGCGGCATAACGCGCAGCCATGTCTTCAATGAACGGCACCGTTTGTGCCTGCACACCCGCCGCCGCGTAGGCCGCATTCAACGCGTCAATGTGCGCCGCGCCGGATTGATGCGTGACGTGCGGGCGATTCATTGCGGGAATCAGCGCCAGCGCCTTGGGCAAGGTCACGTTCAGTATCGACGCCCCCAGACTGCCACCGAGCACCAGCACATTGAAGCGTTCGGCGCGTGCGGCGTAGCGCGATTCCGGTTCGGCAAGCGCACCAATATCCGCCCGCACCGGGTTGCCCACCCATGAGGTTAAGTGTTTGTTTTTAAAAGCATTTGGAAACGCCACCAAAACCTTGTCCGCCACCCGCGCCAGTACGCGATTGGTCAACCCCGCCACTGAATTCTGTTCGTGGATCACCAGCGGACGGTTCAACAGCGACGCCATTAGGCCGCCGGGAAACGCGACGTAGCCGCCCATGCCCAGCACCACGTCGGGCCGATGGGTAAAAATCGCGCGCGCGCTTTGCCAGAACGCGATCAGCAAATTCAACGGCAGCATCACCGCGCGCAGCAGCCCTTTGCCGCGTAAACCGGAAAAGCGTATCCACGCCATCACGTAACCGTGCGGCGGCACGATGCGCGCTTCCATGCCAGCTTTTGATCCCAGCCACACAATCGTCCAGCCCTTTTCGCGCAGGCACTCCGCCACCGAAATCGCCGGATAAATATGGCCGCCGGTGCCGCCCGCCATGATCATCAGGGTACGGCTCATACTTTGAACCCCCGCGTGATCTGGCGGCCTTCCCAATCGACGCGCAGCAAAATGGCCAGCGCCACGCACGTCGCCGAAATCGCGCTGCCGCCGAACGACAACAGCGGCAAGGTCAGCCCCTTGGTCGGCAGCACGCCCATGTTCACGCCCATGTTAATGATCGCCTGCACGCCGATCCACAAGCCGATGCCCTGCGCCACCAGCGCCGCGTAATAACGCTCCTGCATCGCCGCGCGCCTCCCAATCGCAAACGCGCGCTGCACGATCCACGCAAACATGATGACAATCGCCAGCACGCCCACGAAGCCGAGTTCCTCGGCGATCACCGCCAACAGAAAATCAGTATGCGCCTCGGGCAAATAAAACAATTTCTCCACGCTGCCGCCCAAGCCCACGCCGAACCACTCGCCGCGGCCGAACGCGATCAACGCGTGCGACAACTGGTAGCCCTTGCCGTATGGATCGGCCCACGGATCCATGAAACCGATCACGCGCTGCATGCGGTACGGCGAATACATCACGAGCGCCAGAAACGCGCACAGCAACATTACGATCAGCCCCGCGAAGAGTTTCCAGTTCATGCCGCCGAGAAACAAAATGCCCATTGCGATCACGGTAATCACCGCGAACGCGCCGAAGTCGGGCTCCCGCAACAGCAGCGCGCCCGCGACAAACATCACCGCGAACATCGGCAGAAAACCCTTGGCCAGGCTGTGCATGAACGCAGCTTTGCGCACCGTGTAGTCGGCGGCGTAGAGCACCGCAAACACTTTCATCAATTCCGACGGCTGCAAATTGAACACCACCAGCGGCAACCAGCGCCGCGCGCCGTTCACTTCGCGTCCGATACCCGGCACCAGCACCAGCGCCAGCAGCACCAGGCCGACAACAAATAAATACGGCGCCGCCTGCTGCCAAAATCGAATGGGAAACTGAAACGCGATCACACCCATCACCACGCTCAAGCCCACAAACACCGCATGGCGCATCAGGTAGTACGTCTGCTGATTGCCGGTGCCGCGCCCGCCTTCGGCGATCGCTATCGACGCGGAGTACACCATCACCAGACCCAAGCCGAGCAGCAGCACCGTAATCCACACCACCACGCGATCAAATTCGGCGGCGGGCGATTGTGCCGCGGGCGATCTCAAAGCTGCCGAATACGACACAAAAGACATCTCAGCCCACCCGCCGTGCAAGTAGCGCCACGGCTTCGACAAACACTTCAGCACGATGCACGTAGCTGCGAAACATGTCGTAACTCGCGCACGCCGGCGATAGCAGCACCGCATCGCCGGGCTTTGCCGCGCGATACGCCATCTCAACGGCTTCAACCATATCGCCCGCGCGCAGCAAATTGACGCCCGTGGATTCAAGCGCATGCGCGATCAATGCCGCATCGCGCCCGATCAGCACCACGGCGCGCGCGCGCTGTGCCACTGCGGCCAGCGGTGAAAAATTCTGCCCTTTGCCGTCGCCGCCGGCGATCAACACCACCGGCTGTTGCATGCCGTTAAGCGCGGCGACCGTGGCACCGACGTTAGTGCCCTTGGAGTCGTCGTAAAACTCTATCTCATTGATTTTATTAATTTTTTCTACACGATGGGGCAAGCCTTTGAAAGCGCGCAATGCGTCTGCCAGCGCCGCATCCGGCACACCTATCGCGTGGCACAGCGCGCCTGCCGCCAGCGCATTGGCCGCATTGTGCAAACCTGCCAGCGGCAGTTCGGCCTGCCGCATCCATGCGGTGGCGCCGTGCGCGAGTTGCAGCGCCCTGGGGTCACCCGCCAATCCCCATTCGTAGTCCGACATCGGCGCGGAATACCCAAATGACGCGAAAGTGCAGCCAGGCCGCGCCGTCGCGAGACTGTGTGCATCGTCGCGATTCAACACCTGCACGCCGGCTTTTTGTTCCATGCCCACAAAGATGCGCGCCTTCGCCGCGCCGTAATCCGCGAAGCTGTCGTAGCGATCCATGTGGTCTTCGCTGAGATTCAGCAGGGTCGCGGCGTCTGGCTCAAGGCTGGCGGTGGTTTCGAGTTGAAAACTCGATAACTCCAGCACGAACACGTCGGGCATACGCCGCCCGTCCTCGACTTCACACAGGACATCCAGCACCGGCTGACCAATGTTGCCGGCGACCTCTGTGACCAGGCCCGCTGACGCGCACATTGCGCCGCACATCTCGGTCACCGTGCTCTTGCCGTTGGAACCGGTAATCGCGATCACCTTGGGCTTGTCCTTATTTTTGTACTTGGCCGCCCGCTCACGCAGCGCCCGCGCAAAGAGTTCGATATCCCCTATCACCGGCATGCCGCGCTGGATGGCCGACGCCAACTCGCCGGTGCGCGGATCAATGCCGGGGCTCACGGCGATCATGTCGGCCTGCGCAAAATCCTCGCGCCGGAAAGCACCCGTGCGCACGCGCACCTGCGGCAACTCGTCCGCCAGTTGCCGCGCATGCGGCGGCGCCGCGCGCGTATCGGCCACGGACACAACAGCGCCCTGCCGCGCCAGCCAGCGCGTCATCGACAAGCCTGTGTCTCCGAGTCCCAGCACCAGAATCTTCTTTCCTTGTAAATGCATTTACCGCAGCTTCAACGCAGCTTTAACGTTGAGAGCCCCACCAGCACACACATCATGGTGATGATCCAAAACCGCACCACCACCTGGTTCTCCTTCCAGCCCTTCAGTTCGTAGTGATGATGCAGCGGCGCCATGCGAAACACGCGCTTGCCCGTCATCTTGAACGACGCCACCTGGATGATGACCGACAGGGTTTCGATCACGAACACGCCGCCCATGATGAACAGCACGATTTCCTGACGCACGATGACGGCGATGGTGCCGAGCGCCGCGCCCAGCGCCAGCGCGCCCACGTCGCCCATGAACACTTCCGCCGGATAGGCGTTAAACCACAGAAAAGCGAGACCCGCGCCCGCGATGGCGGCGCAAATCACCATCAGTTCGCCCGCGCCGGGGATGTACGGAAACGCGAGGTACTTGGCAAACACCGCGTTACCCGCCACGTAGGCAAAGATACCCAGCGCGCTGCCCACCATCACCGTGGGCATGATGGCAAGGCCATCGAGACCGTCGGTCAGATTCACCGCGTTGCTGGTGCCGACAATCACGCAGTAGGTCATAGCGAGAAAGCCCACCACGCCCAGCGGATACGCCACCTCCTTGAAAAACGGCACGATGAATACCGTCTGCGCGGGCAGGTTGCTAGAGAACGCGATGTAACACGCGGCGCTAATGCCGATCACCGATTGCCAGAATAGTTTGGCGCGCGCCGAAAGGCCCTTGGGATTGCGATGCACCACTTTGCGATAATCATCGACCCAACCCACCGCGCCAAAACCCACTGTCACCAGCAGCACGATCCACACAAAGCGGTTTTCGAGATCCGCCCACAGCAACGTGGTGACAATGATCGACACCAGAATCAACGCCCCGCCCATGGTCGGCGTGCCGGCCTTGATGAGATGGGTCTGCGGGCCATCGTCGCGCACCGACTGGCCGATCTTGTAGGCGGTGAGCTTGCGAATCATCGCGGGGCCCACCACAAACGAAATAACCAACGAGGTCAAACACGCCAGCACCGCGCGCAACGTGATGTAATTAAACACGTTGAATACACGCATATCTTTCGCCAGCCACTGCGCCAGTTCTAGCAACATCCGCAAACTCCGTTCATGTGTGTGCGCCTTCGCGTTCGCGTTCATTGACGGCGAACGCCTTCACCACGCGCTCCATTTGCATAAAGCGCGAGCCTTTAACCAGCACCGTGAGTTCCGGCGCGAGCCGGTTTTTAATGTTCATGAGCAACGCGTCGATGTCGGGAAAGTGCATGGCGCCGGCGCCAAATGCGCTCACCGTGTTCACCGACATGTCGCCCAGCGCGAACAGTTGCTCGATGCCGGCACGACGCGCGTAGTCGCCGACCTCGGCGTGACACGCCGCCGCGCGCTCACCCAGCTCACCCATGTCACCCAGCACCAGCAAGCGCTTGCCGGGCATACGCGCCAGCACATCAATCGCTGCGCGCATCGATTCCGGATTGGCGTTGTAGGTGTCGTCGATCAGCATCGCCCCGGACTGCGCCGGCGTGCGCTGCAAACGTCCTTTGACCCCGGCGTAACGTGCCAATCCAGCGGTCATCGCGGCCAGCGGCACATCCAGCGCAAACGCCGCGGCGCACGCGGCCAGCGCGTTGCGCACGTTGTGCAAACCCGGCGCGTTGACGGTCGCGCTCACCTCGCCGGCTGGCGTGGTGATGTGCAGCTCGCTATCCAGCGCACGCAATGCGTAGCGTGCGCTGATGTCGGCTGGGCCATCCAATCCAAACGATAAGCATTTGTTTTTATTGAGTAATTTTTTCCACAGCGCGGCATGCGTATCATCTGCGTTGATTACCGCCGTGCCGTTCTCCGCGAGGCCTTCAAAAATTTCGCCCTTGGCGCGCGCGATGGCCTCGATGCTGCCCAGATGCTCGATATGCGCGCGCCCCGCGTTGTTAATCAACGCCACGTCGGGCCGCGCCAATCGCGTCAGGCGGCTGATTTCGCCGGCGTGATTCATGCCCAGCTCGATCACCGCGCAGCGATGCGTATCGCGCAATTCGAGCAAGGTCAGCGGCACGCCGATGTCGTTGTTGAGATTGCCGCGTGTGGCCAGCACCGCGCCATCGGCGACCTCGCGCAAGATGGCTGCCAGCATCTCCTTCACCGTGGTTTTGCCGCTGCTGCCGGTCAACGCGACCAGCGGCCCGGTAAAGCGACTGCGCCACGCGTACGCCAGTTGCGTCAGCCCGGTGCGCGTGTTGTTCACCACGATACACGGCAGGTCTGCCGGCGCCAGGGCAGCACCTTCCACGTCCGTCATCACCGCCACCGCGCCGGCCGCCTGCGCCGCGCCGAGATACTGATGCGCGTCAAAATGCGGGCCGCGCAGCGCGATGAACAACTCGCCCGGCTTGATGTTGCGGCTGTCGGTGCCCACCGAGGTAAAGGTGGGATTGCCGCCGATGTGCTCGACGCCCAGTGCGAACGCGGCTTCGGAGACACGCATCATGAACGCACTGCCTTTCCCCACTGTGCCAGCGCCGCTTTGACCACTTGCGCATCGCTGTACGGGTGGCGCACTCCACGGAGTTCCTGATACGGCTCATGCCCCTTGCCAGCAACGACAACGATATCGCCGCGCATCGCGGTCGCAATCGCCTCTCGCACCGCGCGCTTGCGGTCTTCGATCACCACGCAATCGCGGGTGGCGCCACCAAGGATGTCGGCGATAATCGCCATCGGCTCTTCACCGCGCGGGTTGTCGCTGGTGACAATCACACGGTCGGCGCAGCGCGTCGCGATGCGGCCCATCATTGCGCGCTTGCCGCGATCACGGTCCCCGCCGCAGCCGAAGACACAGGTGATTTGCGCGCGACCGCCGACTTCGCGCAGCGTCGTTAATATTTTTTCCAGCGCGTCAGGCGTATGCGCGTAATCCACCACCACCAGCGGCTTAGCGTAACCATGGCCATCCCGGCCACCGTAGCGCTCGGCGCGGCCCGGCACCGACTCAAGTTCGGCCAGCACGCGCACGGCGTCGCGCAAGTCCGTGTTGCTCGCCAGTAGCACTGCCAGCGTACCCAGCAGGTTCGACGCATTGAAGCGCCCCAGCACCGGACTGCGCACACGCGCCGCGCCCCACGGCGTGGCGACATCAAACGACAGTCCGTCCAGCCCCAGGTGCAGATTGCGCCCCTGCACGCGCGGTACGCGACGGCTGGCGGCGGCGGGCCGATTGAAACCGTAGCCCAATACACAGCCGTGCCGCGCCGGCAAAGACCGCGCCAACGCAGCGCCGAAGCGATCATCCAGATTCAGCACCGACCACTTCAGCGTGTCCCAGGCGAACAGGCGCGCTTTCGCCCGACGGTAATTCGCCATGGTCCGGTGATAGTCGAGATGATCCCGCGTGAGATTGGTAAACAGTGCCACGTCGAATTCGACACCGTTGAGGCGCCCTTGTTCAAGGCCGTGCGACGAAACTTCCATCGCCACCGCGCGCGCGCCGTCACGGTTCCAGTCGCGCAACTTGCCGTGCAGCCACGCCGCATCGGGTGTGGTGTTGATGCCGCTTTCCAGCGCATCGGGAAACCCGTTGCCGACGGTGCCCACTACCGCGCAGCGCCGATCCAGCTTGTTGAAAGCCTGCGCAATCCATTGACTGCACGAGGTTTTACCATTGGTGCCAGTCACGCCCACCATCCACTGGCGCGAGCTCGGCCGGCCATACACGTGGCTGGCGATGCCGCCGATTTTCGCGCGCAGTTGCGGCACAGCCAGATTTTTAGCGCACCACACCGATTTCCATTGGAACCCGGCGCCATCCCACAACACCGAAGCCGCGCCCGCTTGAATGGCTTGCGCAATAAACTCGCGCCCGTCGCGGGTTTCACCCGGATACGCCACGAAGGTGTCGCCCGCGCGCACGCTGCGGCTATCGCTGGTAAGCCGCTGTATACCCAGCGCGTCGATCGCCACCCGATC
>CANIID010000025.1 GCA_947467315.1 Betaproteobacteria bacterium | reverse complement strand
CTGATCGTATTCGCGTGCCTGATGGAGGGTCTGTTCTTCTACGTGGGCTTCACGCAGATTCTCGCCTTGGGCCGTCAAAACAAGATGACGGGCGCGGCCGAGCAGTATCAGTACATCCTGCGTGACGAGTCGATGCACTGCAATTTCGGCATCGACGTGATCAATACCATCAAACTGGAAAATCCGCATTTGTGGACCACCGAGTTCCGTGACGAAATCCGCGAGCTGTTCAAGCAGGGCGTGGAGCTGGAATATCGCTACGCCGAAGACACCATGCCGCGCGGCGTGCTGGGGTTGAATGCCACGATGTTCAAGGAGTATCTGCGCTTTATCGCCAATCGCCGTGCGCAACAAATTGGTCTCGATCAAATGTTTGACGGCGCGACCAATCCGTTTCCGTGGATGGCCGAGATGATCGACCTGAAGAAAGAGAAGAATTTCTTCGAAACCCGTGTCACCGAATATCAAACGGGCGGAGCGCTGAGCTGGGATTAACCCTGCACATTTTTAACGCCAGAATCCGGCGGCGTCATCTTCCGCACCCCGTGCGGCGGGATGGGGCCGCCGACTTTTTTGTGCGGACCTTCCTTGTGTTTTGTGACGTGCTGTCAATCAGGAGACTGATCTCATGGCCTACAGCCTGAAAAACCGGCGCTACCGGAGTCGCAGGGCAGGGTACCGTACCGTCATGGAACTGCGCGCGGAGCGCGACTATATGCTGTGGCTGCGTTTTGACGATGGGGTTGAAGGCCATGTCTATCTCGGCGACCTGATGACCACCGCAGCCTATGGCGCGCAGGTCGGCGAAAGCGATTTTTTCAAGGTGGTGGTTGATCCCATCTCGCACGCGGTGATGTGGGAGGGCGGGGTGCATCTCGATCCGGACGTGCTGTACCGCAATCTGGCAAGCCAAGGTGGCGTGCCACTCCATTAGTGAAAATAATCGGAGGTCGTGATGGCAAAATCCAGAAAAGCAGCAACGGTTCAGCGCGCGTCAAAGAAAAAAACGCCGAGTAAGACAGCCGTACGCAAGAAAAAACCGCCGAGCAAGACAGCCGTACGCAAGAAAAAACCGTTGGTAAAGGCCGTTAGAAAGGCAGCGAGTAAATCCATCGCGCGAAAATCGGCAGCGGTAAAGAAGCCGGGCAAAAAAAAGCCGACTAAGAAGTCGGCTGTAAGAAAAGCAGCAAAGAAAAAAACAACTCAGAAAAAAATAACTCAACCTGCTGTCCAGCATCGCAACATCCGAAAGCCGCAAAACCTAAAAATTTCCGCTACCGTACCCACAATGCCCAGACCGGTTCTCGTTCCCGGCGCATGGCCATTTCCTATGGCCAGCAGACCGTAGCGATCCAACAACCGACCGTCAGCAGGGGACTAAAGATACCCAATCCGATTGGGCTGGGCAAGGTACATATTTTATTCCCCTGCCAATTCTGTTAATAAACTGTTTAAAAACAATTACTTAAAATTTAATCTCGGCAGGATTCTGCGGGTGATAGTTGGCACATGCTAACTAAGAGGCGGACGCAAGAATAGGTAATTCACGCATCTGATAGCGCTATTTTGGACGGCAGGTGCCGTAGACTTGTCTACGCGAACACCTGTCACCAGGCGATACACTTTCACCGCGATGGATTTCAGAGGGGGTTATATGAATACCGAGCCGAACATGTGGCGTAGCACACTGGCAGCGCTTTCATTACTGTTATTGGGCCTCGCCGTAGAGGCAGCTCACGCCCAAGCCGATTGCAAACATCGCGGCGATCTCGATGCGCTGTACTGTGACGACAACAAGGACATGGTCGCGGATGCGCCCACGGACACAAAGCGCTTCAAGAATCCATCGACGCTGGTGTTCACCTACACCCCGGTCGAAGATCCCGCGGTATACGAAAATGTATTCAAGCCGTTCACCGATTACCTCGGCAAATGCACCGGAAAACGCGTGGTGTTCTATCAGGTGCAATCCAATGCCTCCGAGATCGAGGCGATGCGTTCCGGCCGCTTGCATGTCGGCGGATTTTCGACCGGGCCTACCAACTACGCCGTCAATCTCGCCGGTGCGGTGCCGTTTGCCGTCAAGGGCGGCGCGAAAGAGTGGCAGGGCTACAACCTGATCATGATCGTCAAGAAAGACAGCCCGTATCAAAAGGTAGCCGACCTCAAAGGCAAGAAAGTGGCGCATGTGCAGCCATCTTCCAACTCCGGCAATCTCGCGCCGCGCGCCTTGTTCCCGGCGCTGGGACTCACCCCCGATCAGGATTACAAAGTGCTGTATTCCGGCAAGCATGACAACTCCATCATGGGGGTTACCACCGGCGATTATGATGCCGCGCCGGTGGCGTCCGACGTGTTCAAGCGCATGGCCGCGCGCGGGCAAATCAAGGAAGACGATTACCGCATCATCTGGCGCAGCGAGACGTTTCCCACTTCGTCCTTCGCCTATGCGCACGACCTGGAGCCCAAATTGCGCGACGCCATGCTGAAGTGCTTTTACGACTATCGCTTCCCAACGGAAATGCAAAAAGCCTTCGACGGCGCGGACCGGTTTTACCCGATTACCTATCAAAAAGACTGGGCTATCGTGCGCAAGGTCGCCGAAGGCAGCGGCGAGAAATTCAACAGCGCGGCTTTTGAAAACCTGAAGAAAAAAGAAGCCGAAGCCCTCGCCGCCAAAGCGAAAGAAGCGCAGAAGAAATAACCCACCGTTCCCCAGACCTCCGGGATTTTCATTGGCGCAAAACACTGACGGTGCCGCGCTCGTCATCCGCAGCTTGGTCAAGGCTTACGTGCGCGGCAAGCCGGTGCTCAATGGCATCACGCTGGACATTGCGTCCGACGGCATCACCGCCATCATTGGCCCCTCGGGCACCGGCAAATCGACGCTGATCCGCTGCATCAACCGGCTGGTGGAGCCCACCAGCGGTGAAATTATTTTTGCAGGACGCAATCTCGTCACGCTAAATCGCCGGGAGTTGCGCGCCGCGCGCCGCCAGATCGGCATGGTGTTCCAGGAATACAACCTCGTCGAACGCCTGACAGTGATGGAAAATGTGCTGTCCGGCCGACTGGGCTATGTGTCGCCGTTCAAGGCATGGCTACGGCGTTTTCCACCGGCCGACATCAACGAAGCTTACGCGCTGCTCGAGACGGTGGGATTGACGCCTCATGTGCATGCGCGCGCCGATGCGCTTTCCGGCGGGCAACGCCAGCGCGTGGGTATCGCGCGCGCGTTGATGCAGCGACCGAAATTGCTGCTGGCCGACGAGCCCACTTCGTCGCTGGATCCCAAGACCTCGGTGGAAATCATGACGCTGATGCGCGATTTGTCGGCGCAACGCGGCATCCCGGCCATCGTCAACATCCACAACGTCGCACTCGCCCGGCGCTTTGCCACGCGCATCGTGGGCCTGTCCGGCGGCGCCGTGGTGTTCGACGGCGCGCCAGACGCCTTGAGCGATGCCTACTTGAAGCAAATTTACGGTGGCGAAAGCTGGCTTGATGGTCATAGCGAAAACGACAGCGACTAATCGTCCGGCGATGGGGGCGCCCGTCAACTGGCCGGCGCGCATCGCGTGGCTGGTGTTTGCCCTCTATTTCGCGTACGCGCTTTCTCATCTGCAACTCACGCCCGCACGCTTTATTGCCGGGCTGGACTTCGGCTACAAATTTCTCGCCAAGCTATTCCCGCCCGACTTTCAACGCTGGGAATTGTTGCTCAAGGGACTCAAGGAAAGTCTCGAAATCGCCATTCTCGCCTCCGTGCTGGGATTGATAATTTCGTTACCCGTGAGCCTGCTCGCGGCGCGCAATCTGATGCCCGCCTGGGTGACCTGGCCCGCGCGGATGTTGATGGTGGTGTGCCGCTCGTTTCACCCGGTCATAATCGCGATTCTGTTTGTGAAAGCCGTGGGTTTCGGCGCGCTGGCGGGCATATTGGCGCTTACCGTGGCGTCGTTGGGGTTTCTCGGAAAATTATTTACCGAGGCCATCGAGGAAATTTCGCTCAAGCAAGTCGAAGCCGTGCGCGCCACCGGCGCGCCGTTCATGAGCGTGATTGCATTCGGCGTGGCGCCGCAGGTGTTCTCGCGCTTCATCGGTTTCGCGTCGTACGAACTCGATTCCAATTTGCGTAATTCCACCATGGTCGGCATCGTTGGTGCGGGCGGCATCGGCGGCACACTGTTCGCCGCATTTCAGCGCTTCGATTACGATTTCGTGTGTGCGATTATTCTTTCCATCATCGGCATGATCATCGTTGGCGAAGTGCTGACCCACGTGGTGAAAAAAGTGTTCCGCGCATGAGTCAGACGGATACCGCGGTGATAGACCGCGAATGGAAGCGTTATGCCCTGGGCGAGCGCATCGCGCGCTTCGTGGTTTACCTCGCCCTGGTGGCGGCGGTGGTGTTGTCGATACGCACCGTGGAAGTCATCCCCGATTTCATACTCGATGCGCCGGAGCAAATCGCCGATCTGTTACGGCGCATGTGGCCGCCGGATGTCGCGTCCTATCCGCAAGAGATACACGCCGCGCTGCTGGATTCACTCCATATCGCCACCGTCGGTACGGTACTGGGCGTGATGATGGCGCTGCCGTTCGGATTTCTTGCTGCCCGTAACGTAACACCATGGGCGTGGCTCAATTGGCTGGCGCGGCTGGTGCTGATCTCTACGCGCTCGATCAATACGCTGGTGTTCGCGCTGTTTTTTGTCGCCGTGTTCGGGCCGGGCGCGCTGGCGGGTACGCTGGCGATCGCGTTTCACTCCATCGGATTCGTCGGCCGGTTATTTTCCGAAGCGCTGGAAAACACCAGCCCCGGCCCCATCGAAGCGTTGCGCGCGGCCGGTGCGCCGGGCGCCAGCGTCATCAGCTTCGGTTATTGGCCGCAGGTGTCGCCGGCGTTCTGGTCGCTGGTGCTGTTTCGCTGGGATATCAATGTGCGAGAATCCATCGTGCTGGGGCTGGTAGGCGCAGGCGGCGTGGGCATGGCGCTCGATAACGCGCTGAATCTGTTTCAGTGGAATCGCGTGGCGATGGTGCTGCTGGCGATACTCGGCGTGGTGATCGCCGCCGAGGTGGCGGTGACGTACATCCGCAAAAAAATTATTTAAGCAGAGCTCATTTGAGTGGTGCCTTGCCGGATGAAATATTCATAATCATACGCGTGGCCAGATAAAGCCGCGGTTCGATGGAACTCATCAGAATGTATTCCGCGTTGGTGGTGTGCGCGCCGAAACCGCGCAGCCCGAAGCCTTCGATCACGGGTGCCTGCGTTTTTAACGAGGCGTTAGCCGCATCGGTGAATCCACCCGCGGAATCGGTCAGTACATTGAGTTTCTTGCCGATTTCTCCGTAAAGGGTTTGCGCGTGCGCCGCGAGCACGCGAGAGGTGGGTTTGGGTTCCAGCGGCGGAAAACGGCGTTCGAACACGAGCTCCACGCTGGCTTCGGGTAACAGTTTGTTCTTGATGCGCTCGCGCAGTTTTTGCTCGATGCCGTCGTAGTCGGCGATGCGTGCCACGCGCACGTCGCCGGTGGCCTGCGCGCCGGGTGGAATCATGTTGAACACGAGACCCGCGCGCGCCAGCGTCCAGTTGACCTTGACGCCGGTGGCAGGGTCGGACAGGTTGCGCATCTGCAATATCTGGTGTGCGAGTTCTTCGAGTGCATTGACGCCGCGCTCGGGCGCGCTGCCCGCGTGCGAGGCGCGCCCGCGCACCGTCAACAGCGCCAGCGCGTGTCCACTGGTGGCCAGCCGCACGCGATCGTCATCCGCCGAGCCGCCGCCCTCGAACGACATCACGGCATCGTGCTCAGCGCCCAAGCGCATGTGATGATTGCGCGCACCGGGCGAGCCGATCTCTTCGTCGGCGTTGATGAACACCGTGATCGTGCCGTAGTCGCGATAGTTCATCGCTTTCAGCACCGCCAGCGTGTGCAGAATGGTGGCGATGCCGCCGCGCGCATCCGAAATGCCCAGGCCGTAGACACGGTCGCCGTCGATTTTGAACGGTTGCTGCACCGACATGCCGCGCGGGTAGACCGTATCCATGTGCGCCATCAGCAGAATTTTTTTCGTGCCGCTGCCGGTGAACGTGGCTTTCACCATCTTGCCGAGTTTGTCGGGTGTGTCCGACAGCCGCACCGTGTCCGCTTCCGTCGCCTCGATGATTTCCACCTTGCCGCCGAGCGTCTGTAAGCGCGACGCCAGTAGCTTCGCGATCTTGTCGAGCTCATCAAGTTCACGGCTGCCGGATTCAATCGCGGTGAGCTGCTTCAGGGTATCGAGCATTAGCGGTTTCTCTTTTTGCGCCAGAGACCAAACCGGTTCAAGTCCGGCGGCGGACGCCATCGCCGAAAAACACAGCCAGAGCGATGCGGCATAAGTATATGTTTTTAAAGTTATTTTCATGATTATTTTCGGCTAGTCCGTCTGCCACGCCGACGCGAACGCACTGATCGCCGCATCGATTTCGGCATTGCCTACATGTCGCTGCGTCACAAAGCGCAGCGTCGTCGGCGATGCAGGACTCACGCGCACGCCTTTGCGCTCCAGGTCCGCCGACCACTGCGCGGCGGTGCGCTTACTCGCCGCGAGATCCACGCGCACGAGGTTGGTTTCGACATCGCTCGCGTCACACAAGCGTGCGTCGATTTTTTGCAGCCCGATGGCGAGACGTTTGGCGGTGGCGTGATCATCCTTCAAGCGATCCACCATGGTGTTCAGCGCAATGATGCCCGCTGCGGCAAGCGGACCGGCCTGACGCATATTGCCGCCGACCATGCGGCGGAAGGTGCGCGCGCGTTCGATAAATGTTTCCGTGCCGCACAGCACCGAACCCACCGGCGCGGACAGTCCCTTAGACACGCAAAAACCGATGGAGTCGGTGTACTGCGCGATGTGTTTTGCCTCCACGCCCAGCGCAACGGCTGCATTAAACAGCCGTGCGCCGTCGGTATGCACCGGAACGCCGTGCTCGTGTGCGAGCGCATGTACCGCTTGCATATGCCCCAGCGGCAACACCGCGCCGCCCGCCTGATTGTGCGTGGTTTCCATGCACACCAGCGTGGTGCCGAGATTATTGCGTGTCATCGGGCGGATTTTTTCGCGCAGGAGTTCAACATCCATCGCACCGCGCTTGCCCGGCACGGCGCGATGAAACATACCCGCCAGCCCGGCAATGCCGCCGATTTCGGAAACGAGAATATGTGCGCTGTGTTCGAGCAGCACTTCACCGCCGTGCCGCGCGTGCGCAAGCACGGCCACCAGATTGGTCATGGTGCCGCTGGGCATGAACGCGCCCGCTTCCTTGCCGGTGCATTCGGCGGCGAGCGCTTCGAGTTGCATCACGGTTTCATCGCCGTCGCGTGAATCGTCGCCGTAGCTGGCTACACGCATCGCGTCGAGCATGGCTTCAGTGGGACGGGTGATGGTATCGCTGCGTAAATCAATCATATCAATATCCGTTTAATAACAATTGGTTATGGTTGTATTGCTGCCAGCAGGCTTGTCGCTGTTTCGGCGAAACCGGCGCCGCAGCGCTTGATGCTGACGTAGGCGGGCATCGATTCAAAGCGTGCGCCAAAATCCAGAATATTCGCCACACCCACCGCATAAGGAAAGTAGCCGAACATCGGTGTGTCGTTGGGTGAATCGCCGACGAAAACATAGTGATTGCGCGCGGCATCCAGATCAACCGCGAACGCTACACGCATGAGAATTTTCGTCATGCTGAGTTTGTCGTAACTGCCGAACCAGCCGTTGACGTGGATCGAACTCACCTTGGCGGTGAGACCGTGTTTTTCCATGCGCAACACGATTTCATCGATGGCGGCTTGCGGCAAGCGTGCGACGTCTTCGCAAAAATCAATCGCCAAGTCGGTCTCGCGGTACTGTTGATCCGCGGCGATGGCCGCACCGGGCACGGCCTTAATAATTTCCGCGCCGATTTGCGCAAGGCGTATTCGATGTTCTGCGCGGGTCGCGGCGTCATCGACAAAGTGCCGTCGCATCCGATGCGCCGCTTTGTCGTAGCGAAAATAAAACGCGCCGTTTTCGCCCACCACGCCGTCCACCGGCCACATGCGGGCGATATGGTCGCACCAACCGGCGGGCCGGCCCGTGACCGGAATCACCAACAACCCCGCCTTCTGCAAACGCTCCATCGCGCTGTAGGCTTCGGCGGTGATGCGGCCTTCGGTGCTTAACGTGTCGTCGATGTCGCACAGCACGCCTTTGATTGCGCGCCGTGCATCGATGGGGAATTCGCTCAGTGGCTTCATCCCGCGCCGTGCTACTCCACGCCTTCCACTTCGACCATGGCCCACACACGCCGCATCGGCCCGCGCGTGCGTATCAGTTCTTCGGACGCATCTTTTGCCATTTGCGGGTCGATCCACTTGGGCTTGCCCAGCGTGCAGGAAAGATACGCGCGATGCGCGTTTTCCTCGAGAAAAAACGCGCCGGTGACGGATTCTTCAATGTCGCCGCCGGTGACCACGCCGCCATGCGCATACAGCAGCGCAGCACGATGCGAGCCCAGTGTTTTCGCCAGGGCCACGCCGCGTTCGGTGCTGCTGACCAGGCGCGGGTCGTTGTAAATCGGCAGGCCATCGGCGAACAGCGTGCCCATCAGGTGTATGGGCTTTAACGTGTGTTCCGCGCTGGTGGTGAACGCAGTCGCGTGCATGCCGTGATAGTGGATGATGCTGTTCACGTCCGGACGCGCGCGAAAAATTTCGTGATGAATCGGCGCTTCGCCGGGGCGGTCGCCTTTGCCGGCAAGCTGCTTGCCGTTCATGTCATACACCAGCATGTCGTCGGGCACGATGACGCGGCCGAGCGAGTGGCGCGTGAGCATATAGGTGTCGGTGCCGGGCAGGCGCACGCTGATGTGGCCGAAGCCTTCGATGAATCCGCGGCGATACAGAAAGCGCCAGGCTTTCATGCATTTGTCCATTAACGTCGCTTCAGTGGAGGGCATGTTTGTCCTTAAGAGAGTAGGGGTTGCGGGTGCGGATCAAAGCCGAATCGCTTCGGCACATCCGCGCTCTGTATCGGTTCCAGACGCACATTGCTGTCGCGGAACTTGATCCATAACGGTATCGGGCACTGATGTTCGATCAGTTCGAGCAGTTCATCGAACGCGCCTTCTTCGATCACATTGCCGTTGGCTTCGATGATCGAGGCGAGCAGCAGCGGATCGAGATCCTGGTCATGCACGAGGCCGATACCGCGATCCGTTTGCACCAGCACCGTGCCTTGCTCGTCGATCCACGCGCCGAGCAAGGTATTGGCCTGTTCGCCGATGTGCGTGGCCAGGTCGAGCGGCGCGTGCAAAGCGTTGGCCACGCGATAAACATAGGGCGTGTAATCCAGATCGACAAACACGCGCTGCGGGCCATTCTGAAAGTACCAGCGGCCTGCGTCATCGTGCAGATAGTTGCGGCTGATGAAATCGTTCAAAGCGGCGTTGCCGATGGTCTCGCGCTGGATCAGCCAATGGCCGCGCCGATCCAGCGCGAGCCAGCCGTAAACGGCGGGCACGTTCGGCCACTTGGCCATCGCGCGCAGGACGGATTCATCCATGGAGTGCGTTGTTCATTGGTGACGGCTGTGTTGGTTGCCCGCTGATACGGAAAACCCAAACGCCGTCATTCTGGCGTATGTCAGAATCCAGAGTGTTCGAGGAACGCATTGGATTCCGGCCTTCGCCGGAATGACGAGAAAGAGTTTGTCGGTTATCCGGTACTTATTTCATGAACGCCTTGATCCATTCCTTGTGTTGTGCGTTGTGCGTCATCTTGTCCATCTCTTCACTGGACGCGATTTTTGATTTCAGCTCAGCGGGCGCGCCGCCGTTGTACAGGTGCGAGTAGATTTCGCGCAACACTTTCACCGCACCGGCCAGCGGCTGATGGCCTTGCAGCACCACGCGCGCGCCGGCGTCGAGGAACTGCTCGCGCGTGATTGACGCGGGTGCGGAGCCGACGATAATCGGCAGCTTCGCCGCCTCGTGCACCGCCTTGATTTGCGCAATGTTTTCCGCGCCAACCACAAAAATACAATCCACGCCGCAAGCCGCGTAGGCCTTGGCGCGTGCGCAAGTGCCTTCGACGCCTTCGACTTTCAGCGCGGCGGTGCGACCCGCGATCACGGTAGTGGGGTCTTTGCGCGCGGCGACGGCGGCTTTGAGTTTGCCGACCATCTCTTCGGTGGAAATCAACTCATCCTTGGTTTGCCCAAAGCGCAGCGGCAACGCGGGGTCTTCAATGCTCATCGCCGACACGCCGGCGTGTTCACACTCGATCACGGTGCGCATCACGTTCAGCGCGTTGCCGTAGCCGTGATCGGCATCGACCAGCAGTGAAATATCCGACGCGCGCATGATGCGGCGTATCTGATCGGCGAATTCGGTGAGTGTCAGCACGATCAAATCAGGTGACGCCAGCGTGCTGTTCGACGACACCGAACCGGCAAGGATGCCGAGCGTATAGCCCACGTCCTGCGCGATACGCGCGGACAGGCCGTCATACACGCTGGCGGGCGACAGCAATTGGTTTCCGTTCAAAATGGCGCGCATGCGCTGACGCTGTTCGGTGGGGCTTAACATGATTTCTCCATGGTTAAAAACATTAATAAAAACATATACTTACGACGGAATTCGGTGTGCGCAGCCCCCGGCGCCGACGTGCGGCGCCGATGCGCGTTACAGCGACTTATGCGTGCCGTCGCAAAACGGCGCGTTCTTGCTGTGCTTGCAGCCGCACAGGCGTTTGGTTTCGGCCTGCGCGAGGGTGAATTTTTTCGGCGTGAACTCGGTGCCCTTGTGTGAGCCATCGCAGAACGGCTGCTTTTTCGATTGTCCGCAGGCGCACCACCAGTAGTCGCCGGCGGCGAGTTCAACGGGATACGACGCTTTTTGTGCAATGACGGGTTCAGCCATGATGATTCCTTTGTGGGTAAATTATTGAACGGTCGGGCCTGCGCCCGCAACCGTGGTGCGATGCAGGATACGCGCATGCTCGGTGATGGCATAGGGGCGCGCGCGATGCAGCGCCGCGCGGTTGTCGTACATCACCAGATCGCCCACTTGCCAGTGATGCATATAGGTAAATGCTTCGCGGGTGGCGTGTTCCAGCAATTCGGCGAGCAGTGCGCGGCCTTGTTCCTCGGGCAGCTCGCGGATGTGCGACGCGTGCGAGCCAACGTAGAGCGCCTTGCGGCCATTCACCGGATTGGCGCGCACCAGCGCTTGTGGCACCGGCGGAAAACGTTTGTCTTCTTCTTCGTTGGTAAGCTGAATGCCGGTGTTGCGGCGCGAGTAGGCATAGTGATGAATTGCCGCCATGTTTTCAATCTCGCGCTTGCGTGACTCAGGCAGGGCGTCGTACGCCGCGCGCAAGCTGGCGAATTGCGTTTGCCCGCACTCGTTACTGTTAGGCGGCAAGCGGCGCGCATGCAGCAGCGACGCTTTCGCCGGTACGCGCTTGAACGAACTGTCAGAGTGCCAGTTGCGCTGGCCTATGCGGTAAATCAATCGCGGATCATCGGCGGCCATCAGCTTGCCGCTGGGATCGAGATTGGAAATTTCCGAGATCTGCTTCACCTGGAAATTGTTGGCGATGTGGCCCTGTGTGGTTTCCAGCGCGCCAAAGCGGCTGCTGAACGTGATCTGGCTTTCATCGGTGAGATTCTGTTTCGGAAACACCAGCACGGAATAGGTCTCAAATGCATTCTCGACTTCGGCGAAGGTGGCGGCATCGAGC
The DNA here is from genome assembly GCA_947467315.1 of Betaproteobacteria bacterium. Lineage (GTDB taxonomy): Bacteria > Pseudomonadota > Gammaproteobacteria > Burkholderiales > SG8-41 > UBA5216. The sequence goes on along the minus strand of CANIID010000025.1, from coordinate 16,451 downwards.
GGGCGCGTGAGATCGACGTGGGTGATTTCCGCGCCGAAGGCGGGCGTGAGAGGGCGGATGGAGATGGGCATGACGGCGTCTCGCTGATGGGGTATAGGGTGTAACGGTGTGGCAGACGTGACCGCAATGGCCGTCGATCACGAATGCAATTATGATAGCACTGAGTAGCCGGCCAATCATGCGGCGAGTCCACGAGAGGAATATCAATGCGTCCTTTGCCGTTACTGATGGGTCTGGCACTAATCGCGTGCGGCATGCCCGCCACGCGTACTCTGGCCGCCGACTGGAGGCCCGCCAATGCGGTGGAAATCGTCATTCCCAACGCGCCCGGCGGCGGCAATGATGCCGTGGGGCGGTTGATGCAGCGCATCTGGCAGGAGCGCAAGCTCATTTCCACCAGCGGCATCGCGGTCAACAAGGCGGGCGGCGGCGGCACCGTCGCATTGAATTACCTGAATCAGAAGCCAAACGACCCGCATGCGATGGCGGTGGTGTCGATCACGCAGCAATTGAATTACATCGTCGGTAGCAGCCCGCTGCGGCATCGTGATTTCACGCCGCTGGCGGTGATGATCGGCGATTACATCGGCTTTGCAGTGCGTGCGGATTCGCCGATCCAGAATGGCCGCGACTTAATCGAACGGCTGAAAAAAGACCCGGCGTCATTGTCGGCGGGCGTCACCGCCATCGGCGGCAACAACCACATCGCCTACGTGCTGGCCGCGCGCGCGGCGGGCGCGGACACACGCAAACTCAAAACGCCGGTGTTTCAATCATCGGGCGAATCGCTCACCGCGCTGTTGGGCGGCCACATCGATCTGCACATGGGCAGCGTCGGCCCGCTGACCAAACACCTCGAAGCCGGGCGCGTGCGCATCATCGCGCTGACCTCCGACAAGCGGCTGACCGGCCCGTTCGCGACCATCCCCACTTGGAAGGAGCAAGGTGTGGCCGGCACCTTCAACACCTGGCGCGGCCTGTGGGCGCCGAAGGGATTAAGCGCCGAGCAAGTCGCATTTTGGGACGACGCGCTGGAAAAAGTCTCGCGCGATGCGCAATGGAAAGAAACGCTCGATGCGAATCATTGGGATGGTGATTACCGCAATAGCCGCGATACGATGAAGTATCTCGACGGCGTGCATGCCGAGTTGCGTGATGTGTTGAAGGAGTTGGGGCTTGCCAAGCGATTGGATTGATGGCGGCGCAAGTTTGGCTTGGGTAACCAGCTGGGCGGCATCGGTGCAAGGCCCGTACCCGATCGGAAATTCGGCGGCGCAGCCTGACCTGAGCCGTGTTTTTCCGTCGCCTGAAAGCGGCGCGCGCGAGCTATCGTTCCGCCTGATCGTGCGGCCTACCTTGTGGGGGCGCGCGGCACGGATACGTATGAGCAATGCGCTGGGCACGCGACCGGTGACGTTCGACGGCGTGTTTATCGGCTTGCAGAACGCCGGTGCTGAAATCACTGCTGGCACCAATCGCGCGATTACCTTCGACGGCAAAAACAGTGTCACGGTCGCAGCGGGCCAATCCGCGTGGAGCGACGCGATAACGTTGCCGTTCGTGTGCGACCCGTCGGCGAACGAACTCGCGGGACGCAAACTGGCGGTGAGTTTTCATGTCGTCGGCGAAAGCGGGCCGATGACTTGGCATGCCAAGGCGCTGCAATCGTCGTATGTGACATGGCCGGGCGCGGGCGCGCAGGGCCATGCGGAAAGCGAAGCGGCGTTTCCGTTTGCCACCGCGTCATGGTATTTCCTCGACGCACTGGACATGTTCGCGGATGAACATTCCCAAGATCGCGCGTACGCGGTAGTGACGTTAGGCGATTCGATCACCGACGGCACGGTCTCCACGATCAATGGCGATGACCGCTGGCCCGATGTACTGCATCGGCGGCTACGCGCGGCGTACGGTAATCGCATCGCGGTGGTCAATGCGGGCATCGGCGGCAATCAGGTCGTTGGGCCGGCTGTGTATCCGCCGCCCGCGCCTTTGCCGCCCTTTCTCGGCGGGCCTTCGGCGTTGTCGAGGTTGACGCGCGATGTGTTGTCGCTGTCGGGTGTGAAGGTGGTGATTTGGCTTGAAGGCATTAACGACTTCAGCCGTCGCGGTAACGCCACGTTTGAAGCCGTGGCGCTAGGCATGCGCGAGGGCGTGGCGCGCATGCGCGTGGGCATTCCCGGCGTGCGCGTGATCGGCGCAACCGTGGTGTCGGCCTTGGGTTCCGGCAACGAAGCGCACGGGTTCAAGGAGGAGGACGGCAAGCGCCGTCAACTCAACGACTTCATCCGCACTTCAGGCGTGTTCGATGCCGTTGCCGATTTCGACAGCGTGATTACCGATCCGCGCACCGGCGAAATGCGCGCCGAGTTCGTGCCGGACAACACGCTGGGCGGGCCGGGTGACAAGCTGCATCCGAACCGGCTGGGTTATGCGGCGATGGGTGCCGCGATTGATTTGAAGCTGCTTGAGGCTTGAAGTGGATTTTGTTGTAACATATTGTTTGTAAACATTATTTTATGAGGTTTTTATGAGAAAAATCCTGTGTGCGCTAGTCGCGTTCGGCCTGGCCGGCTGCGGCGCTGAAGTGGCGACCACGGCCGCCACCGGCGCCGCGATCAAGAAGCAGGAAATCGAGGCCGGCAAACAGATGAAAGAAGTGGCCGACAAGAAAATTGACGCAGCAACACAAGCGATACAGCAGCGCGCCGAAGAGCAGGGAAAAGCGGATAAATAGTTTTTCGCGTTTCGGCGCGGCGAAGCTACGGCGCGCTGACCAACTGTGCGAAGCGCGATAAATCGCGCGCATCGACATCCGACACTGCCGCAAATCGCATTCCGTCAGCGGCCCAAGTCGTCACACTGAAGCCGCGCATGCTGGATGTCGCGATGGCGTCCGGTGCGCGATCGGTGGCACGCCACACAAACAAATTAATCACATGTTTGCGCACTTGATACACCACCGCAGCGGCAGGTTTGTCGGCGACTTGATCAAGCCGCCCGCCCATGAGCACAAACCCTTCATGGCCAAGGTCTTTCACCGGCGGCGCGAAATCGATTTTGCCCTGAAACCACGGTTTCACCGTGTGACGGTCGCTCGATGCGACCTGTATCAATTGGCGCGTGGGGGCGAGCGCCGCCACGTGACTGGCTACAGCGGGATCGCGTAACGGGTAATCGGGCAGCGGCTGCGCGAGCCAATGGCCGCTGATCAGTCCCACCAGTGCTGCGACTGTAGCGAATACCGCTGCGTGAAACCACGTTGGCCCTGCTCTCCAGTTGATTTCAGGCGGATTCACGCTTGCCGCCGGTCGCGCCGATGCGTGTTCCAAAGAACGCCGAATAGCGGGTGCGAGGGTCGCGGGCGCTTTGAAGTAGGGCGCTTCCGTGCGCAGTGCCTGGCGTAACGCCAGGCGCTGATCGCGCAGCGTGGCGCACGCAGCGCATTCGGCCAGATGCGCGGTGATCTCGCTGGCGGTGGCGCGATCCAGCTCGCCGTCGATATGGGCGTCGAGCACTTGTTGTAGGCGCGCACAATTCACGATCTTTTCCTTTCGCGAGATTCCAGCAGCCGCTGCTGTAACAAATCGCGGCCGCGCGACAAACGCGATATCACGGTGCCAATCGGCACATCGACGATGGCGCTGATTTCCTTATACGACAATTCTTCGAGTTCGCGCAGCACCAGTACTTCACGATATTCACGCGGTAAGGCCGCGATGCCCGCATGCACCCAGCGTGCTTCCGAGTCACGCGCGACGAGGCTTTCCGTGGATTCCGACGCGCTCGCCGTATGCAACGCTTCATCGTACGAATCATCCGCGCCGCGCGTGCGTTGATCTTTCAGCCAATCCAGGCTCGCGCTGCGTACCACCGCCATGAACCAAGCCTTGGGGCTGGGGCCTTGCAGGCTGTCAAAGAAACGAAACGCGCGCAGGCAGGCTTCCTGCACAGCGTCGTCGGCGCCCGATGCGTCGCGTGTCAGCCAGCGCGCAAGGTTGTACGCCGCATCGAGATGCACCAGCACCACGGCTTCAAAGCGTGACAATTTGCTGATGTCAGCCAATCGATAGACTCCAAATGCCCCAATCAAGACAAGACTCTACCGCAAGCGGATTTATTCCACGAACTTATCAATTTCAATGAATGGAATAAACCGCGAGCCGCGCCAGTCTTCATGAACGGAGCTCAATTTACAAGGCACAAGGAGACGGGCATGGACGACAAAAACTACAGCAGACGGGATTTTATGGCGATGGCGGGCGTGGGCGGGCTGGTGTTCGCCTCGGGCCTGCCGGGGTGCGCGAGCACGGGCGCGGGCGGGCAGGGAGATTTTAGCTTCGTGCAGTTGACCGACATCCATTGGGGCTATGGCAATCCGAAAGTGAACCCGGATACGCGCGGCACCTTAACCAAGGCACTCGCCGCGGTGAATGCGATGGAGCAAAAGCCGGATTTCGTGGTGTTTACCGGCGACCTGACGCAGACCACCGACGACCCCAAAGTGCGACGCCAGCGCTTGCGCGAGTTTCAGGATATGTCGCGCAGTCTTAATGTGCCGGTGCGCTACTTCGCGGGCGAACACGATGCGTCGTTGGATCGCGGCGAAGCGTATCTTGAAGTTTTCGGCGCGCAATTGAACTACACCTTCGAGCACAAAGGCATCCTCTTCATAGTGCTGGATAATGTTTCCGATCCGGCGCCAATACTCGGCGCGAAGCAGATCGCGTGGCTGAAGGATGATCTGACAAAGCAACGTGCCGATCAACCGATAGTCGTGCTGACGCACCGTCCGTTGTTTTCAATGTACCCGCAGTGGGATTGGGCGACGCGCGACGGCCAGCAGGCGATTGATCTCCTGATGCCGTTCAAAAACGTCACCGTGTTTTACGGTCACGTGCATCACGAGCATCATCACAATACCGGGCACATCCAGCATCACGCGTCGAAGGCAGTGATGTTCCCGTTGTCGCCGGTGGGCTCAATGGCGAACAAAACGCAATTGCCATGGGAAGCCGCGCAGCCTTATAAGGGACTCGGCTGGCGCAGCGTGCGCGCGACATCCAGCGGCGGTTCGCAGCACATGCGCGAACACGATATCGGTTGAGCGTTGGAGGTGCTACTGAAACGCCGGCAGCTCGCCGGGGCGTTGCTGTGTACGGCGGCCGGTGGCGCAACCGCGTTCTATGTACATGCGCCGGCAGTCGCCGCGGGTACTGCTGACGCGCCCGCGCGGCGCCTCTCGGTGCAGGCGCGCAAATTTGATTTCGCGCCGAAGGAAATCCGCGTCACGAAAGGCGAGCGCGTCACCATCGTGCTCACCTCGCCGGATTTCGTGCATGGATTCTCCGTGCCGGATTTCAACGTGCGCGCCGACGGCATTCCCGGCAAAACCATTGAAGTAACCTTCATCGCCGACAAGGCAGGCAAGTTTATTTTTCTGTGCGATAACTTCTGCGGCGAAGATCACGACAAGATGACGGGGTGGCTGATCGTGACCGAAACGTAGGTTGATACCGTTGGTCAGGCGGCTTCCGCGGGGTTTGATGTTGCTTTAACCCCATTTCAAGTGCGCGCCCGTTTACAGCTTCAGCATCGCAGCGATGCGAAACTTAAATGGAGCGAATCATGAAATTACGTAACAAAATCATATATTTATCGTTATTGGCCGGATTTTCCGGCGTGGCGGGCGCGGTGGGTGGCATTGCCGATGTCACGGTCTACGACCGCGTGGAAAACCGCACCTTGCCGATTTACCAGCACAACGGCCGCTATTACGTGGTGGGCAAGCCGGGCAATGAATATCAGATCCGCGTGGCGAATCGCGGGCGGCAGGAAATTCTGTCGGTGGTGTCGGTGGATGGCGTGAACGCGGTGTCGGGCGAGACGGCCAATTGGGAGCAGACCGGCTACGTGCTGGGCAACACTCAGGCGTTCGACATACGCGGCTGGCGCAAAAGCACTGATCGCATTGCGGCATTTTATTTTACCGAGCATCAGAATTCGTACGCGGCGCGCACCGGGCGTCCGCAAAACGTGGGCGTGATCGGTGTGGCGGTGTTTCGCAAGAAATATGAGCCGCCGGTGAGGATCGATCCGCCGGTGCGCCCGTGGCCGCGTCCGTATTCGAGTGACGGGGCAACGAGTGGTTTACCGATGGACAGCGCGCGTTCCGAAGTGCCGGCAACGCGTGCGGCGCCCGCCGCACCAGCGCAAGAGCAGGCCGAAGCGCCGGCTGCCGCGGCGCAGGGCAACGCCAGTGGACGCTCAACGATAGGCCCGCGCAGCTTCGACGGCGACAGCAGCATCACCCGCGCACCGCAAAAAACCACCACGCTCGGGACGGGCCACGGCCGCAGCGAGGAATCGCACGTGACCTACACCAACTTTGAGCGCGCCACGTCGTCGCCGGCGGAAATCATCACTATCCATTACGACACCTACGAAAATCTGCTGGCGCAGGGCGTGATTTACCAGCCGCCGGTGTACGCGCGCCCTACGCCGACGCCGTTTCCGGGGCAGTTTGTGCCGGACCCGCGTTAATGCGTAAGGCGTGAGGCGTAAGGCGTAAAGCGTGAGTTCGGGTTGCCGGTATGCGTGCGGTTCTGCATACTGGCAACCTTCATGGATACCACTGCCGCCGTCAGCGACGAACAACTCATGCTTGCCTATCGCGACGGCGATGCCGGCGCATTTGATACGCTGTATCGTCGCCATAAGGGCCCGGTGTACCGTTATATGCTGCGCCAGTGCCGCAATGCGGGCGTCGCCGATGAGTTGTTTCAGGACGTGTGGATGAATCTGATCCGTGCGCGGGAGGGCTACACCGTGCAGGCGAAATTCACCACGTATATCTACAAGCTCGCGCACAACCGGCTGATCGATCACTATCGCAAACACGGTCAGGCGGCGATGGTTTCTTTCGATGATGACAGCGAGGAAGCGCCGATAATCGCCGAGCCGCAAGCCGCGCCGCGCGACGAGCCGGAAAAGCATCTGGACATCAAGCAGCAGGCGGCGCAATTGCTGCAACTGCTGGACGCGCTGCCCGAATCGCAGCGCGAGGCGTTTGTGATGCAGTACGAAGGCGGCATGAGCGTGGAAGAAATCGCCGACGCCACGGGCGTCACGCGCGAGACGGCCAAAAGCCGGCTGCGTTATGCGATGAGCAAGATCAGACAAGGATTGACAGCGTGGCAGTAAACGACACCAACCTCGAACGCGATCCCGCGCTGGCGCGCCTGATGCAGGCTGCGTCGGGCGAGCAGCCGCCCGCAGCGCTGGATGCAGCTATTCTTGCCGCCGCGCGGCGCGAGGTGGGCGCGCGTCCGGCGGTGGTGGGTGGCTGCGGGCAGGCAGCGATTCCGCCGCTACGCGCAAAGCGCAACTGGTATGTGCCGGTGTCGATCGCCGCCATGATGGTGTTGAGCATCAGCCTGGTATTGACGATGCATCACGAAAAAGGTGATGAACTGTCGCAGCCGCCGGTGGCGACACGTGCGCCACCCAAAGCGCCCGCGTCGGCGCCCGCACCCGCCGCTGAGCCGGCGGTGGCCCCAGCCGAAAAAGCGGATGCGATGTTGCGCGACGCGGCACCCGCGCAACCCAAACTGGCCGAAGAAAAACGCGCCCAGCCGGCGAAGACTGCCGACGCAATCTCCCAGCCAGAAGCCCCGCCTAAGGCGTACGGCGAACTCGCCAAAAAGCAGCGCGTCGAAAAAACCGAAGCTGCGGCGGACAACGCGGCGGCGTTAGGCAGTAGTACACGCAGGGATCAGGCGGTAGGTAGCGCTACGCGCGAACACGGGCCGGCAAGGGACAGTGCCGCAACGACAGCGAAGGCCGCTTCCGGCGCGGTCACGGGCGGGTTGTCTGGTGCGCCCGCGCCGCAGGATCGCGCGCCCGTGGAGGCGCGGCGCGAAGCGGAGGCGAGCGGACGCCAGGCGCAGGAGCGGCAACGTCCCAGCCTTGGCGTGCGCGGTTTCGACAGCGCACCGCTGGACGGCGCCTCAGGCGTACCAGCAGGCGCCCCCGCAGGCGCGGCGGCATCGCAATCAGCGTCACCCCTGCCGCGCGAAGCGAAGCTGGCGCCAGCGAAACCAACGCCGGAGCCGTTCCCTGCGCAAGCGCCGCTTAGCCGCGACGAGGCGCTGGCGCGCAACGAAGCAGATCGCAGCACCGGTGGCAGTAGTGCCACGCGCGGCGCAACATCGGAAGCACCTGCGGTCGCGGCGGCCCCGCAAGCCAAGCCGGCCCCGCCCCCCGCCCCGAAGCCGGCGGCGCGTCCTGCGCTAAAACCTGCGCCGGTTTGGCGCGGCCTGGAAGACCAGCCGCCGGAAAAGTGGCTGGAGCGGCTGGCCGAATTCAGGCGCGATAACCGTTCCATCGATGCGGATGAGCTGCTGGCGGAATTCCGCCGGCGCTTTCCGGATCATCCTGCGAGTGCTCGTTAATATGACTGGCGAAACAATCACCCCGGCGTCGCCGGACCCCAAGCCTGTGCGACCGGACGAAGCGGATTACGCCGGCTGTTGCGACAGTGGCTGCTCACCATGCATCTATGATCTTTATTGGGAGGCGCTCGAGCGTTACGAGAAGGCGTTGGCGGAATGGGAGACGCGCAACGCGCCAGAGGAGAGCTAAGGGCAAGCTAAGTCCTTGTCAAACAAGGGTATATTTATAAGTATTTGTTTTTAAACACTATTTAAATTGGTTGGCGCTGACATTGTTTCAGCAGACTAAATTATTTTTAGATAGTGCAGTGCAAATCTTTATCGATATAAATATCAATTATTGTAATTAAAGTAAATAAAAACAATAACTTACAATATATTGCGTCGCATCAAAACCTGTGGCAGAATGCGGCCGGTTGTCACATGGCCCAAGATTTGGGGTTGCACGGGCGTTGGCGCGTCACTAGAATTGCCCCACTTTTCCGACCCCTCCCTAGATGACCGCTACACATAGTGGTTTTGGAGGGACCGACCCACTAGGGAGTAAATGCCTCGGCACCACAGCACGACGAGGTAATCCAACCGGCCAACAAGAGACCGGCTGACCAAGGAGGTTTTGCATGTACGCAAAATCGATCATTGAGCACGTGCGCGAACGTTTAGCCACTGGCGAGTGGACGCAGCATGTAAGTTTTGTACCGGTGGTCATGGCGCTGGCCGTGGCGGTATTGCCGTTTACGCTGGATTCTCGCGTCGATGCTGACGCCGCCGCCAGCGTCATCGTCGATGCGGATAACCCCGTGGCTGAGACACCGGCCAGCAACAATATGGTGAAAACGGCCGCTAACCCGACCGCACGCGCGATTCAGGAAGAGCGCCGCCACGTGTTAATCGCGGACTACATGGCGCGAAAATTTCTGGTTTCCCGGCAAGTAGTGCTGGATCTGGTGAAAACCGCGCATGTCGTGGGCCGCCAGTACAACGTCGATCCGACCCTGTTGGTGGCGGTGATGTCGATTGAATCCAGCTTTAATCCGATTGCCGAAAGCGTCGTCGGTGCAAAAGGGCTGATGCAGATCATCCCGCACTACCACCTTGAAAAATTCACCGAGTTCGGTGGCGAGCAGGCGGCGTTTGATCCGCGCGTCAACATTGCCGTCGGCGCGAAGATCATCCGCGAATACCTGCATGCGGCGTCGGGCAACCTGTTCACCGCCATGCAAACCTATGGCGGCGCACTACCTGACCGCGATGCGGCCTACACGCACAAGGTGCTGAACGAGAAAGACCGGCTCGATACCCTCCTTGGCCAACCCAAGACCGACCGTTCCGGCTATCTTGCGTACTCCCCGACCCAGGTGCAGCCGTCCGCGCAGCCCGCTGCGGGTGGACGGGTGCAGATGGTTATCCCGGCGCCCGGCGCGCCCGCCAACGCAGCGCCCGCTATCGGTGAACCCGGTGGTGCGTCGAAGGAACCGGCGGCTAAACCTGCTGAGCCCCTGGCGGCGTTACCCGCCAAACTCGCGGCTCTCCGCGCCGACTAGCCGTTCCTCGTCTGGCGCCGATGCGCGCCACACCGGCGTCGTTACTATATAGTATGGCCTTGCGCCGCCACGCGTAGCCTTACGCCATTTGGCGGTGCGGGAGCCTGACATGTCCAACGCCGAACTGCCCAAAGACTTCATGGAGTTCATGCAGAAGATGTGGAACCCGATGTCGTTCCCGGTTCCCGGCATGTTCATGCCGACCGCCAGCGTCGAAGACATTGAGAAAAAAATCGCCGAGCTGAAAGGCGTGGAAAACTGGCTCACCATGAACATCGGCTTTATCCAGATGACCGTCAAAACACTGGAAATGCAGAAAGCCGCGCTGGCGTCCTTCGCCAGCACTGCTGCGGGCGCCAAGCAGGAACCGCCAGACAAAAAATAGCGTTGTGCCGGGGGGAGGCGTCATGAAGTGTGTCGCAACAGGACTGCTAATATTGCTGGCCGCCTTGGCCACAAGTGCGGTCGCGCAGGCCCCTTCGACGAGTGCCGGACAGGCTTATCCCGCCAAACCCATCCGCGTCATTATCCCCGGCGCGCCGGGCGACACCTGCGACACCATGCTGCGGCTGATCGGCCACAAGTTCTTCGAGAAAACCGGCCACAGCTTTGTGATGGACAACCGCCCCGGCGCGGTCGGGCAGATCGGCCTGCAATTCATCGCGCAGGCGCCGGCCGACGGTTACACCATCGGCTGCGGGCAAGGCGGCAACATGGTGATCGTGCCGCTGGCGTATAAAAAAATCGCTTACGATTCGCTGAAGGATTTCGCGCCGATCACGCTGATGGCGTCGAATTTTCTGGCGCTGGCGGTGCATCCCAACGTGCCGTTCAAAAACACGCGCGAGCTGATTACCTACGGCAAAGCAAATCCGGGCAAGCTCAACTTCGGCACCAACGGCGAAGGCGCGTTCCTGCATTTCGCCACCGAGCTGTTTCGCAAGGAAGCCGGGTTCAGCTACTACCACGTGCCGTTCAAGAATGCCGGGCTGATCGTCACCGATCTCATCGGCGGACGCATCGATGCGACGCTCTCCGCTTTTATCACCGTGCAGCCGCATGCGGTGTCGGGGCGGTTGCGCATCCTTGGTGTCGCGCGCGATACGCGCGCACCGAACTACCCGCAGTTTCCGACGTTGGCGGAAACCCTGCCCGGCTTTCAATCCGGCGGCTGGTTCGGCGCCATCGCGCCCGCCGGCATGTCGAGGGAACAAATCGCGTTACTCAATCGCGAAATGAACGCCGCCATGAGAATGCCCGATATCCGCGAGAAAGCGGCGATACTCGGACTCGATCTGCACACCGAATCGCCGGAATTTTTTACGCAGACGATACGCAGCGATTTCGACAAGTGGGGCAAGCTCGCGCGCGAGATCGGGTTTAAGCCGCAGTAACACGTAAGCGCACAGCCCTGTAGCTTCCGTCGCGCAACACACCCACACCGTCGTTCCCGCGCAGGCGGGAACCCATAACACACGCGCCAATGGAGACATTGTATGAATACCCGTCCCCGATTAAAGCATTCGAGGACGGGCTCGGCGCAGGAATGACGGGGCGGGGAGACGTGTGCCGCCGCCCGCGCCGGTTACCGATAGCGCCGCTCGTTATCCCGCGCTTCGTGCCAGATGTGCTGCGACGCGATGTCCAGCCGGCGATGCAATTCCATGCGCTCGCGCGGGTGCAGAAAGCCATCGGACACAAACGCGCGTTCCATCGCTTGAATGTCGTGTTGCTCGGCCATCAGGCGGCGAAACTCGAAGCGCGTGATCGCGCCGCGATGAAAACCGCGCTCGATGCGCGCGCGCTGTTCTTCCTGGCGCGCATTGATTTCGCGCAACCCCGCCAGCGGATGGGGGTGTGCGACATACACGGGTTGCGGCACCACATGTCCATTGCCGTAACCATATCCATGCGGGCCGTTGGCTTGCGCCGGGGTCATTATCGAAAAAGCCGCTGCCGCCATCAAAGTGCCGATTGCTGTTTTCATGATGCACCTCTTTCCGTTAAGTTGACCGGGGCGCAAAGTGCGCGCCCGTGAGAACAATAACGCGGGCGTAGGGCGGTAGCCTACGGCCGGCGGGGCGAGGTTGTAAGCGACTGTACGGGAGGTGTAACCAGGTGTTTCAGGATCGCGGGTGGTTACAAGCGCTTACAAATCCGCGTTGGGCGTGACATTCGCGCGGCAATGCGCGCAAAGATGATATGCCGGCGCAGGCGTGTCAAAATCGCCACTTCCCAGCCGTGGTAAAGGAACAGCATGAATCAAATCGTCAGACTGGTTATACCGGTCGCGCCCACGCCCGCTTCGGATGCAAAGGCCGCGCCGCGTCGCGTGACTCAAGGCAACGAGAAGGGCATCCGCCTCGGCGTGCTCGACAACAGCAAAGGCAATGCCGACCATCTGCTGAAGATGATCGTCGAAGGCGTGCGCGCGCAGGTCGCGGTGGCGGAAGTCAGCTACGCGCGCAAGCCCTATGTGTCGATGGCGGCACCCCCGGAGATACTCGATCAACTCGCGCGCGAGGCGGATGTGGTCATCAGCGCGATGGCCGATTGAGGGGCCTGTACGTCGTGGAGTGTCCACGACATGACAGAGTTGGCGAAGCGCGGTTTGACCACGGCGGTGATTTGCTCCGAGCCGTTTAAAGCGCTGGGCAAAAATCAGGCGCGCGTATTCGGCACGCCGGATTTGCCGCTGGTGATGATCGCGCATCCGCTCGGCGGGTTGAGCCTCGAGCAAGTGCAGGGACGCGCGCTGGTGGCGATTCCGCAGGTCGTTGCGTTAATTAAGGGATCACAAAATAGTGTTTAAAAACATATACTTATATTTATCGTGGCTGATCGTCGGCACGGGCGCCGCGCTTGCCGCCGTGCCGCCCACCGATGCGTGGCCCACCAAGCCGGTGCGCGTGGTGAATCCGTTCACTGCGGGCGGCGGCGTGGATGTGGTGGGCCGCGCGATCGCGCAGCAACTTACCGAGCTGTGGGGGCAGCCGGTGATTATCGACAACCGGCCCGGTGCGGGCACCACCATCGGCATGGAAATCGTCGCGCACGCCGTGCCCGACGGCTACACCTTGCTGGTCAACAACGGTTCCGTGGCGACCGCGCCCGCGCTGTATCGCAAACTCAGTTACAGCGTGGCGAAAGACCTCGCGCCGATTGCGCTGGCGGTGCAGTCGCCTTACGTGCTCACCGTGCATCCTGGCGTCAAAGCTAACTCGGTGCAGGAACTCATCAACCTCGCGCGCGCGCAGCCGGGCAAGCTGACCTACGGCTCCGTCGGTGTCGGGTCACCCGCGCACCTGATGACCGAACTGATGAAGTCGCTAACCAAAACCGACATGGTGCATGTGCCGTACAAAGGCGGCGCGCCTTCGACCACCGGCTTGCTCTCCGGTGAAATACAAGTGCTGTTCAGCCCGATATCAACCATGCTGCCGCACGCCAAGTCGGGCCGCGCGCGCGTGCTCGCGGTCAGCAGCGCCAAGCGCGTGGAACTCGCGCCCGAACTGCCCTCGGTGGCGGAAGCCGGCGTGGCGGGTTTTGACGGCACCAGTTGGTATCCGTTTTTTGCGCCAGCCCGCACCCCGGCGGCGCTGATTCACAAAATCAACGCCGACATCAATCGCATCCTGCAAAAGCCCGACGTGCGCAGCCGCTTTCTGGCGATGGGCATGGTGCCGGTGGGCGGCGCGCCCGAAGCGCTGCGCGATTATCTCGATGCGGAAATCAAGCGCTGGGGCAAGGTGATAGTCGAGGCGGGTGTTAAGGCTGAATAAGCGCGTTATGAGATGGGCGTGAGGCGTAAAAGTCGGAATTTCCACTAACCGGCACAGGGCGACGACGACTACGCCGCCTGCCGTGCCCGGCCTTGCAGCACGTACCACAGCACGGCACTGCCCATCAGCGCAACGGGTATCAGCGAAATATAGTTTAGCAACGCCCAACCCTGCGTGGTGACCAGCGCGCCGGAAGAAAAAGACGTAATCATCATCACCCCGAAAATACAAAAATTGATCGCGCCCTGCACCTTGTCTTTCTCCTCGGGTTCGTAGGCCTTGAGCGACAGTGCCGTGCCGGCCGTGAATAAAAAATTCCAGCTCACGCCCACCAAAAACATCGAGATCAGAAAGTGCATCACGTCCACGCCCGCCAGAGCCACGGCGATGCACAGCAGGTTGAGCAACACACCCACGGTCAGTATGGCAACGGCGCCAAAGCGGCTGATCAGATGCCCGGTGAAAAACCCCGGCGCGAACATGCCGATCACGTGCCATTCCAGCACCAGCGCCGCGTCGCTGAAGGGGTGGCCGCATATCTGCATGGCGATGGGCGAGGCCGCCATCAATATGTTCATCACGCCATACCCCAGCGCCGCCGCCGCCGTGCTGACGATAAACACCGGCTGACGCATGATGATGGAGAGCGGGCGCCCGCCGCTGGCTCCCGGCTTTTTAGGCGGTACGGGCGGAAACGTCACCATCGATACCACGCCCATTGCGATTAGCGCGATCACGGCCAGCGCGGCGTAAGCGCCTGCAAACGGCGCATTGCCCAAGTGCTGTGTCCACTTCGCCAGATTGGGGCCGATCACCCCGCCGGCGAGGCCCCCCGCCAGCACCAGCGACACCGCGCGCTCGCGGTATTCGGGTTTGGCGAGTTCCGCCGCGGCGAAACGGTACAACTGGCCGTTGGCGCTGTAGTAGCCGGCGATGACCGTGGCCGTCACCAGCAACCAGAAATTCTTATCCAGCACCGCATAGGTCGCCAGCAGCGCCGAGCAAAAAGCAACCGCAAGGCCGATCTGGAATGACACTTTGCGTCCCCAGCGCGCTTGTGATGCCGCCACCGGCCCGGTGGAAAGCGCGCCGCCGACGACGTAACCCAGTATTGGCAGTGTCGCCATCCATGTGTGCGACGCCAGCGACAGGCCCACCAGCCCGTTGACGGCAACGAACAACACGTTGTTGGTGAGAAACAGGCCTTGCGCGGCGGCCATCAGCCAGAGGTTGCGGTTCATGAGGTGAAGAGGGTTCTCGTGCGAGTGGTGGTGTGGCTTGCGCTACTGCGGCAGACGCAAAACGTAATTGCGGATGGAAATGTCAGCACGAATACTAGCGGTTTCCGCCGTGGGCGTCTCATCTTGATAGGGCCGGCGCGGTAATCCGTCATTAGCCTGCAAGGGGTGTCGCATCGTGCAGGAGAGCTTGTTGCTCAATAGCTGATGAAACGTTCACGTTGGCGCGTCGATGCCGTGTAAAATAAGTGCATCCATTGCATTCATCTGCGCGAGCTACGGGCTGCGAGGCGTCAATGCTGACGGACGCCATCTGTTACATGGCCGGGGTTTCTGCGTCGACGTGGTCTCTGTCACTGCGCTTCCAAATTGGAGCACTCTATGCGTACCGAGCCGACGGCCCTTCTCCTGATTTGCTTTTGCGTTCTTTTCTGTTTCGGTTGCTCGAAGGAGAGCGCATCGCCGGTCACCGCACCTTCGGCGGCGACAGCCACCACAGCCAAGGCAACGGCCGTGGCGCCTGGCGCCAAGAAGCGCGCTAGCGCCTGCGACATGGTGACGCAGGCCGAGATGTCCGTGATTCTTGCTGGCGCGGTTTTTGCCGCAGCGGGAGGAAACGACAGGCCACCGTCCGCGACCGAGTGTATCTACTCGGCGGCTGCGGGCTCCAACGCATCTGCCGAGTTGCAGGTCGACTGGGGCGGTGGCGATCCACAAGTAATGGGAACAGCCGCCGGGCTGGCCACGGGCGCGGCTCCCGGCGCGGTTGATCCCCTGAAAGGTCTTGGCGAACGTGCGTACCAGGTTACCGCGGATCAGGTCTTTATCAGCACCCAAGGACACTTGATGATGATTCGATTCCCACCGAGAACCGGTAACGTCATTCCAAAAGCGCGACAGATATACGAGACCGCCAAAGCGAGGCTTTGATACGCGAAGGACAATGCGGTTCGGCGAAAAGGGGCTACGCAGGCTATGCAACCGCCGCCATCCGCTGAAACCGTGGCACCAGTACCGCCCGCGGCTTCCGTTGGGATGACGGGTTTGAGGCGGTAGTTATTTTAAATGTCCGGATAGGCTGCAACACGACGTTCGCGTCTACCGCCGTTGGTGCTAACCCTTTTTGTTTGAGCACACACTTGCCTTGACGGATCAAGCGGCCTGCTCGCGTGGCGGCGGGTATTGTCCATGGTGCGTTCAACACGGCGAGGCATGGTTTTCATTTACAGGTTTACCTGCCCCGCTTCCGCGGTGCTTTGCGCGCGCGGAGCAAGCGAATGCGATAATCCGAGATTTTCCATTAGCGCTTTATCCGGACGGATGAAGTGGCGCAAAAGTAGCGGGCAAGTCGAACGTTTTTGCGGCATCCCACAGACCTTGCATCCATGCGCGCTGCTGCATCGCGATAGCGAGGTGTAGGATCGGTTTGCGACT
>CANIID010000024.1 GCA_947467315.1 Betaproteobacteria bacterium | reverse complement strand
GAGATCGCCATCAACGAATATATCGCCTTGCACAACGCGAACCCCAAACCTTTCATCTGGACCGCTAAGGCAACTGACATTCTTGCCAAAGTCACCCGTGCCCGGGCGGCCTTAAATAAGCGCACTTCTATTTGACGCACTACACTAGTTCGGCGATGGCTATTGTATTGTTCTCGGCGGGTATCGGTTTGATGTAGGCAAACTCCACCACGCGCTGGCTGACATCGAGCGGCAGGCGCAGCTCGAACGGCCCGGTGATATGGTGCAGGCCATAGAGGCCGGAGTACGGCTCCTGCGCGGAGGTAAATCCTTCCTGCGCCAGCATCGCCGCGAACACGCCGTTGCGCACCGCAAAGGCTGTGGCGCAGTCCTTCATCATCGTCAGCTCGCCCCAACGGCTAACCCCCAGCGGCATGTTGGGCACCAGCGCAAGCGATGCGGCGTTGGCGAGTTGTTCGCGCGACAGGCCCCACAGCTTGCCGGCGGCCAGCGCCACGCCCACGTTCATGAACGTGCCTTGATCCAAGCCGGCTTTAACACGCGGCGCGCTGCGCTCGAATGCGCCGTAAATCTCGTACGCCAGCGCAATGGCGGTGAGCACCTGCATGCCCGATGCACGCGAAACCTCGCCCGCCGCAAGCACACCCGGAATCATGTCGCTTGGATGCCCCAGGTAGGCGTCGTTGTAATCGTAGGCGCGCACCATCATGGCGTTGGCCAGTGCCGCGATTTCAGGAGAGGTCTGCAAGCCGAAGCCAAACACGGTAGCGCCCGGATTACTCTGCACGCGTCGCGCGATGCGCGCCATCATCGGCGCCGCTTCAGAGCCTGCGCCCGCGACGATGCACGCCATGCTATCGACGAGCAACGCCGTGGCTTTGGCGGTGGCAGATGCATTCAAATCCGCAGCTGAAAAATCGCTGGCGAAGGTGACGAGTTGTTCGGTGATTTTGTCCAAGGCGTGTCATCCTGCATGAGTGGGCGTCGAGCCTGTATTATGCAGCAGCACGATTACTGCAAATTCGCTGCTGGAGAATTCCTCATGAAATTCCGTATGCTGGCGTTGGCCTGTACTACAGCGATAAACATCGCTGCGTCAGACGTTCGCGCGCAGAGCGCCTCGCCGCAGGCGTACCCCACCAAAACGATCCGCTTTATTTTGCCGTTTCCGCCCGGTGGCGCCACCGATGCCGTAGGCCGCTTGATCGCTGAACGGTTGCAGAGCGCATTCAAACAAAATGTCACGCCTGATTATCGCCCCGGCGCGGCAGGCAACCTCGGTTACGGCCTGGTGTCGCGGGCGCCGCCGGACGGCTACAGCCTGGGACTATGCACGCCTTCGATTGCGATCAGCCCGTCGCTCTACAAAAACCCCGGCTATGAACTGCGCGACATCGCGCCGGTGGCGCTGGTGGCGAATATTCCCTCGCTGCTGGTGGTACATCCGTCGGTGCCGGTGAATAACCTCAAGGAGTTGATCGCACTCGCGCGCAAACATCCCGGCAAACTCAACTTCGGTTCCGGCGGCGTGGGCACCTCCAATCATTTCTCCGGCGAAATGTTGAAGTCCCTCGCCAAAATCAACATCGTGCATGTGCCTTACAAGGGCACCAGTGTCGCCATGTTCGCGCTGATCAGCGGCGAAACCGATCTGGTGACCATCGGCCCGCCTGCCGCGCTACCGCTCTTACGCGAGAAGCGCCTGAAAGCGCTGGCGGTGCTGCGCAACAAACGTATCGAGCAGTTACCTGACGTGCCCACCTCGGCGGAATCCGGCTTGCCGGGTTGGGAAGTCAACACTTGGTATGGTGTGATCGCGCCAGGCGGCACGCCGCGCGAGATCATCGCCTTGCTCAACGCCGACCTCGTCAAGGCGATCAACACGCCCGAGGCGCATAAGCGGCTGGCAGGCGTGGGCGCCGAGCCGCTGCCGTCGTCGGTGGAAGAATTCGTCAATTATCTGAAAGCGGAAACCGCACAGTACGGCAAACTCACGCGCGAAGCGGGCATACGCGGCGACTGATGGATGCGCTGACTGCCTTTGGTCTGTTCGCCGTCACCGCGATGATGGTGTGTTATGCGCTGGAAGCGCGCAGCCGCTGGTACACGCTGGGCTTCGCGGCGGCGTGCGGACTGGGGTCGGCCTACGGGTTTTTGCAGGGCGCATGGCCCTTTGGCGTGGTGGAGGCCGTGTGGATGGGCGTTGCGTTTCGCAAGTGGATGCACGCGCACCGCATATAAAATTTGTAGGTTGGGCTGAAAAGCCCAACACAACCGCACATGGCAATGCCACGTCCGCAGCGAATTGCCCCGATGCTTGTGTTGGGCTTTTCAGCCCAACCTACTTTCTACATTCCCGCAACTCATCCATCAGTACCCGCACGGACGGAAATTCCTCCAGACTGGAAATCATTTCGATCACGGATTTCACTTGTGCATCGCTGATTCGCCCATGCGCCCCTTTGCGGAACTTCGCTTCAATCTCGGCACGACCCATGCGATTTTCTGGCGTGCCCTTGGGCTCATCACAGCGTGCGCTTAGCGTAACGCCAGAATTCATTTCCAAATCCACGATGGCCTGCACGCCGCTCAATGCTGGATCGGCGATGAGTTCTATTTGCTCCAGCGCAAAACGGCGAACGGCGGGATCATTAAAACGCGCCGGCTCGAATTGATCCATCCACAACTCGCGGTCAAACAGCACGATAGCCGCCGTGTAATAAACCGAGCCGGATGCCTCCCACTTGCCGTTGATGGTGCGCCGATGGACATACGCGTCGTAGGATGATTTGCTTAAATGGATGCGCATGCGGCTTACGTCCCCGGCGTCAACGTCATGCTTTTGAATCAACTCGAACAGTGCGCTGACGAAAGCCTGATTGGCGGCCGAGGTCGGCCATGGCCGTAGCGCGATTTGTTCCAGCTCCCAGTGCTCGCGCAGGCCTTTCGCGGCGGCATTCGTAGGACCGACACCGCTGTACGTGGCGTAGAAACCACCATCCGGCGTGGTTAAAAACTCGCGCGTCGCCACAAAATCCTGCTCGGCCAGTAGCGCTGCCATCAATCCAGAAAGCGCACCGCGAAATTGGTGAAACTTGACCGATGACGTGCCCCACGCGGCAAAGGTGCCGGCGGCCTGACTGCCGGCAAGACCGAACGCCATCGCCATTTTGTCGGCGTTAAAGTGCAGCAGATGTCCTGCGGCAGCCGTGGCGCCAAACGGTCCGATCACGCCCGGCCCGTGCCAGCCGTGCGCCCGGAATGCGCGGTAATCGAGACCGGCGCCGATACGCGTGGTGACTTCAAAGCCCGCTGCCAGTGCTGTCAGCAGATCGCGGCCGCTGGCGTTTTCGCGCTCGGCGATTGCCAACGCGGGCGGTATCACCACGGGTTGCAAATGCGTGGCGGTCGGACGATACACATCACACAGCGACACCGAGGTAATCAAAAATCCATTCAGCGCGGTGGCGCCGGCAATCGAAAGCTTGCCGCCGCCGATGACGCTGCTCTCCTCGGATTTACCCAGCGCGGCGGCAAAGCGCGACACCTTCGGCGCATCCTCGCCTTCGTAGCCCGCCAGTGCGCAGCCCAGCGCGTCGAGCAGCAAATCCTTGCAACGCTCTCGGGTATTGAGCGGAATATCTTCGCAACGCAGTTCCGAGGCGAAGCGTGCAAAGGTTTGTGTCAGGTCTTCAGTCATGATCTCATCAGCTTATTGCGCCAAGGTTATTGGCCATCGACTATAGGGCGGCGCCCAACCGCGGTCAATCCGATGTTCTGCTGCTGCGCTATGGCAAACCCGCGGCAAGGGATACAATAAAACGCATTCATCTTCCGGAGTTCGACATGGGAAAATTACGTCACATTGCGATTGCGGTTCCGAATACCGACGAGGCCGCCACGTTTTACGAACAGGCTTTCGGATTGAAACGGGTGCGCCAGTCGGTCAGCGCGATTCTGATGTCGGACGGCGTAATCAGCCTCGCCATACTTGACAACAAAACCAGCCATGAAGCGCTCGGCCACAACGGCCTGCACCATCTGGGATTCATCACCGATGATGTCGGCGAAGCATCGGGCAGAGCGGAATCCAGCGGCGCGGTATACGCCGATAAAGCCGAAAACATCGCCAAACGGTTCGCCAATCGCGGACAACTCCAGGACGGCCAACTCACCGCCGATGCGCAGCAGCAGGAGCAGCGCAAATACGTTGATCCGAACGGCATCAAGTTCGATATCGTCAATAACCTGCACGCGCGAAATTCGTGGCGCTTGCCCGTATGAACGTAATACGCATCGCGGGCCTGCTCGGCCTGCTCTGGTGTGTGCTGCTCGGCGCCACCGCTTACGTGGCGGCGCAGGATGTTTATCCCAGCCGCCCGGTGCGGTTGATCGTCACCGCCGCGCCCGGCGGCGTGGTTGATGTGACCGCGCGCATCATCTCGCAGCAACTGACGGAACAAATCGGCAAACAGGTCTTGGTGGAAAACCGCACCGGCGCGGGCGGCATCATCGGCTCCGGCTTCGTCGCCAAGGCTGCGCCGGATGGCTACACCCTGTTGATGGCAACACCGGGCTTTACCATCTTGCCCATCCTGCACAAATCGTTGCCGTATGACCCGGTGAAGGATTTCACTGCCATCACGCAAATCACCGGCGCCACACAAGTGCTGATCGTTTCGCCGCAGCTCAAGGCCAGCACGCTCAAGGAATTCATTGCATTGGCGCAGGCGAATCCGCGCGCCTACAACTACGGCTCCGGTGGCAACGGCAGTCCGCTGCACGTGTATTCAGAGCTGTTCAGCAAAGCTGCCAAAGTGAGCCTGGTTCATGTGCCGTTCAAGGGCGGCGGCGGGGAATCGATGACGGCTCTGATGGCGGGCGAAATTCAAATGCTGTTTGCGGCGATACCCACCGCGCAGCAAATGATCAAGGCGGGCAGGGTGCGCGCGCTGGCGGTCACCACCGATGGCAAGCGTCTGTCGTCGATGCCGGACGTGCCGGCGATGAGCGAGGCCGGCTTGCCTGGCATGACCATCAATGCGATGTATGGCCTGGTCGGGC
This sequence comes from Betaproteobacteria bacterium, assembly GCA_947467315.1. Lineage (GTDB taxonomy): Bacteria > Pseudomonadota > Gammaproteobacteria > Burkholderiales > SG8-41 > UBA5216. The sequence continues at coordinate 23,268 of CANIID010000024.1, read as the reverse complement.
CGGCGGGATTGCCGCGTCCGGTGATTACACGACTACACGGTGAAGTGGTCAAAGCACTCACCGTGCAAACAGTGAAAGACCGTTACGCCGCGCAAGACGCCGAGCTGATCGGCAGCACGCCGGAAGAGTATGCGGCGCTGATACGCAACGAAGTGCAACGCTGGGCCGAAGTGATCAAGGCATCGGGCATGACCATCGAGTCGCAGGCGGGCAAGTAAACAACGGCTGTAGATCAGCGTTAAAGAATAATTAAAAACTCTCTTATAAACATATATTTAAATAACCATCCCCCATGGATTTCTCCCTCACCCAAGAACAACAACGCTGGCGCAATCTGGCGCGCGATTTCGCTGAAAAAATCATCAAGCCCGACGTGATGCGCCGCGACCGGCTGCCCACCGCCGCCGAGCGCATACCGTGGGACTGGATACGCGAGGCCGATAAACAAGGCATACGTACCATGGGCGTGCCGAAAAAATTCGGCGGTGCCGAATGCGACATATTCACCATGTGTCTGGTGGGTGAAGAACTCGCGGTAGGCGATCTCGGCTTCGCCGTGATCATGGATCAATGCTGGAAGATGGCCAATCTCTTCGGCGAAGCGATGAATGCCGAGCAACAGCAGCGCTTCATTCCGAAATTCGTTGCCGACCCTGAAGCCACCACCGCCATCGGCATCACCGAAGCGGGCGCGGGTTCGGATCATCAGGGATTTTACGACTCGCCCGATATCGATTTCAAAACCACTGCGGTACGCGACGGCGATCACTACGTCATCAACGGCACCAAGCGCTATGTGTCCAACGGCAGCATGGCGAAACTGTATTTCGTAGTGGCCCGCACCGACACCCGAAAGACGCTGCGCGAAGGCGGCAGTATTTTCATCGTGCCCTCCGACACGCCCGGTTTTCGCGCCGGGTTCTTCCACGAAAAAAGCAGCCAGCGTTTGGCGACCAACGGCACGTTTCATTTTGAAAACTGCCGCGTGCCCGCAGCCAATATGCTGGTCGGCGAAGGACTGCTCGGCCGGCTTCGCAGCGAATTCATGTGGGGCAGCAAAGCCGAAGCCGCCGCCACCGCGCTCGGCGTGGGCCGCGCCGCATATGAGTACGCGCTGTCCTACGCCAAAAAACGCGTGCAGGGCGGGAAGCCCATCGTCGAGCAACAGGCGGTGGCGATGATGCTCGGCACCATGGCCATGAAACTCGACGCCGCACGCCTGCAAATCTGGAAAGCGGCGTGGCTGGCGGATCGCAAGCAACCCGAGGCGCGGCCACTGGGCTTGCTCGCTAAAGTGAATGCGTCAGAAACTGCGTTTGAATGCGCGCGACTGGCCGGTGAAATTCTCGGTGGCGCGTCGATCATGCACGAACATCCCGTAGAGAAATATCTGCGCGACGCGTCGAGCTTTTTACATTCGGATGGGACGAATCAGGTTTGTTTGTTGCGGGCTTCGCAGGCGATTGCGGGTCAGGGCGCTGCGGCGCTATATGGGTTTTAGTATTGAACCCGGGTATTACGCCGAGAAGGGGAAATGCGCTTACGATTAGCGACGAATCCGCTACGACGGACGAAAATAAAAAAGGGCTACTTTACGTAACCCTTTGATATTATGGTCGGGGCGAGAGGATTTGAACCTCCGACCACTTGCACCCCATGCAAGTACGCTACCAGGCTGCGCTACGCCCCGAAGGTCGAATTATACCAGAGCCTGTCAGGCAGCCTAGCATGCCCTCGCGAGTGCCGCGCCGATGGCCAGCGAAAGTTTGTCCACAATCTCCGCGACATGGTTGCTGTCGATGATGTACGGCGGCGCCAGCAAGATATGGTCCCCATGCTTGCCATCTACGCCCCCCCCCATGGGATAGCACAGTAGACCCCGTGCCATCGCTTCACGCTTCACGTGCTGAAACACCTTCAATGCGGGTTCAAACGTGGCCTGCGTTGCCCGGTCTTTCACCAGTTCGATGCCGATAAACAATCCGCGCCCGCGCACGTCGCCGACGTGCGGATGGTCGAGAAATTTCATGGTTAGAGCGGCTTGCAATGCGCCCCCCTGTACCATGACATTGTTGAGCAAATGCTGGTCGCGAATCGTATGTTGCACCGCCAGTGCAGCCGCGCAAGCCATGGGATGCCCCAGATACGTATGCCCATGCTGGAAAAATCCACTGCCGCCGTGAATAGCGGCAAATATCTTCTTCGACACCAGCGTCGCGCCTATCGGCTGGTAGCCGCCGCCCAGACCCTTCGCTATTACTAGCATGTCCGGAACGATGCCCTCCTGTTCGTAGGCAAACAGCGTACCCGTGCGTCCCATACCGCACATCACCTCGTCCAGAATCAGCAGAATCCCGTGACGATCACAAATGTTGCGTAATCGTTTGAAATATCCCGGCACCGCAGGCACCGCACCCAGCGTCGCGCCCACCACCGTCTCCGCGACAAACGCGATAACGCGATGAGGGCCGACGCGCAGCAGCGTTTCCTCCAGTTCATTTGCGACACGCAGGCCATAGTCCGCCTTGGACTCGCCTTCTTTACGATCCCGGTAGGCATAGCAGGGGGCGATATGTTCAACGTTCATCAACAGCGGCGCGAATTGCGCGCGCCGCCAGGCGTTGCCGCCCACGGCCAGCGCGCCCAATGTGTTGCCGTGATAACTTTGCCGCCGCCCGATAAACAGCTCGCGATCCGGCTCTCCCGTCTCCAGGAAATACTGGCGTGCAAGCTTTAAAGCGGCCTCCACCCCCTCGGAGCCGCCGGAGACAAAGTAGACGCGCTCAAACGCATGGGACGACGCCTGAACGAGATATTCCGCAAGCGCCTCCGCCGGCTCGCTGCTGAAGAATGCGGTGTGCGCATAGGCCAGCTTGTCGGCCTGTGCCTTGATGGCGTTGATGACCGCGCGATGGCCATGTCCCAGGCAGCTTACCGCGGCGCCGCCAGAAGCATCCAGGTAGCGGCGGCCTTCGCGATCGATCAGATAAGCGCCTTCGCCGCCGACGGCAATCGGCGGTTCTATGCGGGCATCCCGATGAAATACGTTATTCATGACGTAAAAAAAGCCGAAGCGGACACGCTACGGCTGGACAATGATTCTCACAGTAATTTCAGGCGCGCAACATTTCAAGAACCGTCTGAATTTCTCTTCTAACGTTTCCGCTGTGAGCCGCGCCTTCCGTATTGACGGCAGGAGCCCCGCGCACCTTGCTATGACGCGCACTGTCAGTCGACAATTCATCCAACTGATTGCGTGCACCACTGATGGTGAACCCCTGATCGTAAAGCAACTCGCGTATCCGGCGTATCAGCAGCACTTCGTGGTGCTGATAGTAACGGCGGTTGCCGCGCCGCTTGACGGGTTTAAGTTGGGTGAACTCTTGTTCCCAGTAACGCAGCACGTGCGGCTTTACGCCGCAGAGTTCGCTGACTTCACCAATGGTGAAATAACGCTTCGCCGGAATCGGCGGAAGCTGGATTTTATGACTGGGACTTTCCATGGAAACGCTGTTCCACCATGGACTTGAGCTTTTGCGAGGCGTGGAACGTCACCACGCGGCGTGCGGTGATCGGTATTTCTTCCCCGGTTTTGGGATTTCGGCCAGGACGCTGCGGCTTCAAGCGCAGTTGAAAATTGCCGAACCCGGACAATTTCACGCCTTTTCCGGCCTCAAGTGCGTGCCGAACCTCCTCGAAGAACGTCTCTACCATGTCCTTGGCTTCACGCTTGTTGAAGCCCACTTTATCGAACAAAAGGTCAGCGAGTTCAGCTTTCGTTAAAGTCATGTTTCCCCTTTCAGCGAAGCTTGGCATTGAACTGGTTTTTAAGTATTTTTATGATTTCCGAGACAGCGGAATCGACTTCCGCATCGGTCAGTGTTTTATCAGTATCCTGTACTAACATCCTGAATGCAAGACTTTTTTTCCCATTTTCTATACCCGCGCCACGGTAAATATCAAATACCACAAACGCCACAATGATGGTAGGTTTTTGCGCATTTACAACATCAAAAATCGCTTGGTAAGGTATTTTTTCATCAAAAATAACAGCCAAATCCCGCCAAACGGGCGGAAATTTCGATGTACCCTGGAATGCTGGCAAGGTGCGGCCAGCCATCGCCTCCATGTCCACCTCAAACAGTACCGGCGCAACGGACAAGCCGTATTTCTGCTGCCACCGCGGATGCAGCTCCCCGATCCAGCCTACTGGCCTGCCTTCCTGCAACAATCGCGCGCTCTTGCCGGGATGTAGCGCAGGATGCAGCGCCGCTTCAAACATTAACGTATGCGGCTGGAACAAGGCCTCGACATCCGCCTTCACGTCGTAAAAATCAACCTGTCGCGCCGGTCGCATGCCCCACTGCTCCTCTACCGCGTGGCCACACGCCGCGCCACCGATACGCCACGGCTGCGCATACGCGCCCTGATCCGCCACAAAACAACGACCCGCCTCGAACACACGCACGCGCGACTGCTTATGATTCAGGTTGTGCACGACCGTGCTCACCAAACCCCCGATCAGGCTCGATCTCATCACCGACATCTGACTCGCGATCGGATTGGCCAGTTCTATCGGTGCCTGGTTGGCACAGAAGTCATGCTCCCACGCGCGATCCACGAAACTGTAGGTGACGATTTCCTGATAGTCACGCGCCGCCAGCAACCGTCGAATCGCGGCAGCACTCCGCATTTTTTCCGGGACCGGCAATGGTGCGGATACCACGACGGGTCGCGCAGCCGGAATACGGTGGTAGCCGTGTACGCGCGCTATTTCCTCAATCAGATCCTCTTCTATGGCGACATCAAAGCGGTAGCTCCGCGGCGTGACGCGCAAGCCATCAGCTGTATCCTCATGCGTAAAGCCCAGACGTTTGAAAATGTCCGCCGCTTCGGAGCGATTCACCGCCACGCCGAGCACGCGCTCCACACGCGACAGCCGTAACAAGACGGGATCACGCTTGGGCATTGCCGCCGAAGCTTCGGCTACCGGCCCCGCGCTGCCGCCACAAATATCCAATACCAGGCGCGTAGCACGCTCCATGGCATCTCGCGTCACCTCAAAATCGACGCCCCGCTCAAATCGGAATGAAGAATCAGAGCCAAATCCCAGCATGCGCGACTTACCCGCTATCGTAGCCGGATCAAAGTATGCACTCTCCAATACGATATCGCGGGTAGCGTCAGTGACTGCGCTGTCGGCGCCGCCCATGATGCCGGCCAGCGCCAGCGCCTTGCGATCATCCGCAATCACCAGAAATGATTCGGACAGTTCGCGCGCTTCACCATTGAGTAGCGTGAGTTTTTCCTGCGGTCTGGCAAAACGCACGCGGATGCCGCCGTCGATCTTTGCCGCATCAAACGCGTGCATCGGCTGCCCCAATTCCAGCATCACGTAATTGGTCACATCCACCACCGCACTGATGGATCGGATGCCACTGCGCGACAGGCGCTGCACCATCCAGTCCGGTGACGGCGCCTTGACGTCAACGCCTTTAATCAATCGGCCGCAATAGCGTGGACACGCCTTTGGCGCTTCAAGCGTAATCACGGGCTTGCCGTCATGCGCGGCGGGCACTACAGACACATCCACCGCCTTCATGGCTGCATTGTTCAAGGCAGCCACTTCCCGAGCCAATCCGCGCAGGCTCAAACAGTCGCCACGATTCGGGGTCGGTTTGCTGTCGAATACTTGATCGTCCAGTTGCAGCACGTCACGCACATTCGCGCCGATGGTGGCGCTGGTAGACAACACCAGCAGACCATCGGCGGCCTCGCCTAGCCCAAGCTCTTTGGCTGAGCACAACATGCCGCTCGATTCCACGCCGCGCACTTTAGCCACCTTAATCTCGATACCCGGTAATGTCGCGCCAACCAATGCCGTGGGCACCCGCATGCCTGGCCGCACATTGGGCGCGCCGCACACGATCGTCAGCGACGCCGCGTCGGCATTCCCCGATACCCTGACCTGACAGACATTGAGCTTGTCGGCATTGGGGTGTTTCTCCATCGACAACACCTCGCCCACCACCACGCGCACAAACGACGGCGCGACCGGCGCAACGCCTTCGATTTCAATGCCACCGAAGGTCAGTAGATCCGCGAGCTCACGCGTGGTGAGCGACGGATTGACGAAAGTACGCAGCCAGTTCTCTGAGAATTTCATTTTGTATTACCGGAACTGGCGCAAAAAACGCAGATCGTTTTCAAAGAACAAGCGCAGATCGTTCACGCCGTAACGCAGCATGGTCAACCGATCCAGCCCCATGCCAAAAGCGAAGCCCTGAAACTGTTCGCTGTCGATATTCACGTTTTTCAGCACGCTCGGATGCACCATGCCGCAGCCACCGATTTCGAGCCAGCCGTCGCCAAAACTCATATCGATTTCAGCCGAGGGTTCGGTAAACGGAAAAAACGACGGCCGAAAGCGCACCTGCAGATCGTCGCGCTCGAAAAACAGTCTAAAGAATTCCGTGACCACACCCTTCAGATTCGCAAACGAAATGCGTTCATCGATCCACAACCCTTCAACCTGATGAAACATCGGCGAGTGGGTGGCGTCGGAATCCACGCGATACACACGGCCCGGCGCGATGATGCGTATCGGCGGCTTGTGGGATTCCATGTAACGCACCTGAATAGGCGACGTATGCGTGCGCAGGAGATGCTTGCCGCCCGCATTGTCACCCTGAAGGTAAAACGTATCGTGCATAGAGCGCGCCGGATGATTTTCCGGCTGATTCAACGCAGTGAAATTGTAAAAATCCGTTTCGATTTCCGGGCCGTCGGCCACTTCGAATCCGAGTGAATGAAAAATCTGCTCCACCCGCTCCAGGGTGCGCGACACCGGATGCAGGCCGCCGACCCCGGAACCACGGCCCGGCAGCGTCACATCCAGCGACTCCTCCTTGAGTTTGGCTTCGAGCTTGACGTTCTGAAGGTGTTCGCGCCGTGCGCTGAGCGCCTGTTCCAGCTCGTCCTTGGCCGCATTGATGCGCGCCCCCATGGCAGGCCGGTCAGCGGGCATGAGCTTGCCCAAGCCCTTGAGTTGTTCCGTTAATGCGCCGGTTTTGCCCAAGTAACGTGCCTTGGTTTGCTCCAATTCATCGGCATCGTTAATGCCGGCAAACACCGCGAACGCGTCTTTTACAATGGCATCAAGGTCTTGCATATCGGTTTGGATCACTCGCCGGTACGTTTAATCGGGTTGCACAAATCGTATCGCAAAAAAAAGAGGCTGGTGAGCCTCTTTTTTCCGGGAGTTGCGTTTAGCGCAAATCCCTTGTTGCTGCGCTTAGGCGCCGAGATTCGCTTTAGCGGTCTCTACGAACTTGGCAAATGCCGGTTTGTCGAGAACAGCGATATCCGCCAGCACTTTGCGGTCCACTTCAACTGCGGCCTTTTTAAGGCCGTACATGAATTGGCTATAGCTCAGATCGTGCTCGCGCACGGCTGCGTTGATACGCGTGATCCACAACGAACGAAACACGCGTTTCTTATTGCGGCGATCACGATAGGCGTACTGCCCGGCGCGCATAACCGCTTCATTGGCGACGCGGAAGACGTTATTGCGGCGGCCGCGGAAACCCTTGGCTTGTTCCAGAACTTTTTTGTGTGCCGCGCGGGCGATCACACCACGTTTGACTCTTGGCATGGCTGATCTCCTTTAATAGGGCAACATGGCGCGAACCGCGCGCACATCGGATGCGTGAACCGCAGTACCGCCGCGCAACTGACGCTTGCGCTTGGTGCTTTTCTTGGTAAGTATGTGACGCATAAAGGCCGACCCGCGTTTGATTCCGCCACTGGCTTGCTTACGGAAACGCTTGGCCGCGCCACTCTTGGTCTTGAGTTTCGGCATGACTACCTCGTTTTAACATAGCGCCGGGTGTTCTGTGAAAAGAGATCGCAGACACTTTTAATACCCGGACAACTACTTCTTGTTTACAGCTTATTGTCCTACTGAACCTACTGAACTACGCGAGCTACTTCTTTTCGGCACCGACGGATGCTTCATCCTGTTCCGTTGCTGCTGCCGTAACCACGACCGCAGCGGGTGCTGCCTTGGCAACAGCAGGTTTGGCCGCCGGAGCAGCGCCGCCAGCGGCAGGTGCTGCCTTAGGCGCACTTTTCACCGGCGCTTTACCGCCTTTTTTGGGGGACATCACCATCACCAACTGACGTCCTTCCATTTTCGGATATTGCTCTACCGTTGCGTGGGGTTCCAACTCACCCCGAATACGTTCGAGCAGCCGTACACCAAATTCCTGATGCGCCATTTCACGACCACGATAACGCAATGTGATCTTGACTTTGTCGCCTTCTTCCAGGAACCGCAACAGGTTCCTGATCTTAATCTTGTAGTCGCCCTCATCGGTGCCGGGGCGAAACTTCACTTCCTTCACCACAATCTGCTTCTGCTTGAGCTTGGCCTCATGCTGGCGCTTGCTCTCACGGTATTTGAACTTGCCAAAATCCATGATGCGGCAGACCGGTGGAACTGCAGTCGGTGCGATTTCCACCAGATCCAGTTCAGCCTCTTCGGCCAGCTTATTCGCTGCCGCGATACTAACCACACCAATCGGTTCACCACCCGCGCCTATCAGCCGTACTTCCGCTGCGGTAATCTCCGTATTGATGCGTGCTTCTTTTTCCTGTGCTATGCGATAACTCCCTGATTCTATTAAACTTACCGGCCTCTTTTGGCTTCATCCTGTTTCACACGGGAAATGAAGTCCGCAAGAGCCATTTGGCCCAAATCTTCACCTTTGCGGGTTCTGACGGCAACCAGACGGGCTGCCACCTCCTTATCGCCGACCACCAGCTGATAAGGCAGCTTTTGGAGACTATGTTCCCGTATTTTATAGGAAATCTTCTCATTTCTCAAGTCGGATACGGCCCGCACCCCCGCCGCCTTCAGGGCTATTTCCATTTCTTGCGCATAACCGGCCTGATTCTCGGTGATGCTCGATACCACCACCTGCACTGGTGCCAACCATACCGGCATCGCCCCGGCATAGTTTTCAATCAGAATACCAATAAAGCGCTCCAGGGAGCCCAATATGGCGCGATGCAGCATCACCGGCGTGCGGCGCGTGTTGTCTTCGGCCACATACTCCGCGTCCAGCCGTCCCGGCAGGGCGAAATCCAGTTGCAGCGTGCCGCACTGCCACACCCGCGCCAGCGAATCTTTCAGTGAAAACTCAATTTTCGGACCGTAGAACGCGCCTTCGCCAGGGTTCAAGTCCCACTTCAGGTTTTTGGCGTCGAGCGATGCCTTCAGCGCGGCTTCAGCGCGATCCCACACCTCATCCGCGCCGATGCGCTTAGGCGGACGTGTCGACAACTTGATCTCGATATCGTTGAAGCCAAAGTCGGCATACACATTGCGAAGCAAATCGATAAAGCGCCCCGCTTCATCCTGTATCTGCGCTTCGGTGCAAAAAATATGCGCATCGTCCTGCACGAAACCGCGCACGCGCATCAACCCGTGCAGCGCGCCCGACGGCTCGTTGCGGTGACACGAACCGAATTCCGCGATGCGCAGCGGCAACTCGCGATAACTTTTCACACCCTGATTAAATATCTGCACGTGACCAGGGCAATTCATCGGCTTCACCGCGTAGTCACGCTTTTCCGACTCGGTGGTGAACATGGCTTCGCGGTAGTTTTCCCAGTGCCCGGATTTTTCCCACAGCACACGGTCCATCACCATCGGCGTGCGCACTTCGTTGTAGCCCGCGTTGTTGAGGAGACCTCGCATGTATTGCTCGATGATCTGCCACATCGTCCAACCGTGCGGATGCCAGAACACCATGCCCGGCGCTTCATCCTGCAGGTGAAACAAATCCAGTTGCCGGCCGAGTTTGCGATGATCGCGTTTTTCCGCCTCTTCGAGCCGGAACAAATACGCTTCCTGATCTTCTTTCTTCGCCCACGCCGTGCCGTAGACGCGCGTGAGCATTTCGTTCTTGGAGTCGCCACGCCAATAGGCACCCGCGACTTTCATCAGCTTGAATACTTTCAACTTGCCCGTAGACGGCACATGCGGACCGCGGCACAGGTCGATGAAATTATCCTGTTTATACAATGAGATAGCTTCATTCGACGGGATTGAGGCAATAATCTCCGCCTTGTATTTCTCGCCCATGTTCATGAAGAACGTCACCGCATCATCGCGCGGCATTTCCTGACGCGCCACCTTCACATCGCGCTTGGCGATCTCATTCATGCGCTTTTCGATCGCCACCAAATCTTCGGGCGTGAACGGCCGCTTGTAGGAAAAGTCGTAGAAGAATCCGTCGTCGATCACCGGACCGATAGTCACCTGCGCATCCGGGAACAGCTCTTTTACCGCATGCGCCAGCAAGTGCGCGGCCGAATGACGCAGCACCTCTAAGCCAGCGGCATCTTTGTCGGTGATGATGGCGAGCTCCGCATCGGTATCGATGCAAAATGAGGTATCGACAACCTTGCCGTTGACACGCCCGGCCAGTGCCGCCTTCGCCAAGCCAGGCCCAATAGATGCGGCCACTTCTGCAACCGTCACCGCGTTGTCGTACGACCTGACTGAACCATCCGGAAGTTTTACGTTGACCATCTCAGCCTCTCCCAACTCACCCATAAAAAAAGTGCGGACTAGCCGCACTTTTTAAAAAAACAACAAGAAACACAAACGCGACTAGGCATTCGATTGCGGATTGTGACAAGTTCGCTGCGTCACTGCTGCAAAAGCGCTCATTTTCTGTGTTGCCGTCTCGTTTCGTGAAGTCTTGGTAGGCGCGATTGGACTCGAACCAACGACCCCCACCATGTCAAGGTGGTGCTCTAACCAGCTGAGCTACGCGCCTGTAAAAACGCAATTTTATCGGATTTAGGGCAACAAAGCCACTCCCCAAGCGAAACACGCCGCGCTATGATTGCAACATTCAGATGAGTGGAGGCACACCACATGAAACGGCGGCGATCATCGTCCTCGGTAACCTTAGTTCTCGTCGGCGCATCGGCGCTCTCTGCCTGCGGCCAGAGCCCGCAGACCGCAGATACCATGCGACGCGACATGTATGCATCAAAAGCTGACTGTATGCAGGACTGGGGCGCCGACCCCGCCAAGTGCGAACCCGCGAAATCCAGCAGTAGCACCCGCACCAGCACCGGCGGCTCGCACTACTGGGGCCCGGCCTATTCTCACGGCAGTTACGGCAGCAGCCGCAATTCGCTGAGCGACGGCTCCACCGGTGACGCGCGGCCCGGCAGCCGGGCGATTGGCGCCACCGGCGTATCGCGCAGCGGCTTCGGCTCCAGTTCGTCTTCTCACGGCAGCAGTAGCAGCGGTCACGCGAGCAGCAGCGGCAGTTGATGGCACGCGAAACGCTCAAGCCGCGCGCCGACTGGCAACGCCAGTTCGAGGATCTCGGCTTTCATTTTCACAGCCTCGACGACGTGTATTGGGATGAGTCGGCGTGTTACCGGTTTTCCACCAGCGAAATCGATATGATCGAAGAAGCCACATGGAAACTACACGAACTGTGCATCAACGCCGTGGATCACGTCATCAGCAAGCGCGCGTTCAAACCCTTCGCGTTGCCGGACTGGTTTATTGAATACGCTGTTGATTCGTGGAACGCGGACGACCCCACGTTGTTTGGGCGCTTTGATTTCTGTTACGACGGCATCAACGCCCCCAAACTACTGGAGTACAACGCAGACACGCCTACCTCGTTGATAGAGTGCGCGGTGGCGCAATGGAACTGGCAGCAACAGGTCAAGCCGCGTCACGATCAATTCAATTCACTGCATGAACGCCTGATCGAGCGCTGGAAGGAAATTCGCGACCATTACGAAAACCCGGTGGTGTACTTTGCCTGCGTCAAGGACAACATCGAGGATTTCGGCAACGTTGAATATATGCGCGACACCGCCATGCAGGCCGGCATCAACACAAGGCAGATGTTCATCGAAGACATGGGCTGGGACGTCGTCACCGAACAGTTCGCCGATCTCGACAACAACGGCATACCCGCGCTGTTTAAACTTTACCCGTGGGAATGGCTGGTCAACGAGTCGTTCGGCCCCAAGCTGCCGCTGTCGGCCATTCCCGTCATCGAACCGGCATGGAAAGTATTGATGAGCAGCAAGGCGATTTTGCCGGTGCTATGGGAACTCAATCCTAAGCACCCCAACCTGCTGCCGTGCTACTTTGATCAAAGCCAATTGCAATCGCAGCAGTACGTGCGCAAACCCATCTATTCGCGCGAAGGCGCCAACGTCGAACTACACACCTCGCGCGGCACCATCGCGCAACCCGGCAGCTACGGCGCAGAAGGATACGTGTATCAAGCCTATTCGGCGCTGCCCGAGTTTAGCGGCAATTACCCCGTGATCGGCAGTTGGATTGTCGGCGACGAGGCCGCCGGCATGGGCATCCGCGAAAATACCCAACGCATCACCACCAACACCAGCCGTTTTATTCCGCATTATTTCACCTGAGAGGAAAACATGGACATCCTGCAAGAGTCGATCACCGGATTCCCCGCCTTCATTATTCACTTTGTGGCTGCGCTCATCATGCTCGCGCTGTTTCTGGTGATTTACATCAAGATCACGCCGTATCAGGAACTGGCATTAATACGCGCTGGCAACGTCGCTGCCGCAATCAGTTTGTCTGGCGCAATGATCGGGTTCACCATCCCGCTTGCCAAAGCGATCGCGCAAAGCGGCAGCCTGCTCGACATGCTGCTGTGGGGCGGCATCGCGCTGGTGATTCAGTTGCTGGCGTATGCGATAGTCCGGCTGCTGATCCCGACCATTGCCAAAGACGTGCCCGAGGGAAAAATTGCGCAAGGCACGTTTCTCGGCATGTTGTCACTGGCCACCGGCATCCTGAATGCGGCGTGCATGACCTACTGACGCCTTAGTTATAACTTACGTAAGTATCTGTTTTTATTATAATTTCACGCCACCCACATCGACTGTTCACTCTCATCGCCGGCGTCCTGGCCACGGCGGGCGAGGCGGATGTCGCGACTGCGCAACCGTATCCCGTGCGCCCGATCCGCGTGGTCATTCCGTACTCACCTGGCGGTGCCACCGATGTTCCTGGCCGGCTGATCGCGGCGAAACTGTCCGACGTATTCGGACATCAAGTCATCGTCGATAACCGTCCCGGCGCGGGCAGCGCCATCGGCTCGGAAATTGTCGCGCGCGCGCAGCCCGACGGCTACACGCTGCTGCTCACCGGCACACCGTTCGCGGTACTGCCAGCGCTGTACAGCAAACTGCCGTTCGATCCCGCAAGAGATTTTGCGCCGGTGATGCAAGTCGCCAACGCGCCCAATGTGCTGGTGGTGCATCCGTCGCTCGGCGTGCGTTCGGTGAAAGAGTTGATCGCGCTCGCGCAATCGCAGCCCGGCAAATTAAACTACGCATCCGGCGGCACCGGCGGCGCCACGCATCTGTACGCGTCGTTGTTTTTGACCATGGCGAAAATCAACATGACGCACGTGCCCTACAAAGGCAGCGGCCCCGCCACGGCCGATCTGCTCGGCGGCCACGTCAAAGTGGGCTTGCCCGGCATCGCCATCGTCATCCCCCACGCCAAGGCGGGACGCATGGTTGCGCTGGCCGTCACCAGCGCCAAACGCGCGCCGCAAATACCCGATGTGCCCGCCATCGCCGAAGCTGGCGTGCCCGGTTACGACGCCGCGACGTGGTTTGGTTTGTTTGCGCCGCGCGGCACGCCCGCGGCAGCGATCAACCGACTGCACGGCGAAATCGTCAAAGTGGTGCGTTTGCCCGAAGTAGAGAACGGCTATTTGATTTCCGGCAACGTCGCGGTAACGTCACGCCCGGATGAATTCGGCGCATTTATCAAAGCCGAAATCGCAAAGTGGGGACAAGTAGTGCGGGAGGCGAAGATACAGGGGGAGTAGTCAGACCGGCATCGTAGCCAAAAACGACGCCCGTTGCCGCACCCCCTCATACCACTTCGCCAACTGCGGCCGCGGACCGCGCCAATTCTCATCGGCAAAGCGAAAATCCAGATAGCCGAGCACGCACGCCACACCGATCTGGCCGATGCTGAAGTGCGCATTCCAAGCGGGCGCTTCGGCGGCCAACGCATCCAATCCGTTGTTAATTTTGGTGAACTGGCCTTTGATCCAATCGTTCCAGCGGTATGCTTCCGGCCGCACAAACGTTTCGTAGCGGCACAACACCGCAGCATCGAGTATGCCGTCGCACAGCGATTGCAGTCTGAGCGCGTCCCAGCGTGTTGCGTCCGATGGGATCACATGCTCGCCGCTATGCAGGCTGTCGAGGTATTCGCAGATCACGGATGAATCGTAAAGCACCTTGCCGTCGTTGGCTTCCAGCGCGGGAATTTTCACCAGTGGATTTTTCGCGGCGAGATCGGCATTCGGATTGACGGGCGACACCATCACCGCGATTTCTTCGATGCGCGGCAATAAGCCGGTCTCGCGCGCGACAATGCGCACTTTGCGCGCAAAGGGTGATGCGGGGTTATGCCATAGACGCATGGGGTTCTCCTCAGTAAATGTTCACGACGCTACTTCTTCCCCGCCAGCAACCTTCCCCACCCTTCCACCGGCGGCGCAATGCCCGCGGCAATCAGCCGCCACGGCTGCGTAATCGGATTGGTCACCACCGGAATACCAAAATCTTCTTCGAGTATCGGCACCGCCGCCAGGCTGCGCCACGCGCCGCCCGCCAGAAACAAGGCATCAGCCTTGGGCGCCTTGCGCATCGCCTCACGGCCCAACTGAAATGCCAACTTCACGCCTTCTTCGATGCTCATCGAAAACGCCTGCTTCGCCCATTGGCCGACCCCGGTGATGGTGAGCACTTCGATGCCTGCTTGCGTCAGATACTCCGTCACCAGTTTATTCAGCGGATCGGACCAGCGGCTGGCCACCGCGATGCGTTTCGCGCCGAAGTGTTTAAACGCAGCAACCGTGGCTTCGGCATGGGCGTCGGCCACTGCGCCGGTTTTGCGGGCGGTCTCTTCCAGCAGTTCCAGCACGCGCTTGCGGCCCAGTTGCGAGGCTATCGGAAAACCCGCAAGCGTGATGCTGTTCGCGCCCTGCTTCGCCAGTTCATCGACGCAATTCCAATAGCGCTTGCCGATCGCCTCTTGCACGCCGTCAGGGGTGTAGTCGGTAACGTCTATAGACGACGCAATGCGCTGGATGTCGGGCGGCAGCAGCGATTGCGGCTGCGGCAACGGGTGAAGTTTTGTGCCTACGGGGGTGACGGTGCCGAGGATGTAGCGAGGTTTAACTGAATCGTTCATTGATGGCTCCGAATTTTTGGGATGCATCGTGCATTTTGCTTGCAAACGCCCCTCACCCTACCCCCCCCCTCAAGGGGGTGCTATACCGAGTCCCCGCAAGCGCGGCGAGGGGATTTCTTTGTTAGGCGCGGCCACTCACCGCCGCAGCCGCAAATAAATCTCCGGCAGTTTGTTTGGCAGGCTGTTGATGTGATCCAGCACCAAGTAGTGTCCTGCACCAAAAATCTGCGGCAGGTACTGATTGGCCATGGTATCCACGGTGATGCAAAACGGATGCACGCCCTTGGCCACAGCTTCTTTCACCGCCATGCGCGTGTCTTCGTGCAGATAGCGCCGGTCGCCGCCGTCGTCGTAATCTTCCGGGCGGCCATCCGACAACAGCAACAACAACCGGCGGCGGCTTTCCACGCGTTCAAAATGCTTGGTAGCGTGACGTATCGCCGCGCCCATGCGCGTGGCAAGGCGGCCTGACATGCCGCCGATCTGGCTGCGCACGTCGTCGTTGTACGCCTCGTCGAAATCCTTGATGTTGTAGTAACTCACGTTGTCGCGGTACTTGGAGCAGAAGCCGGCGATCGCGTAGTTGTCGCCGACTTCTTCCATGCCTTCGGCGAACAACAACACGCCGGCGCGGATGCGATCCACCAGCCGGCCGCCGCCTTCGGGCAGATGCTGCATGATCGAGGTGGACATATCCGCCAGCAGTATCACCGAGATTTCGCGCTGGCGCATTTCGCGCCGCCGGTAAATCGCTGGCACCGGTGAGCGGCCGGAAATTTTTTCCGTCACATACTCCACCACCGCATTCAGATCGATTTCGTCGCCGTCCATCTGCTTGACCTTCGGCGACATCCGCGTGGGCTTTTGCGACTGAATGGCTTTTTTCAAACGTTTCAATGCGCTGGAGTATTGCTTCATCAGGCGCATGGTCTCGGTGGTATTCGATTCTCCGAGACGTTTTTCCTGCACCCAGCTCCAGTTCTTTTTGTAGCGTGATTCGCGGTAATCCCACTCGGGATACGGCACGCCTTTGTCGGCGGGGCCGCGCCCGGTTTGCTGGCCGTCGGGACGATTCTCGCCGCGCTTCGCCGCGCCACTGCTCTCGCCGTAGCCTGCGGTCTCCTGCTTTTCGCCGCCGTCCTGCTGCTCGCCGCTTTCAGATTCCGTCGGTGAATCACTTTCATCCTCGCCTTGCTCGTCGGGCTGATTCTCCTGCTCGGCGCCCGGCTGGCTTTGCTCACTTTCGTCGGGATTATCCTGAGGATGCGCCACGCGCGAGGTATTCGGTCCGCGCCCCGGCAGAAACGCCGCCGTAAAGGCTTCGGCATCCGTCACCCGCGGCAGCGTGTTCTCCGCGAATACTTCGCCTGCAATGCGATGCGCATCCGCCAGCGTTGCGCTGCTTTCATACAACGGCGCAAAGCGCTTGTCGCGCACCGGATCGCCGCTCGCGCCACGGGCGGCACGTAATGCATCTTCGGCGGTCGCAATCGCCAAATCATAGTACACCGCCGTTTCCGGATGCCGCGCCAGCGTCGAACGCGCGGCTGCGATCAGCCGCTGGAAATAATTGGGTATGTGTTTTTGCAGCCGCGATTCAACGCGCAGGTCTTCGCACATGTCGAAGATCAACTGAAAACGCATCGCGTCTTCGCCGAAGCGCGTGAAAATCGGCCCCCACGACACCGCATCATTGTCGGGAAACGCCACCTTCGCATCGGCGAACATCTGTTTCATCGCGGCACGGTCAAACGTGCCGTGGCGCATGTGCCCCGCCGCATGCAGCATCGACAAAATCGCCTCTTCGCGATTACCCATCACCGCCGGAAAATACAGGCTCTGTCCGTCCATCTCCATGAACGGGCGGCCTTTTTCGGGCGACCAGGCGCTTTCTTTCAGCTCCATGCCCTCGCCGAACCACACTTCGAGCAGGATGCCGAGCAGGCGATTGCGATCCGCGAGTTTGTAGCCCTGCATGTTTTCCAGCAACAGCGCGAGGCTCTCTTCGGACTCCAGCCGGAAATACGCTTCGCCACGCGTGCGGCCCGATTGCATGATGTCCGCGCCGCGCATCGCCCACGGCAGCACTGCCTGCCCGCCAAGCAGGTTGCGCACGCGGATCGCGCCCGGCAGGAACGTCGCCAGTTGCAGCTTGCGTGAATCGTACAACTCGGCCGCCGCCGTATTCAGTTGCTCGATTGCCGCGATGCCGCCGCCGCGACCCGAAATCTCCAGCACTGGCGTGGTGAAATACGCGCAGCCGCAATCCACCGAGCGCGCGCACCACGCCATGCCGATGGCCGCCCAGCGCTCTTCGCCCGCGTGGCCCAATGAGCCAAATGCGCGCGGCAGGTTTTTGATAAAGCCCTCGATCGCAGGCAGCGTGTGGCGCCAGCGTATGATTTGCAGTACCTGACGTGTCCACGGCAACACCACTTCAGAAATTTTTTCGGCCTCGCGGCTGCCGCGTGCAAAAACCCTGGCGGCCTCGCGATCAAAATCATGCAGGGTGCGGCAGGCGCGGATCCACTCCAGTGTTTCCGCCTCGCCGTGCGGACGAATGACCGGCAGCACTGCCTCGATGTCAGACAGCAGTTCGCTGCTGGCTTCGCGGATAGCGTCCAGCAAAGTACGAATTTCAGGGGAACTCACTGCACGTTAACCTGGTCAGCCACTACACGGCAAAATGCGCGTTGACGATTTCCATCAGCGCTTCGGCCAGCTCGGGATCGTCGGTAATCGGATTCACCATCGCCACCTGACACGCCGCCACCGGATCAAGGCCCGCGCCCATCATCGACGCCGCATACACCAGCGCGCGCGTGGAGGTCGCCTCTTCAAGACCGTGATCTTTCAGCAAGCGCGCCTTGCGCCCCGCCGCCACCAACTGCTGCGCGGTCTCCTGCGACAAGCCCGGCACTTCGCTCACCAGAATCTTGCGCTCGACTTCCTCGTTGGGGAAATCGAAGTTGATGCCGATAAAACGTTGCTTGGTCGAGGGCTTCAAATCCTTCAACACGGTTTGATAGCCGGGGTTGTACGAAATCACCAGCATGAAATCTTCATGCGCGTCGATTTCCTGGCCTTTTTTCTCGATGGTGAGTTTGCGGCGATGATCGGTCAGCGAGTGAATCACCACGGTGGAGTCGGTGCGCGCCTCGACGATTTCGTCGAGATAGCAAATCGCGCCGGCTTTCACCGCGCGCGTCAGCGGCCCGTCCTGCCACACGGTTTCGGCGCCCTCAAGCAAAAAGCGCCCGACCAGATCGGAGCTGGTCAAATCCTCGTGACACGACACCGTCACCAGCGGACGATTCAAGGCGAACGCCATGTGTTCGAGAAAACGCGTCTTGCCGCAGCCCGTCGGGCCTTTCAACATCACCGGCAAACGGCGTTTGTAAGCCGCCTCGAACACCGCGACTTCATTGCTCTGCGGCTCATAGTACGGCGCGACCTCGCCGGCTTGCGGAATTTGAACGATATCGTGCTCCACGCCACGTTGGCGCGCTGTTGCTGTCTTCATTGAATCCCCGGATGACGGTTGTACGATAGGTGCGATTGAAATAGCTGAAAACGAATCTTAACATCCGCATTGCCGTCGCACGCAGCCGCCGCACGCGCACCGGCAAATCGC
Organism: Betaproteobacteria bacterium; assembly: GCA_947467315.1. Lineage (GTDB taxonomy): Bacteria > Pseudomonadota > Gammaproteobacteria > Burkholderiales > SG8-41 > UBA5216. Next base: position 4,324 of record CANIID010000024.1, on the reverse strand, counting down.
GCCGCAATCTGGTAGGCGCGGCGGGCCCATCACGCCGCTGTTCAACACGCGGACGCAGGCATACAATCATCGCCCGGCGCAAAGCGCTATCGCGCCCATCGCCCAATATATAATAAGTATATGTTTTTAAACACTTTTATTTGAGGCGTTCGACATGAAACTCTATTTCCATCCGGTATCCACCGTCAGCCGCCCGATCATGTTGTTGGCCGCCGACGAAAACATCGCGCTCGACATGCAACTGGTTGATCTTTTCAAAGGCGAGCACAAGCAGCCCGCGTATCTCGCCGTCAATCCCAATGCGCAGATACCTGTGCTCGAAGACGGCGATTTCCGCCTCTCCGAAAGCTCGGCCATTCTCAAATACCTGGCCGAGAAAAACGGCTCGCCTGCCTACCCCGCCAATATCAAACAGCGCGCGCGCGTGAACGAAATGATGGATTGGTTCAACACCGGCCTGTATCGCGATCTGGGCTATGGCCTCGTGTATGCGCAGGCGTTTCCCGATGCGATCTACCCGGACGCAGCGGTGCAAAGCGCCACGCTGGCGCGCGCGCAAAAGAAAGCCAATCACTGGCTCGGCATCCTCGATAAAAACCTGCTTGGCGCGAAAAACAAATTCATTTGCGGCGATCACCTCTCGCTGGCGGATTACCTCGGCGTATGTATTCTGACGGCGGGCGAAGTCACGCATCTGAAATACGACGCCTACCCCAACGTCACGCGCTGGATCAGCACCATGAAAGCGCGCCCGACGTGGGCCAAGGTCAACGAAGGCTTTTACCAATACTTCGTCGGCGGCTACAAGGACGGTAAGTTTTTGGGCCTGTGATAGCCGGAGAAAACATCATGCCTCACATACACGGACTGCATCACAACGCCTACCGCTGCCGGGACTCCGAAGCAACGCGCCAGTTCTACGAGGATTTTCTGGAGTTACCGCTGGCCGAAGCGTTTGAAATCAACGAAACCAAAAGCGGGCGCATGACCCGCGTGCTGCATTCTTTTTATCAAATGGACGACGGCTCGTTTCTCGCGTTCTTCGAAGCGCCGGATCAGCCGTTTGAGTTCAAGGTACAACACGATTTCGATCTGCACATCGCGCTCGAAGTCGATGAAGCCACGCTGCAACGCATGCTTGCCAAGGGTAAAGCCGCCGGCATCCACACCCGCGGCATCGCCGACCACGGTTTTTTACATTCGATTTATTTTCGTGATCCGAATGGCTATGTGATTGAACTCACCGCCAAAATGCCGGGCCACGACAGCGCGATGGATCGCGCGATCAACAACGCGCGCGGCAAACTGGATCAGTGGGAAGCCGCCAAGCATTCGTTATAAATAATTCAATAAAAACATATACTTAAACTACACCCGCGCGAGCTTGTACGCGCTGCCGTAGCGCCCGAACGCATTGCTGGTCACGCCGTTGCGCACCGAGCCGGCGTATTGCTTTAACGGCCGTACCACGGTCACTTTCACGACGCCGGATTCGCCTGCCTTGAGCGCGCCCGCATGCACCGCTGCAGCCGCCAGCGACGAATCGCCGGTATAGATGTCGGTGCCCCACAGGGGGCCTTGCGCCGCACCCAGCACGCGAAAATAATAGGTCGCGCCGATGGCATTGCATAGATCGGCTATCGACGGCGGCGCATCGGCGGCGAGAAAGCCCTGCTCTAAAAGCTTGCGCAGCTGCCTGGGCGTGAGCTGCCGCTTGCGATCAAAGTAGGCTACGAGTTCCTGCATTACTTTCATGGGCAATCTCCGATTACGTGAGGCGTGAGGCGTGAGGGGTAACCCCGGCATTGTCGGCAGGCCACCCGCGCCTCACCCCTCACGTGCCACCCATGACAACCACCCGCCCGTACGGCGGGTTAAACGCCGCGCCGCTGCTTTGCGGCAGCACCCACAGCACGTGGTACGGCGGCGCGTCACGCGAGTAGTCTATTTCGCCGTCGGTAATCACGATGGCCGCACGCACCGCCGGATCAGCGGCCAGATGCGCCAGCGCGGGTGAGAGATCACTGCCGCCGTAGCCGCTCACCTGAAAATTTTCCAACTGCGCGGGATCGATGCAGTCGTCCGCCGTCATTGCGGTATCACACTGCACCAGCCGCACCTGATCCACGCCCACCGCGTCGCAGAAATCGGCGATGGCGCCCAGCGCGCGCGGTATTTCATCGCTCATCGAACCGCTGGTGTCGAGTACAATGTTGAGCATCCAGCCTTCGCGGCGGCGGCCCGGCAGCACGCCATCCACGCACGCTTCGCCGCGCCGCGACGGACGCGTGAAGGTGCGCTCGCCCGGCGCCACCGATTCCAGCCAGCGTTGCAGCGCGACTTCCCACGGCGGGCGGTAAAGCCCGCGCAGCGCGTTCACGGTTTGCGTGTCATCACCCGCGCTGAAACCACGCATGCCTTTCATCGCACCCATGGCCTGGGCCAAACTGAGCGCCTTGGCGGCGAGCTCCTTCACTGTCTCGGCCTGTGCGTCCTGTTCGGCGGCTTCGTGCGGAAACAATTTTTTTTCGAGCGCATTCCCCAGAACGTCGCCGGCTTCACCCGCATCGCTCTGGCCCTCGCCAGACTGGAACATGCGCCGCACCGTGGTTGACTCGCCGTCAAACACGCGCGTTTTCGCCTGCATCTGCGCGGCGTTCTTGCACATCTCCAACATTATCTGCTCGGCGGATTTCTCGCGCGCACCGGGCATATCGAGGCCGCCCGCCGGTATGTATTGAAAGCCGAGTTCCGCGCGCAGCATGTCGTTAATGATGTAGTCGTGCGCGTAGTTGAACTGCATCGGATCGCTGCCACGCATGCGGTCATGCGTACGCAGCGCGAGATGCAGCATTTCATGCGCCAGCACGAACACCAGTTCGTTGTCCTTCAACCTGGCGATGAATGACGGGTTCGCCACCATGCGCCCCGACGCGAACACGCCCACCGTGGGCACGCGCTCGTCCACCGACACCCGCGCCGCCGCCACCAGCCCCGACAAATGCGGAAACGGCACGGTGACCATGCGCAAACCCTTGTGGATGCGCGCCAGCGTGTCGCGCGCGGACAGCACGGCAGCCATCAGATTTTCGCGACGCTTTTCAGCAAATCAAACATCGCCTTGTCGGCGCCCAGCGCGCCCCAGCGCTCCACCAGATCGGTGAGCAGCGTGAGTTGATTTTCCGCCGGCAGGCCGCGCAGAAAGCGATTAATGGCTACCGGCTTGATACCGATGAGTTTATCGTCGCGCACCTGCTGACGGATGCAGTTCAAAATAAACCAGCGCCCCGCTTCGCTCTTGGGCAACGCCTCCGGATGTTCGACATAGTGCGCGGCGGGCTGCATGGCGCCGATCAGCTCTTCGGCCAGTGCGCAGAACACCGCCGCATCCTCGGCGGAGAGCCGGCCGAAAGCCAGCGCGCGCCGCGCCTCGCGTGTGAGTACGCCCGCGCCTTGCGCGAGATCCAGCGCGCGCGACAGCAGCGCCCACGCGCGCGGTGTGGAAAACGGCACCGGGTCGGGCGGCACCGGGCGCATCAGCGCATCGGGCATAGCGCGCACAAAGCTGAGTATTTCCGGCCGCACCTGGTGACGCGCAGCCCACGTAAACCACTCTTCGTGATCGACGCGCACATTGAGCAGCGTGACGCGGTTCACCAGCGCCGAACTCATCGCGCGCACCAGCGCACGATCCTGCATGCGGTTGCCAGCGGCCACCACCCAGGTACCGGCGGGCAATTGATGTTCGCCGAGACGGCGCTCGAGCAGCAACGAGTAAAACGCTTTTTGCACGTCGGGCGCGCAGGCGGGCAACTCGTCGAGGAACAAACAAAACGGCTCGGGGTTCTCCGGCAGCAAGATGCGCGGCGGACAAAACACCGAGCGCTCGCCGATGATGCGCGGAATGCCGCTCACGTCTTCGGGTGCAATCTGCGTGCCAAGCAGCGAGCGGCACGGCAAGCCGGCCTCCTGCGCGGCCTGAACCACCATCTCGGATTTACCCACGCCGGGCGGCGCCAGCAACAAAAAACTCTGCTCGTGCGCCATGCACTGAATCAGCTTCTTCGCTTGTTGCAGCGTGATGGTTTCTTCCAGCGCACTGGCCGAGCCAAACGTCGCGACATCAGGATGGTTCATCGTTGTCCTCGCTTGCTTCCCTCGCCTCGGGCCGCGGGTTGAACCGAGATTTTCCATTAGCGCTTTATCCGGACGGATGAAGTGGCGCAAAAGTAGCGGGCAAGTCGAACGTTTTTGCGGCATCCCACAGACCTTGCATCCATGCGCGCTGCTGCATCGCGATAGCGAGGTGTAGGATCGGTTTGCG